>DASYTM010000186.1:0-18350 GCA_036002345.1 Candidatus Methylomirabilota bacterium | reverse complement strand
GGGGGCCATATCGAGGCGCGATCGAGGGGTGCCACGGCTTTGCCGGGGCGCCCCGAGCGTGTGGGGGGTATGGGGGGCCATATCGGGGCCCCCCATGTCAGCGGATCGCGAGGTCGGCCGGCTCCACTCCGCGTAGCCCGTAGCGGCTCAGCATGCGCAGCAGCGTCCGGCTGTAGCCCGACGTCGTGCCCGCCCCGGTCGCCTGCATCGCGATGTGCCGCTCGATGTGATGCTGCATCGCCGTCTTCAGCGGCCCCGGCCCGTGCTCCATCCAGTCGCGCCCGGCGCGGATCAGCGCGAGCAGACGTCCGTCGTAGAGGCACGCGATCAAATCGGTCCAGGCGGCGAGCGCGGCGCGCTGGGTCACGGCATATGGGCGCAGCAGGGACGCCAGCGCGGTGGGGGAGGGCGGCGTGCGTCGCTCCAGGACCGGGGTCAGCGCGTCTGCGACGAGCTCCGCCGAGCGGAGCGCGAGAAACACGCCCGGCGAGAGCATCGGATCCACGAAGCCGAAGGTGTCGCCGACCATCACCCAGCCCGGGCCGACGCCGCGCTGAGAGATCAGCTGATAGTTCGTGTACGTCGCCACCGACGTGACGCGCCGGCCGGCGCCCGCGACGGGCGCCAGCCACGGGCTCGCCGCGATCGCGCGCTCGAGCCGCTCCTCCGCCGTGCGCCCCAGCCTGGCGGCGTCCTCCTGGCCGAGCACGATGCCGACCGAGAGCCGCTCCTTGAGCGGAATGCACCAGCTCCAGCCCGACGCGCCGCGGACGATCACGACCTGGCCCGGCGGCTCGTTCCAGCAGAAGTTTTCGAAGTGGGCGAAGTGCGCCACGTCCTTGCGCGGTCCGAGGTGGGCCCCGATGCCGAGCACGCGCGCCGCGTGGCGGGCGCGTCCGGTCGCGTCGACGATGAGATCCGGCTGCCGGCCGCCCAGGGCGGGCGCGGCGGCCAGCGTCTCCTGGGCCAGGGCGAGCTCGGCGCCGTGGCCGTTGCCCGACGTCGGCTGCAGTCGGGCCCGGCCGACGACGCGGGTCACGCCCGCGGCGACGGCGTGGTCGAGAAGGACGTCGTCGAAGTGGGGCCGCGGGACGTTGTAGGCGTACGGCCACACCGCAGGGGCGAAGCGCGCGAAGTCGAAGCTGACGCGGTCGCGCTCGGACCAGATGAACGTCGTGCCGGGCTTCACGCGGCCGCACGCCGCCGTGCGCTTCTCGACGCCCAGGCGCCGGAGAATCGGGACGATCGCGGGCACGAGCGATTCACCGACGAGCAGCTCCGGCCGGCGCTCGTCGTCGAAGAGCGTCACCTCGGCGCCCCCGCGGGCGAGAAAGATCGCCAGTGCGGAGCCGGCGGGACCGGCGCCGACGATGGCCACGCGCAGCGCGCCGGTGCTCACCTTCTCGAGATCTTGCCGCCCGGCGTCCGCGCGATGGCCGGAACGATCGTGAAGTCCACGGGCGCCTTGTACGCCGACAGCTCGCGCGCGCAATGTGCGCGCAGCGCGTCGAGATCACAGCCGGCAGGGCCCGGCACGATCTCCGCGCGCGGCACCTGGCCCAGACGGGGATGCGGCTCGCCGACCACGCGGGAGTCCTGGATGCCGGGGAACCGGTTGATGCACGCCTCGACCTCTTCGGGGAAGAACTTCAGCCCGGCCACGAAGATGACGGACTTCTTCCGGCCCTCCAGGCTGAGCGCACCCGTGGCGTCGAAGCGGCCGACGTCACCGGTGAGAAACCAGCCCTCGCGCGTGATCTGCTCGCGCCGTCGCCACGGCGAGTAATACGCGGAGAAGAGACCCGAGCCGCGCACGCCGATCTCGCCCGCGACGCCCGCCGGCAGGCACGCGCCGTCGTCGGAAAAGACCGCGACGTCGTAGCCCGGCACGGGCCGTCCCACCGAGGTGGCCGGGGCGCCGTCCAGGCGCGTGTTGATGCAGGGCAGGCCCGCCTCGATGATGCCGTACGCCTGCGCCACCGGCACCGCGTAGACCGACTCGAAGCGATCCATCACCACCTGCGTGATCGGCGCGCTGGTGGACAGGGCCAGCCGCACGCTCTTGAGGGGCTCGGACGGGGGGAGATTGCCGAGACGCTCGAAGTGGAACGGCGAGGCGTACACGACGCTCGCCTCGAAGCGCCGCAGCGCGTCCAGCATCGGCCCGGGCCGGGTGTCGGGGCACATGAGGATGTGCGCGCCGGCCTTCACGTAGGCCACGATGGTGACCGCGAAGTGATAAGCGAGCGGTAGCACCCAAAGGATGCGGTCGTCGGGCGTGAAGCCCAGCACGCGCTCGGCGGCCGCCACGCGCTCGGCGGTCGCCTGGTGGGACAGCACGACGCCCTTCGAGCGATCGGTGGTGCCCGAGGTGAAGCGGATGAACGCGGGATCCAGCGCGGGCAGCTCCGCCCGCCCCTGCACGTCCCGGCTCGTCCACTCGAAGACGAAGCCGTCGGACTCCGACCACCACAGGCAGCCGTTGACGTCGACCTCGCTCAGAACCTGCGCGGTTTCCGTGGCCGTGAGGTTGGTGGCGAGCGGCACGAGGCAGGCGCCGGTGGAGAGCAGGCCGAACGCCGCGGGCAGGTACGTCGGCGCGTTCGGCGCGAGCAACCCGATCCGCTGGCCGGGCCGCACGCCCTGGGCGGTCAGCCACGCGTCCACGCGCTCCGCCTCCCGCGCGAGCATGCCGTAGGTCAGCGAGCGGCCCGAGCGCACGTCGGTCACGGCCGGCCGCTCGGCGTGACGGGCCGCGGAAGCGTGGAGCAGGTCGGCGAGGTTCACGGGGTGTCCGCCTGCCCGGCGGCGGCGATGCCCACCGCCTCCCCGACGGCGAGACACGTGCCGATCACACGCGCGGAGCCGAGCGCCTCGTGCGTGGCGCTCATGCAGCGGCCGGCCATGAAGAGGTTCGCCACCCGCCGCGCGCGCAGGCTGCGCAGCGGGATCTCGTAGCTCCGCCCGTCCTCGAGGTGCTCGTAGGTCGGCCCGAGGCGTCCCTCTTCCCAGAGCTCGATCGGCCAGTTCGCCCGCGCGACGCCGTCGTCGAAGCGGCGTCCGCCCAGCACGTCCTCGCGGGTGAGCCGGTACTGGCCGACGACGCGCCGGCTCTCGCGCACACCGACCTGCGTGGCGGCGTGCGAGAGGAAGGCGCGCGCGAAGGCCGGCAGCGTCTTGAGGAACTCGGTGAGGGCGAGGGCGCGGCGGCGGCCTTCCTGCTCGGCCGCGGTCAGGAAGTCGCGCCGTCCGCCGCCCTCGTCCACGAGCCCGTCGAGGGCGAGCTTGCAGACCAGCTCGCCGGGCTGTGGCGACGGGGCGAGCGCCAGGTTCGAGGCGCCGCGGGGCAACAGGCCGTCACGCTCGGCGATGACGAGGCTGCGCAGCAGCGCGAGGCGAGCACCAGGCCCGAGCGCCTCGCGGTCCACGTGCTGCAGGACGAACACCAGCGACGGCAGCTGACGCTCCGACGGCGGCGCGGTCTCGGTCTCGGCGCCGGCCAGATGGGCGACCGCGGCGTCGCCGCTCGCATCGACGACGACCGCGGCCCCGAGCTCGACGGCGCGCTCCCAGGTCGCCACGCGCAGCGTCTCGATGCGCTCGGGCCCGGCGGTGACGTCGACGAGATAGGCGTGGAGATAGAGGTCGAGCCCCGGGGCCGACGTGACCAGCTCGTCGGCCAGGCACGCAAAGGCGAACGGCGTGTACGGCAGGACGAACGTCCGGCCGCGCCGGACGGGCTTGTCGCACCCGGGCAGGGCGGACAGCCGTCGCGCGAAGGCCGCGGCGAACCCCTCGTTCAGCGGCTCCGGGGTCCCGCCCGGTGACGTGTGATAGAGGCCGCAGATCGTGCTGACCATGCCGGCCGTGGCCATGCCGCCGAGAAAGCCGTAGCGCTCCACGAGCGCGGTTCGTGCCCCACGCCCGGCGGCCGCCAGCGCCGCCGCCAGCCCGGCGGCGCCGCCGCCGACGACCACGACGTCGTAGCTCACGAGGCGGCGATCCATCCCATCCCTTCGCGCACGCCGTCCACGATCCGCGTCACGTCGTCGTCGCTCACGGCGCCGTCGATCCACGAGACGACGACGTTGTTCCAGCGCGCGCACCGGTTGAAGAACACGCCGATGCCGGGACGGGGAAGCACGGCCGGCACGTGGTAGGCGTTGAGGACGCGCGCGCCGAAGCAGCGCTCGAGCCGAGCCGGGAAGTCCGTGACGTCGGCGCAGTTGAACGAGAAGATCTCCCCCCGCGAGGTCCACGGCAGCGCGCGCAGCATCCGCGAGAGCGGGCGGTAGTGCAGGAACTCCATGGCCACCGCGTTGGCGTCGATCTGTCCGTCGCGAACGGCGTCCGCCATCTGGCGGCGCAGGTGGCGGGCGAGGGCCGGCACGTCGGCGGTCTGCGCGGGCGCGAACCGGGCGAAGTGGAACGCGAGCCGATTGCCGAAGGTGGCGCCCGGCTCGCCCTTCGGCCGCAGATCCACCGAGATCGGCAGCAGGAACGGCGCGTCCGGCAGACCGTGTCGACGTCCGAGCTCCGCCATGGCCTTGCCCACGACGGCCAGCCGCCACGAGATCTCCCGCGTCGCGCGCGCGCGCCCGCGGGGCGGATCAGGCTCGACGAAGCCCGCGTGCCGGAAGCGGACGCGCCCGGGCGCGTCCAGGCGCGATCCCGGCGAGACCGGTGGGACCGGGGCGAGCGTGCGCATGTATTCGAGGCTCCGGCGCGCTTGTCGGCCGCGCTCTCGAAGCGATCGGCGGTCGCGCGCCGGCTCGAACGCGGCGGCATGGCCGTTCGCGGGCGACGGGGCGGCGGGATCGTCGAAATCGGCCAGATGGCCGAGGAGATTCTGTCCGCCGCGCGGATCCATGAGCGGATGAAACCACGTCATCACCAGAACCCCGCCCGCGTCCGGGCCTCGGTCGATGCTCAGGAAGCGCAGCGGCGGCTCGCGGCGCGGATCGATGGCGAGGTCGAGCTCGTCCTCGAGCAGCCGGTGGACGTCCGACGGCGTGACCGCAGCGCGACGGCGCAGCGGCGGCACGGTGAGGCTGCCGCGTGGTCCCGCCACCCAGGACAGCTTGCCCCACGGGAACCGCCGCCGCAGACGCGAGGCCGGCCACGGGCAGCCGTCGAGGAGCCGCACGAGCGAGCGCTCGATCCGCGCGGAATCGACGGCGCCGTCGAGCTCGACGACGAGCGCCGTGTTGTTGCTGGCGCCCTTCCAGGAGGAATGCATCGCCATCAGGACGAGATCGGCGCCGCGAACGGGGAGGCGACGCACGCCGGAGCGCTCTAGGAGAGGACCCTTTTGCGGCAGATGTAGGTCGCGATGGTCCGTGGCGAGGCGACGTTCTCCTCCACCAGGTCCTCGTCGGGCATCCAGAAGCCGAACTCGGCCTCGATGAACAGCAGCACCTTCAGCAGCCCCATCGAGTCGACACCCGCGCGCTCGAAGTCGTCGTCGGGCAAGAGGCGGCGACCCCGGGCCATCAGGTTGGCGTTGACGAAGGCGGTCAGGACGGCGGCGATGTCGTCGGCGTCGATCCCGGACGGCAGAGCCATGCAGCGCAAACACTAGCGTACCTTCGTGAGCCAGGTCAACCGGCGCAGGTTCGGTGGGGGCCCGAACGGCCCCCACGCCTTCGGCTAGTACGTCAGCGGCTCGGTCAGGCGCACCCAGCGGCCGCCCTTGACGACGGCCAGGAACGACGAGCTGGCGCCCTGGTGCTTGTCGGGCCCGAAGTTGGCCTCCGGCCCGTTGAAGATGTCCTTGTAGCCGCGGATCGATTCCATGGCGCGGACGAAGTTGTCGAGGTTCAGCTCGATGCCGGTCTTCTCGAGCGCCACCACCGTCAGGTCCGCGGCCACGTGGCCGTAGACGGCGCCGATGTTCGGGTCGACCTTGTAGCGCTCCTTGTAGCGATCGAACCACGCCCCCGCGGCGGGGCCGAGCGTGTCGCGGTAGGGCATGTCGGTGAGCCCCATGGCGTAGAGGCCCTCGGTGACGCCGCCCTGGGCGGCCGCCACGAACATGTCGTAGGTCGCCGCCGAGCCGAGGAAGTCCACGTCCGTCCAGCCGATCTTGCGCGCGGTGGCGTAGGGCACGATCGAGTCGCGCACGATGGTGCCGAGCACGACGAGGTCGCAGCCCGCGGCCTTGAGCTTGGTGATCTGGGCCGTGAAATCCTGGTCGGTCGGCTTGTGATTGACCGTCTCCGCCAGCTTGATCTTCATCTTCTCGGCCTGGGCCTGGACGCCGTCGAGGACTTCCTTGCCGAAGTCGGTGTCCTGGTACATCGCGCACACGGCCTTCTTGCCCTTCTTGGTCACGAAGTAGTTGATGCCGGCCTTCACCTGGTCGACGTAGGTGGCGGCCCCGTAGAACTTCAGCTTGTGGAAGGGCTCGAACATCGAGCGCGCGGCCGAGAGCGGGAAGAGGTTCGGCACCCCGGCGTCGAGCTGCTCCTTGAAGAGGGCGTTGTTCATCGGCGTGCCGAGGCCGGCCACCATGGCGAAGATGCGGTCGCGGTTGATCAGCTTGGCCCCCGCCTGCACGGCGCGCGGCACCTGGTACTGCGTGTCCTCCACGATCAGCTTGATCTTGCGGCCGTGCACGCCGCCCTTGTCGTTCAGCTCGTCGAAGCGCATCTTGACGGCGTTCGACGAGGACACGCCGTAGGTCGCCGCCGGCCCGGACAGATCGGTGTGCATGCCGAGCACGATCTCGGTCTTGCTGACCCCGCGCGTCTCCTTCTGCGCCGCCGCCCCGTCCGCCGCGACGACGACGCCGATCACCACGCTCACCACCAAGAGCTTCTTCATCGCTCGCTCCCTTCCGAAGTTATCGCTCCGCGTACATGCCCTCGATCACGTCCTTGTACTTGACGTTGACCAGCGCGCGCTTGAGCTTCATGGTCGGCGTCAGCTCGTCGTCCTCGGGTGTGAGGACCTGCTCGATGAGCCGGAACTTCTTGATCGTCTCCACCCGGGCCAGCTGCTTGTTGACGCGCTCGATCTCGCCCCAGATGAGGTCCTGCACGTCCTTCGCGCGGCACAGGGAGGCGAAGTTCGTGAACGGGACGTTCTTCTCCTGGGCGAACTGGGCCACCGTCTCGTGGTCGATCATGACCAGGCAGGCGAGGAAGCGGCGCTGGTCGCCGATGACCACCGCGTCGGAGATGTAGGGCGAGAACTTGAGCTGGTTCTCGATCTCCGAGGGCGTGACGTTCTTGCCGCCCGCGGTGATGATGATGTCCTTCATGCGGTCCGTGATCTTGAGGAAGCCGTCCGCGTCGAGGCTGCCCACGTCGCCGGTGTGGAGCCAGCCGTCGACGATGGTCTCCGCCGTCTTGTCCGGCTTGCCGTAGTAACCCATGAAGACGTGCGGGCCTTTGAGGAGGATCTCGCCCTGCGGCCCAATGCGGACCTCGGTGTCGGGGCGCGCCGTGCCCACCGTGCCGAGCCGGATGCGGTCGTGGGGCATGCCGGTGGCCAGCCCCGTGTTCTCCGTCTGCCCGTACACCTCGCGCATGTCGATGCCGAGGGCCATGTACCAGCGGATCAGCTCGGGCGCGATGGGGGCGGCGCCGGTGGCGGCCCCGCGCGCGCGGTGCAGCCCGAGCGAGCGCTTGACGTTGTCGAGGGCCACGAAGTCCGCGAGGCGATAGGCCAGGCGCAACACCAGCGAGGGGCGGCGGCCCGCGATCCGCGCCTCGGCCATCTTCATGCCGATGCCGAGGGCCCAGGCGTAGGCGAGGCGGCCGGGCCACGTCGCGTCGCGCATGCGGAGCGCCACCGCGGAATAGAACTTCTCCCAGATGCGCGGCACCGCGAAGAAGAGGGCGGGGGCCACCTCGCGGATGTTCTCGGGCACCGTGTCGATGCTCTCGGCGAAGTTCACGGTGGCCCCCGTCCGCAGCGGGTTGAGGACCGTGAAGGTCCGCTCGGCGACGTGGCAGAGCGGCAGGAAGGAGAGCTGCTGGTCGCCCGGGTGCAGGTCCACGATGAAGTCGGAGTACCCGAGCTGGAACAGGATGTTGCGGTGGCTCAGCATCGCGCCCTTGGGCGGTCCCGTGGTCCCCGACGTGTACACGAGGATCGCGAGGTCCTCCGGGCGGGCCATCTCCACCAGCGGGTCGTAGGCGCCCGGGTGCTCGCGGTCGTAACGCGCGCCGAGCTCGAGCAGCGCCTCGAACGGCATGACCTGGTCGTCGGCGAAGCCGTGGAGCCCCTCCATGTCGTACACGAAGATCTTCACGAGCTGGGGGCAGCGGTCGCGGACTTCCAGGATCTTGTCGAGCTGCTCTTCGTTGTCGGCGAAGAAAAACCGGCTTCCGCTGTCGTTGACGATGTACTCGATCTGCCGCGGCGAGTCGGTGGTGTAGATCCCGTTGGGGACGCCGGCCACGGACATCGTGCCCAGGTCCGTGTAGAGCCATTCCGGACAGTTGTCGGCGGCGATGGACACGACGTCTCCGGGCCTGAGCCCCAGCGCGACGAGGCCGAGCCCGACGTGGCGCGCCTTCTCCCCGTAGTCCGCCCAGGAGATGGAGCGCCAGATGCCGAGGTGCTTCTCGCGCATGGCCACCATGGCGCCGCGCTCGCGCACGACATGGCGGAACAGCTTCGGAATCGTGTCCTGGCCGTGGACGGTCACCGCCACGTCTTCTTCCTCTTCCAGCGCCGCGTGCCGCGGACGCTCGATTCCTTCATGCCGAGGTAGAACTCCTTGATGTCCTCCTTCTCCAGGAGGCGCGCACAGGTATCTTCCATCACAATGCGGCCGACCTCCAGCACATATCCGTAGTCGGCGACGTGCAGCGCCATGCTGGCGTTCTGCTCCACCAGCAGCACGGTCACGCCGCGCTCCCGGTTGATCCGCACGATGATCTCGAAGATCTCCTTGACGAGCTTGGGCGCCAGCCCCAGCGACGGCTCGTCCAGCAGCATCATCTTCGGCCGCGCCATGAGGGCCCGCGCGATGGCGAGCATCTGCTGCTCGCCGCCGGACAGCGAGCCGGCGCGCTGGGCGGCGCGGGCGCGCAGGACCGGGAAGTAGCCGTAGACCATCTCGAGATCGCGCGTCACGGCCTCGCCGTCGCGCCGGGTGTAGGCGCCCATGCGCAGATTCTCGGCGGCGGTCAGGAACGGGAAGACCTCGCGGCCCTCGGGCACGTGGCTGATCCCGAGCCGCGTCACGCGGTCCGGGTCGCGGCCCTGGATCTCGCGGCCCTCGAAGGTCACCGTGCCCTTCTGGGGGTCCATCACGCCGGAGACCGTCTTCAGGATGGTGGTCTTGCCCGCGCCGTTGGCGCCGAGGATGGTGACGATGCTGCCCGCGCGCACCTCGAAGCTGACGCCGCGGATGGCCATGATGGGACCGTAGAAGGTCTCGAGGTTGCTGACGGTGAGGAGGGCGTCGGCCATGGCTCAGGCTCCGAGGTACGCCTTGACGACCTCGGGATGCTCCTGCACCTCGCGCGGAGTTCCCAGCGTGAGCACGCGGCCGTAGTCCAGCGCGAGCACGCGGTCGGAGACCGCGCTGACCAGGCTCATGTCGTGCTCGACCATCAGCACCGTGATGCCGAGGAGGGTCCGGATGTCCTGGATCCAGAACGCCATGTCCTCCGTCTCCTCGACGGAGAGGCCCGACGACGGCTCGTCCAGGAGCAGGAGCGTGGGCTCCGTGCACAGCGCGCGCGCCATCTCCACCACCTTGCGCACGCCGTAGGGCAGGTTGACGACGAAGCTGTCCCGGTGCGCCTGCAGATCCAGGAAGTCGATGACCTTCTCGACGGCCTCGCGGTGCGCGAGCTCCCGCGCGCGGACCCGCGGCAGGAACAGGAGCTCCTCGCCGAAGTGGCCGCGCGCGTGGGCGTGCCGGCCGAGGAGGAGGTTCTGCAGCACGCTGGCGTGCGCGAAGAGCTCGATGTTCTGGAACGTCCGCGCGATGCCGAGCCGGGCGATCTCGTGCGGTGGCACCCGCGTGATGTCCTGCCCGCGGAAGATGAGCCGGCCCTGCGTCGGATCGTAGATCCGGGAGATGAGGTTGAAGATCGTCGTCTTGCCCGCGCCGTTGGGGCCGATGATCGTGAACACCTCGCCCGGCGCCATCGCGAAGCTCACGCCGTCGAGGGCGCGGATCCCGCCGAAGTTGATGCTCAGGTCTCGCGCCTCGAGCATCATCGCAGCCGCTCCGAGCGCATGTAGGTCTTCTGCCGCCGGAAGGTCGCGCGCTTGTAGAGGGGAAAGGTCGAGAAATACACCTGGATCTTGCGCCAGCGGCCGTACACGCCGAGGGGCTCGAAGAGGATGAACAGCACGAGGATGAGGCCGAAGAGCCCGGGCTCGAGCCCGGGCTGCTTCACGAAGCGGTCGAGGCCGAGAAACGTGGCGTGGCCCGCGTCCTTGCCGGCGAGTGCTATGACCTGCCCGGCCCAGGCCGGCACGCGGTCGCGCGCCTCGGAGATGAGCACGGGGAGCATCGCCACGAAGGCGGCGCCGAACACCGCGCCGTGCAGGCTGCCGAGGCCGCCCACCACGACCATCAAGAGAAATTGGATCGAGAGCAGCACGCTGAAGATGTCCGGCGCCAGGAAGCCGACCTTGTGAGCGAAGAGCGCGCCGGCGACGCCCATCAGCGCCGCGGAGTACGCGAAGGCCAGGGTCTTGTAGCGGGCGAGGTTCACGCCCATCGACTGCGCGGCGATCTCGCTGTCGCGGATCGCCACCCAGGCCCGGCCCGTCGGCGACCTCAGGAGATTCGCGGTGAGCCACAGCCCGCCGATCAGGGCCGCGAGGCAGAGAAAGTAGAACGCCGCGTCGTGAGCCAGCGAGACGCCGAAGATCACGGGCTTGTCCACCGGCCGTCCCTTGAGGCCGTGCGTCACCCGCTCCCACCGCGTCAATACCTCCTGGATGATCAGCGCGAAGGCGAGCGTGGCGATCGTGAGATAGACGCCGGTCATGCGCAGGGCGGGCAGGCCTACCAGCACGCCCACCCCCGCCGACACCGCCGCCGCCAGCGCGACCGAGATCACCCACGGCAGGCCCCAGTCCTGGACGAAGTACACGTGGGCGTAGGCGCCGATGCCGAGGAAGGCGGCGTGCCCGAGGCTGACCAGGCCCGTGTAGCCGGCGAGCACCATGAGCGAGAGCCCGCAGAGGCCGTAGATGAAGACGAGGCTGATGTCCACGAGATAGGAGGGCACGAGCACGGGCACCACGAGCATGGCCAGGCCGAGGACGACGTACCAGTTGCGCTGGGCGCCGTCGCGGAAGAGGCCCAGGTCCTGGCGATACGTGGTCTTGAAGACAAAGCGCACGGCTCAGACCTTCTTGCGCGCGACGGAGCCGAACATGCCCTGCGGCCGCACCGCGAGGACGAGGAGCAGCACGACGTACGCCGCGACGTCCTTCACGCCCTGGGGCAGGTATGCGCCCGAGAACAGCTCGATGAGCCCGATGGTGACGCCGCCCGCCAGCGCGCCGGGAATCGAGCCGAAGCCGCCCAGGACGGCCGCCGCGAAGGCCTTGAGCCCGATGAAGCCGAGGTTGATGTCGATCAGCGACACGGGGGCCAGGAGAATGCCCGCGATGGCGGCCACGCCCGCGGAGATCGCCCAGATCAGCGAGAACATCAGCTTGACGGGAATGCCCATGTAGTACGCGGCGAGCTGGTTCTGCGAGGCCGCCTGCATGGCCACGCCGACGCGCGTGAACGTGAAGAAGGCGTAGAGCGCCGCGCACAGCAGGATGGTGCCGGCGATGATCGAGACGTACTCGTGGCTGACCGTGACGCCGGCGAGCCGCGTGGCCTTGGCGCTGAACGGGGTGGGCAGCGTGTAGATCTCCGAGCCCCAGACGATCGACGCGAAGCTCCGGAACATCGCCCCCAGCCCGATGGTCAGCATGACGACGGCGAACTGTGGCTGGCCGAGCACCCGTCTCAAGATCGCCGAATCCAGGCCCGCGCCGAACAGCGCCACGATGGCGACGGCCAGCGCGAACGCCACCCAGTAGCCGAGACCGTACCAGACGACGAACATGTAGCAGGTGAACGCGCCCAGCATCATGAGATCGCCCTGGGCGAAGTTGACGAGCTCCGTGGCCTTGTAGATGAGGACGAAGCCGAGGGCGACCAGACCGTAGATGCACCCGACGGCGAGGCCGTTGAGCACCAGCTGAAGAACGCTTTCCAGCGCCGCCCTCCTTGGACGAAGTGCGGCGGTTATAGCGAGGGGAGGGCCCCGCGTCAAGGCGCGCCCATTTGCGGCCCCCGGACGCATCGGCTACACTCTCCACTGAACCGCTGTTCAGTCCGCGGGGAGGACAGATGGAACGCCCGATCGCCTATGACAAGCTCGCGCGCGAAGACCGGTTCGTGCGCATGCGCGCCCGCGAGGTGGGAGAGCTGAAGGTCGAGCAGGGCCTCCCGCCGTTCCCGGACCTCGCCAGCCGCGAGTCCATCCGCGAGCGCGTGCACGGCATCATGGTCGGCGAGCTCCAGGCCATGGAGGGCGCCGGGCGCACCGTCTGCGACTTCCCCGAGGCGCCGTGGGAGTTCACCCTGGACATGGCCCGGCAGGTCTGGGACGAGTCGCGCCACGTCGAGATCTACCTCGGCCTCCTCGAGCACCTCGGCGGCCGGGTGGGCGAGTTCCCGGAGTCCACGATCCTCTGGCGCTGCGCGTGCGCGGAGGACGCGGCGGCGCGGGTGGCCGGCGTCAACCGGGGCCTCGAAGGCCTCGCCTGCGACGTGTTCAACCAGCTCATCCACATCGCCAGGAAGATCGGCGACCCCATCATCGAGCAGTCGGTGGACTACGTCCTGGCCGACGAGATCACGCACGTGCGCATGGGCTCGCGCTGGCTCAACGAGCTCACCCGCGGCGACCCGGAGCGGCGCCGCAAGGCCATCGAGTTCCAGGAGACGATCGACGAGCGCTTCAACCTGGGCGGCAGCCGCCGCGACGGCCATCACGAGCTCGTGCCGATCTCGATCGCGAAGGAGGCGCGCAAGCTCGCAGGCTTCACCGACGAGGAGATCGAGCGGCTGGTGAAGAGCACCCAGCGCTCCCAGGTGTATTGAGCTCGCCGAGCCTGGCCGGCCACTTCTCCGTCGACGACTCGGCGCGCCGCATCCGCAATTACCGGTACGCCGAGGAGCGCATGATGCGCGGCCTCGGCGGCTGGATCGCCCTCACGCCCGAGCTGCCCGCCAAGCTCCTGTTCGGCCGCCACGTCTGGGACTGCGCCCAGCACGCCGACCTCTGGGGCCGGCGGCTGCCCGAGCTGCGCACCGCCGCGCAGGAGTCCGAGCCCGCCAACGACGCGATGGTCGCGTTCATGGACGCCCTCGAGAGCCCCGAAGGCCCACGGCAAACGCTCGAGCGGATCGCCGGCGTCTACCGCGTGCTCAAGCCGCACCTGGTCACGGTGTACGCGCGCCACCTCGCCTCCACGAACGCCGTGTACGAGCCGCCGACCCGCCGCATCCTCGCGCGCTGTCTCGAGGAGGAGCGCCGTCACGCCGCCGCCGGCGCGGTCGTCCTCGACCGGCTCACGCGTGACGCCGCGGCGCGCGGGCGCGTGGCCGACTGGGAGCGCCGGCTGCTCGAGGCGCTCGAGAAGGCCGGCGGCGTCACCGGCGACGCGGCGGCGCCGCTCGTCGACGGCGGGCTCCTCGACGTGGCGCCGGAGGCGGTGGCGCCGGACCTCGTGCACCTGCCGCCGGACTTCGATCCGGCCGCGCTGCCCGCCGACCTCGCCGCCGCCGTCGACGCCCACCGCGCGGCCCTGCAAGCGGGCGACGGTGCCCGCGCGGCCACGTTCATCGAGCCCGCGGCGCGCGAGGCGCTGACGACGGCGTTCGCGCCGCTCGCGGGCCGGATCACCGGCACGCGCGTGGTCGGCCTCGCCGCCATCGGCCGCCAGCAGATGGTCAAGCTGCGGATCGAGAGCCCGCGCGCGATCCTCTTCGTGCAGCTGCGCTGGATCGACACCGGCTCGGGTTGGCGCATCGCCGCCGGCGAGCCCGTCGGCACCGAGCCCGCCTCCGCCGCTCCCTGAGCGTGTTCCGCACCGTTCTCGTCGCCAACCGCGGGGAGATCGCGCGCTGCATCGTCCGCGGCTGTCGCGTGCTCGGGCTCCGGACCGTCGCCGTGTACTCCGAGGCCGATCGCGACGCGCCCCACGTCCGCGACGCCGATCAGGCGGTGCTGCTGGGGCCGGCGCCCGCGCGCGAGTCCTACCTGAGCGTCGAGCGTATCCTCGCCGCCGCCCGCGAGTCGGGGGCCGACGCGGTGCATCCCGGCTACGGCTTCCTGTCGGAGAACTGGCGCTTCGCCCAGGCGTGCGCGGAGGCGGGGCTCACGTTCATCGGGCCGTCGCCGGAGGCGATCCGCGCGATGGGCGACAAGCCGGAGGCGCGGACCCGCATGGCCGCGGCGGGCGTGCCCATCGTGCCGGGCAGCCCCGAGCCCGTTGCCGACGCGGCGATCGCCCAGCGCTTCGCCGGCCGGGTCGGCTACCCGATCATCCTCAAGGCCGCCGCGGGCGGCGGCGGCATCGGGATGGCGAAGGTCGCGAAGGAGAGCGATCTCGAGGGCGCGTTCGCGACGGCCACGCGGCGCGCGCAGGCCGCCTTCGGCCGCGCCGAGGTCTACCTGGAGCATTACGTGGAGCGCGGCCGCCACGTCGAGGTGCAGGTCTTCGGCGACACGAAGGGCACGGTGGTGCACCTCTTCGAGCGTGAGTGCTCGATCCAGCGGCGGCACCAGAAGCTCGTCGAGGAGTCCCCGGCGCCGAACCTCGACGCGGTGACCTGGCGCGGGCTCACCGACGCGGCCGTGGCGGGGGCGCGCGCCATCGGCTACGTCAACGCCGGAACGCTCGAATTCCTCGTGGACGAGGGCGGCGGCTTCTACTTCCTCGAGATGAACACGCGGCTCCAGGTGGAGCATCCCGTCACCGAGGAGGTCACCGGCCAGGACCTCGTCGTCGCTCAGCTCCGCGTCGCCGCCGGTGAGCCGCTGCCCTTCACGCAGGAGACGCTCGAGCGGCGCGGCGCCGCCCTCGAGGTGCGCGTGTACGCCGAGGACCCGGCGAAGAACTTCCTGCCCTCGCCGGGCACGCTGAGCCGGCTGGTGCTGCCCGCGGGCGAGGGGATCCGCGTGGAATCGGGCGTGGTGGAGGGCAGCGAGGTGTCCGTCCACTACGACCCGCTGCTCTTCAAGCTGATCGCGCGCGGCGCCGACCGCGCCCAGGCGATCGAGCGGCTGGCGGGCGCGCTGGAGGCCTGCGTCGTGGAGGGCGTCAAGACGACCCTGCCGCTCCTCCACAAGATTGTCGCGCACCCGCAGTTTCGCGCCGGCCGCGTGCATACTCAGATGGTCGAACAAGGAGCGTTCAATGGCTGAGGAGATCAAGGCGCACATCACGGGGGTGGTCTTCCAGGTCACGGCCAAGGTCGGCGACAAGGTCGCCGCCGGCGATCCCGTGATCGTGCTCGAGTCGATGAAGATGGAGATCCCCGTGGAGGCGCCGCGCGCCGGGTCGGTGAAGGAGATCCGCGTGCGCGAAGGCCAGACGGTGCAGGAGGGCGAGACGTTGGCGGTGCTGGAGTAACCGATGAGCCTCGCCACGCTTCGCACGCTCTACGCGCATCACTGGTGGGCGAACCGCACGCTGCTGGACGTCTCCGCCAAGCTCGGCGAGGAGGCCGTGGCGCGCCCGGTCGGCAAGCAGTTCAGCGAGCCCACCCTCAAGGGCGTGTTCCATCACGTCTACGGCGTCGATCTCCTGTGGCTCGCGCGCTGGCGGGGCGACTCGCCGAGCGACGCGCCCAAGGAAGCCCTGAACGCTCCGACCCTGGCCGTGCTCGGCGAGCGCTGGGTCGCGCTCGAGCGTGAGCAGGCCACGTACCTCGACGGCCTCGGCGAGAGCGACCTGGACCGCACCATCCGGTTCCGGCTCCTCTCCGGCAAGGAATACACGCAGCCGCTCGGGCTCCTGCTCCACCACGTCACCGATCACGGCACGCACCACCGCAGCGAGATCGCCACGATGCTCACGATGGTGAGCGGCTCGCCGCCCGGCACGGGGCTGGCGCGCTTCATCGCCGTCCGCAGCGGACAGGACCGGCCGTGACCGGCCGGGTGAGGAGGGCGCCATGAGCGCGGCGATGATCCGGGATCTGTACGACTACCACCACTGGGCGAACCGCACGCTCTTCGAGGTGGCCGGGGCACTCGGCGCCGAGGCGTGCGCGCGCGACATGGGCCGCCACTTCAGCTTCCCGACGCTGACGCGGATGTTCGGCCACGTCTACGGCGCGGATTTCATCTGGCTCAGCCGCTGGAAGGGCGCCTCGCCGACGACGCTGCCGGGCGCCGAGTTCACGACGATGGAGATGGTGCGCGGCACCTGGGACGGGCTCGAGGCCGAGCAGAAGGCGTTCGTGGACGGGCTGAAGGATGCCGACCTCGCCCGGGTCGTCGAGTACAAGAACACCGAGGGCAAGGCGTTCGCGGTGCCGCTCGGGCCGCTGCTCCAGCACGTCCCGAACCACGCCACCCACCACCGCAGCGAGCTCGCCACGATGATCACGCTCATCAAGGGGTCGCCGCCCGACACGGGCATGAACACGTGGGTCCTCACGCGCATGGGACAGACGCGCTAGCGATGGACATGAAAGAGCGCGCGGAGGACCTCGCCGCACGGCGCGAGCGTGCCGAGGCCATGGGAGGCAAGGAGGCGGTGGACCGTCAGCACGCCGCCGGCAAGCTCACCGCGCGCGAGCGTGTGGACCGGCTGTTCGACGCGGGCACCTTCACCGAGATCGGCATCCACGCCACCCACGCCGGGATCGCCCCCGAGCTGGCTGGACGCGACACGCCCGCCGACGGCGTGATCACCGGGTTCGGCAAGATCGCCGGCCGCCTCGCCTCCGTGATCGCCTACGACTTCACGGTCATGGCCGGCTCCATGGGCCGGAACGCGGAAGCCAAATGCAACCGCGCGCGCGAGATCGCCTACGG
Organism: Candidatus Methylomirabilota bacterium; assembly: GCA_036002345.1. Lineage (GTDB taxonomy): Bacteria > Methylomirabilota > Methylomirabilia > Rokubacteriales > CSP1-6 > AR12. Next base: position 1,308 of record DASYTM010000186.1, on the reverse strand, counting down.
CAAGCGCATCCCGATGATCTGGCTCATCGACTCCGCGGGGGCGCGCATCCAGGAGGCGATCGGCTCGCGCTGGTTCGCGGGCTCGGGCCTGCTCTTCCGCGAGGAGTCGATCATGTCGGGGGTGGTGCCGCAGGTGGCGGCCATGATGGGCCCGGGCGCGGCGGGCACCGCGTACATTCCCGCCCTCGCGGACTTCGTGCCGATGGTGAAGGGGACCAGCAACATGGCGCTCGGCGGCCCGCCGCTCGTCAAGGCCGTGGTCGGCGAGGACATCACCGCCGAGGAGCTCGGCGGCTCGAAGATCCACTGCGAAGTCTCCGGCGTCGCCGATCTCGAGGTGGACGACGACGAGCACTGCCTGCGCGTGGTGAAGGAGTACCTGGCCTACTTCCCGTCGCACAACCAGGAAGCGCCGCCCGTCATCGCCTGCGACGACCCGGCCGACCGCCGCGACGACGCGCTGCTCACGCTCCTGCCCGACAGCCCGCGCCGCGCCTACGACGTCAAGAAGATCCTCCGCGCGGTGGTGGATCACGGCCGGCTCTTCGAGATCAAGCCGGCCTGGGCGAAGAACATCGTCACGGCCCTGGCCCGGCTCAACGGCCGTCCCGTCGGCGTCCTCGCCAACCAGCCGATGGTGCTCGGCGGCGCGCTCGACATCGACGCCGCCGACAAGGCCGCGCGCTTCATCATGCTGTGCGACGCCTTCGGCCTGCCGCTCGTGTTCTTCCAGGACGTGCCCGGCTTCATGGTCGGCAGCAAGGTCGAGCGCGCGGGCATCATCCGCCACGGCGCCAAGATGCTCTACGCGGTCAGCGAGGCCACCGTGCCCAAGCTGACGGTGGTGATGCGCAAGGCGTACGGCGCCGGGTACTTCGTGATGTGCGGGCGCGCGTACGAGCCGGATCTGATCGTCGGGTGGCCGACGGCCGAGATCAGCGTGATGGGCCCCGAGGGCGGCACCAACATCGTGTACCGCAAGGAGATCGCGGCCGCCGCCGATCCCGACGCGGAGCGGGCGAAGAAGGTCGAGCAGTTCCGGGCGCTGATCAGCCCCTACATCGCCGCCGGCGCCGCGCTCATCGACGACGTCATCGACCCGCGGGACACGCGCCCGACGCTGATCCGCGCCCTGGAGATGGCCAAGACCAAGCGCGTGGACCGGCCGTGGCGCAAGCACGGCGTGATGCCGGTGTGAAGGCGGCGCCGCCTTGGCTTCGGGTTGTCTTCCTCTATGTCGCGAGTGTCCTCGTGGTCGGCACACTCATCGGCTCGTGTAACCTGCCGAGCTACTCACGGTTCGAGGCC
>DASYTM010000185.1:0-12918 GCA_036002345.1 Candidatus Methylomirabilota bacterium | reverse complement strand
GCGGCCTCCGACGTCGCGATGACGCAGGCCACCGGCTCGCCGACGTGACGGACGCGTCCGATCGAGAGCGGGAAATGCTTGCGGCCCGCTTCCGTCTTGCCGCCCCCACCGCCCTCGGCGCTCGGCCCGCCGAGCGGGATGGCCTGCACGTGGGCGCGTATGTCCTCGCCCGTCACCACGCGCACGACGCCCGGCCGCTTGAGCGCCGACCGCCCATCGATCTTGCGCACGCGCGCGTGCGCGTACGGGCTGCGCACGAACGCGACGTAGTGCAGGCCGGGCACGGTCACGTCGCCGACGTACGCGGAGGTGCCGGTCACGAGCCGGGGATCTTCCTTGCGCTTGACCTCAGCGCCCATCAGCCGGGGGGTGGAGGTGGTCATGGCTGGGGAGGATAACCCCGGACAACCCCTGCTACAATCTCGCGTCATGAAAAGCCAGGACCAGCGCGCACAGTTCGATGCCGAGTGTCGCACGGCGGGACTCACGCTCTCCGACCGCGATCGCGACCTTCTCTACGACATGTGGCTCGAGTGGCTGCCGCAGCGCGATCTGCTGCGCGCGACCTCGCCCAAGCCGGAGGACGAGCCATGGCGCTGAGCGTCGGCGACCTCGATCTGCGTGCCGTCAGCGACGCGCTCGGCCAGCGCGCGCTGACGTCGGTGGAAGCCACGGAAGCGTACCTGCGCCGCATCGACGCCCATGACGGCGTGCTGCGCTCCTACATCACCGTCACCGCCGACGCGGCGCTGGCCCAGGCCAAAGCGGCCGACGCCGAGATCGCGAGCGGGCGGCGCCGCGGGCCGATGCACGGCGTGCCCATCGCGCTCAAGGACCTGATCGCCGTGGCCGGCGTGAAGATGACGAGCGGCTCGCAGGTGCTCGCCGATCACGTGCCCGCGCAGGACGCGTTCGTCACGCGGCGGCTCAAGGACGCGGGCGCCGTGCTCCTCGGCAAGCTCGCCATGCACGAGTGGGCGTTCGGCCGCCCGGCGACCGACGGCCCGTTCCCGACGGGGCGCAATCCGTGGGACGTCACGCGCGCGCCCGCGGGCTCGTCGTCGGGCTCCGCCGTCGCGGCCGCCGCGGGGCTCTGCGCCGGCGCGCTCGGCTCGGACACCGGCGGCTCGATCCGCGGCCCTGCCGCGATGACGGGCCTCGTCGGCCACAAGCCCACGTACGGGCTCGTGAGCCGGAGCGGCGTGCTCGCGCTCTCGTGGTCGCTCGACCACGTGGGGCCCATGACGCGCGGCGTGTGGGACAGCGCCGTCCTGCTCCAGGCCATCGCGGGCGCCGATCCCGACGACACCTCCACGCGCGGCGCCCAGACCCAGGACTACGTCGCCGCGCTCGAAGGCGGCGCGCGCGGGCTTCGTCTCGGGCTGCTCAAGCGCTATTACGTCGACTTCCCGGGGCTCAACGACGAGGTGCGCGCCGCCGCGCTGACCGCGTTCGACGTGCTTCGCAAGGAAGGCGCGATCATCGAGGACGTGGACGCGCCGCTGCTCGACCTGGCGCTGCCCATGTGGCAGCCCATCATGGCCGAGGCGTACGAGTACCACGCCGAGACGCTCCGCAAGTCGCCCGAGAAGTATCGCGACGGGCTGCGCACGCGCATCTACATGGGCGCGCTCGTCACCGCGCAGGATTTCCTGCACGCCCAGCGGCTGCGCGAGCGCTTCCGCCGCGAGGTGGACGCGCTGCTGTCGAAGGTCGACGCGCTGATCTTCCCGGGGCAGATGACCCCGGCCGTGAAGTTCGAGGACTTCCCGACCAGCGGCTTCGCGCCGGCGTCGATCCGTTACACGGCGCCGTGGAACCTGCTCGGCCTGCCCGCGGCCGTCGTGCCCTCGGGCTTCACCCGCGACGGCCTGCCCGTGTCGATCCAGATCGTCGGCCGCCGCTTCGACGACGCGACCGTGCTGCGCATCGCGCGCGCCTACGAGCGCGTCACGGAGTGGCACCGGCGTCGCCCGGATCCCGCGCGCTGGCGGCTCTGATGGACGCCTATCGCGCGGTGGTGGACAAGCGGGATCAGCGCGTCTACCTGCCGAAGCCGATCCCGGCGGAGGGGCTGCGACGCATCTTGCAGGCCGCGCGCATGACGGGCTCCAGCAAGAACCGCGAGCCCAACCGGCTGATCGTCGTCACCGAGCGCGAGGGCGTGGGCGCGCTCGGGGCGCTGTCGCCGTGGGGCAAGTGGCTGGCCGACGCCGCGGCCGTGATCGTGATCGCGCAGGTCGAGCCGCACGAGTTCGACGCCGGCCGCTGCGCGCAGAACATGATGGTGGCGGCGTGGGCGGAGGGCATCGGCTCCTGCCCCGCCCACCTGCCCGAGCCCGAGCTGGCGCGGCTGCTCGGCATTCCCGCCGGCGTGCACATCAACCGCGTGATCGGCTTCGGCTACGTCGATCCCGCGCGCGCGAAGGCCCCCAAGTCCGTCGCGCGCACGCGCAAGCCGCTCGAGGAGCTGGTCCACCGCGAGCGCTGGTAGTCGCGGGCGTCGAATTTGCAGCGCTCCCTGCCGGGGAGGTGCGCCATGATGACGATCGTCACGCGCGTCAAGCTCAAGGAAGGCTGCGAGCCGCGCTGGGACACCGCGATGCGCGAGCGCCTGGAGGCGGCGAAGAACCAGCCCGGCTGGGTCGGCGGCCAGGTGGCCATCCCGATCGACGCGCTCAACGAGCGCGTGATCATCGGCACGTGGCGCACGCGCGCGGACTGGGAGGCGTGGCACGCCGACCCGAAGTTCCTCGACACGCGCAAGCAGCTCGAGGGACTGACCGCGAAGCCGGCCGAGGAGTGGTGGCACGAGGTCGTGACCGACCTGCGCGCCGCGGCGTAGCGCGCTAGACGGCGATCCGGAGGCCGGAGCGCATCTCGAACTCTTCCTGCAACGCCAGCGGGGCGTTGGCGATGCGCGCCATCTTGCCGCAGTAGTAGCAGTGGATGAACGCGGGCTCGCGCCCGACGAACGTGCTGTCGCACTTCACGCAGCGGTCGATGGCGTGGGGCAGGAAGCGGCGGGCCGCGCGCTCCAGGACCAGCTCCGGCTCGAGCAGGGACACGACTTTCGCGGGGGGCTTCGACGCGCCGGCATGGGCGCCGGCGCCGTTAGGGTGCGCGGCGCCGCCATTCGCGTGCGCGGCCGCCTTGCGCAGCCGCTCCACCGCGCGACTCGGCTTCCGTTTCAACCCCGGGCGCTTCATGGCGGACGCATTGTACATTAACCGGCGCGAGGAGGAACCATGACCCCACCAGTCGACCCCAACGAAGTCCTCATGACCGGCGAGAACTCCTTCATCCGGCTGAGCAGCGACGGCGGCAAGACGCTGACCGATCGCTTCAGCCACTGGCGCGTGCTGTGGTGCCCGGACGGCGCGGGCCACGCGCTCTTCGTGCATTCCACGCTGATCGGCGGCCAGGTCCGCATCTACTCGGACAACACGGCCGTGGCGCGCTGGCTGCAGAAGACGATCGAGACCCTGCTCTACCCGCAGTTCGCGGACACGAGCCTGCCCGTGACCGCCGCGCAGTTCTCGCGCGCGGGCACGCCGCCCAAGCCCGCCACCGAGACCATCGTGGCCGGCAACGATCGCATCGTCATGACGTGGGCGGACACGATCGAGCCCTTCGTCCTCAACGCGCCTCCGGGGTTCATGAATCGCCCCATCGGCGTGTTCAGCACGTTCTTCCCGGCCAAGTCCGGCCGCGTGGAGCTGAACGGCAAGACACCGTCGGGCCAGGTGTGGGCGGAGATGCGCGGCGACCGGCAGTCGTCGAGCGCGTGCCTCGCCTGGTCGGAGACGTGGGTCAAGCCGCGCGGCTGATCACCGGGCTGCTGCTCCTGATGGCGGCGGCGCCCGCGGCCGCCGCCGACTTCACCCTCACCGTTGCGCACGGCGGGCTCACCCGCACGGCGCTCGTCCACGTGCCCGACACCGGCGCGGGGAGGGCGCGCCCGGTCGTGCTCAACCTCCACGGCGGCGGCGCCAGCGCCGAGAGCCACCGCAAGTGGACGCACATGGACGCCGCGGCCGACCGCCACGGCTTCGTCGTGGTCTACCCGAACGGCAGCAGCGGCATCGGCGGCTCGCTACTCACCTGGAACGCGGGCACGTGCTGCGGCCGCGCGCAGGCACGCAACGTGGACGACGTCGGCTTCCTGCTGCGCCTGCTCGGCGCGCTGGAGCATCGCGTGGCCGTGGACCGCGCGCGCGTCTACGTCACCGGGCTCTCCAACGGATCGATGATGGCGCAGCGGCTGGCCGCGGAGGCCGCCGATCGCATCGCGGCCGTGGCGCCGGTGGCGGGCGCGCTGGCGCTCCGCGCGTTCGCGCCGTCGCGCCCGATGCCCGTGATGCACATCCACTCGGTGGACGATCCGCGCGCGCTCTATCCCGGCGGCAGCGGTCCGCCCTTTCCCGGCACCAGCGCGCGCATCCTGCACACGGCGGTGGAGGACTCGCTGCACCGCTGGACGACCTTCGACGGCTGTCCCGACGCGCCGGAGACGGCGCCGGCCGTGCACGGCGCCGACGGCCACAGCGCGACGCGACTCACGTGGGGCCCGTGCCGTGACGGCGTGGAGGTCGTGCTGTGGCGCCTCACCGGCGCGGGCCACGTGTGGCCGGGCGCCGAGGCGCTCCTGCCGAAGATGCTGGGCCCGGCGACGAGCGTGCTCGACGCGAACGAGGAGATCTGGAGGTTCTTCGCGCGCTTCAGCCGGTGACGGCCGCGCGCCGGCGCAATTGCGCGGCCACGAGCGCGGCGAGCAGCGAGAGCAGGAGCGCGCGCAGCGCGACGGCCACCGCGTCCGGCGGCCCGAACGGGATCAGGGCGATCGACACGCGCGGGCCCGGGAGCGCGGGCGGCGGCAGGACGCCGCCATCGCCGTCGGCCGCGAGCGGCGCGGGAATGATCAGCCAATCGATGACGGCCGCCACGGGAGCGGGCGGGACCACCGCGGGCTTCCGCGCCGGGATCACGCGCACGGGCGGCGGCCCCACGAGGGCGGCCGACGGCCGCGCGATCCGCACGGGCGGCGCCGCGATCCGCGCCGGCGGCGCGAGAACCCGCGCGGGCGGCCTGGGCGGGCCGAGCGGCGGCGATTTCAAGATGATCCCGGGCCGCTCCATCACCGTCACGAGCGGCGCCACGACGGACGCGGCGAGCTCCTCCACCCGCGCCAGCACCGCGCGGTCCGCGCGCGCGAACATCAGCGTCTCCTCCGAGAGCTTGGCGCGCACGGTGGCCACCAGCTCGCCGTACGAGCCGCGGCCCAGGAGCCGGCGGAACTGCGCGCGATAGTTCTCGACGACGCTGACGCCGTCGAGCACGACGTCGCGCACGAACCAGCTTCCGCGCCGCTGCACCATCCGGTACTCGACGCTCAGCAGGTCGCCGTCGCGCGAGGGCAGCGTCGTCCGCACCGTGGCCTCGTCCTTCGTCACGGTCTCGCCGCCCCACGTCATGGCCATGCCCGTGCTCACGCGCACCGTGCCGGCCAGCCGCCCGACGTAGGCGCGCTCGAGCAGCTCGGCGAACAGCGCGGTGAACTCCTCGCGCTCGGCCGGCGTCCGCGTCTCCCACTCGTGATCGAGGGCCGAGGCCGCCGCCGCCCGCACGTCCGAGATGTCGTTCACCAGGCGCTTGACGCGCGCGACCTTGTCGAGCGGCTCCACGGAGGAATCGGCGAGGAGCCCGTCGACGGCGTTGAAGAACTCGCGCAGGCGCTCCGTCGGCGTCCCGGCGTGCGCGGGGGGAGTGGCCCACGCGAGCAGCACGGCGACAAACGGGAACCATACGTGCCGGGGGCGGAGCACGGGGGGACTATACGCCGATTTGTCCCGCCTCTGCTGATAGGATCGCAGGCGTGGCCGGCGAGCCCGGGAACACGTTTTTCGGCCTGACGCCCGACCGCGTGCTGGACGCGGTCGAGGCCGGAGGCCTGCGCTCCACCGGCCGCTGCCTGCCCCTGCGCGCGTTTGAGAACCGCGTGTACGAGGTCGAGCTGGAGGACGAGTCGCGCGTCGTCGTGAAGTTCTACCGGCCGGGCCGCTGGTCGCGCGCGACCGTCGAGGACGAGCACCGCTTCCTCGCCGACCTCGTCGCCTCGGAGGTCCCCGCCGTCGCACCGCTCGACCTCGGTACCGGGACCACGCTCAACGAGATCGACGGCATCCTCTACGCGGCGTTCCCCAAGATCCGCGGCCGCACGCTCGACGAGCTGGATGCCGAGAACCGCCGGCGCATCGGGCGCACCATCGGCCGCCTGCACGCGGTGGGCGCCGCGCGCCCCGCGCCGAACCGGCCGAAGCTCGGCGTGGAGCGCTACATCCGCGAGCCGCTCGACGTGCTGATGGCCGGCGACTTCATCCCCGGCTCGCTTGCCCCGCGCTATCGCGACATCACGCTCAAGATCGCCGACGCGGTCACGGCCCCGCTGAGCGCCGCGCCCGCCCAGCGCATCCACGGCGACCTGCACTGGGGCAACATCCTCTGGGCCAAGGACGGGCCGATCCTCGTGGACTTCGACGACTGCCTCATGGGGCCGCCCGTGCAGGATCTCTGGCTCCTCGCGCGCGGCGACACCGAGGAGGCCAAGAAGATGCGCGAGGACTTGCTGGAGGGCTACGAGCTCTTCCGCGAGTTCGACCGCAGCATGCTGGCGCTCTGCGAGCCGCTGCGCGCACTCCGCATCGTCTACATGTCGGGCTGGATCGCGCGGCGCTGGGAGGATCCCTCGTTCCCGCCGGCGTTCCCGAACTTCAAGGACACGCGCTACTGGATGCAGGAGTACGAGGTGCTCGTGAACATCGCGGAGGGCCTCGGCGTCAGGTAGCGGGCTACGCGCCGCGCTTGCGACGGTGCGGGCGAGGCTTCACGACGCGCGCGACGTGGCCGACCGGGCGCAAGACCACCACGGCCGCGCCGGCGGGCTGCAGGAGCAGGGGAGCGGAGGCGCGGCGGCGGAGGTACACGGCGCCGCTCACGCCGGCGAGCCCCAGCACGACGAACAACGCGCTCGGCAGTCCGCTGAGGTCCAGCGCGTGGAACGGCGAGACGACGTCGGCCGGCGGCGGCAGCGGACGCGTCACCGTCATGACGGCGGCCCGCGCGACGGGCGCGACCGGCTTGGCGACCGGCTCCGGGGCGGCGGTGATCCATTGCGGCGTCTTGGCGATCGGCGGCGGGACCACCGCGACGGGCGTGCGGGACGCGACGCGCGTCGGCTCGACTTTCTTGTCGGCGATGCCGGGCTTGTCGGCGAGCACGGGCTTCTCGGCCACGCGGGGCGCTGTCGTGGCCGGCGCCGCGTGCGCGAACATCAGCGTCTCTTCGCCGAGCTTCGCCCGCAGCGAGGCGACGAGATCGGCGTAGGAGCCCTGGCGCAGGAGCCGCCGGAACTGCGCGCGGTAGTTGTCCACGGTGCTGATCCCGTCCACGACCACGTCGTGCACGAGCCAGCGGCCGCGGCGCTCCGCCATCCGGTACTCCACGATCATCTTGCGCCCGTCGCGGCCCACGACGTCCGTGGTCACCCGCGTCTCGTCACCGACCCGCGTCTCGCCCCCGTACGTCATCGCCATGCCGCTGACGGGGCTGACCGTCGCCGCGAGCCGGGCCACGAAGCCGCGCTCGAGCAATTCGGCGAAGAGCCGCGTGAACTCCTCGCGCTCCGCCGCGCTCCGCGCCTGCCACTCCGCGTCGAGGGCCGCCTCGGCGGCGGCGCGCACGTCGGCGATCTCGTTGACCAGGCGCTTGACGCGCGCGACCTTCTCGAGCGGCTCGGCGCTCCCGTCGGCGAGGATCCGATTGACGCCGGCGAAGAGCTCGCGCAGGCGATCGGTGGGGGGCCCGGCAAAAACAGGAGTGGCGGCCAGGAGGACCCCGGCCAGGACGGCGGCGGTCAGGACACGCGGGGGCGTCGCGTGACGCACTCCACAAATATAGGCCGCCCGGCAGACCGGCTGGGACCGATTCGCCGTGCGGCCTAACCCCTCGTAACTAAAGAGGGCTCAGCGCCTGAAGTCGACCGTTCCCACCACCCCGGCGTGGTCCGAGGGCCAGCGCCCGGCGGCGGTCTGATCGCCCGGCGACGCACCGGTGAGGGCCACGGCCTCGACCTGGGCCGCCCCCCGGAACAGGATCAAGTCGATCCGCTGGTCGAGCGCGCTCACGGGATTCAGCAGATTCTCGGCCTGGCAGCAGGAGAACCCGGGGTCCGCCGGGTGGCGCGCCGACCAAACGTCGCCGAAGCCCGCGCCGAGCAGCAGCCCGTACGTCGCCGTGCCCGTGTTGTCCGCGCGCGAGTTGCAGTCGCAGACGAGGATCACGTTGCCGCTCGTGTTCGCCGGACCCGTGAGGAGCTCGAAGCCCTGCCCGACCTGGGCGGGATCGAAGAAGCCTTCCGGGAGCAGGTGCGTCGTGATGAAGCGGAACTGGTCGTTGCCCTTCTTCACGTCCACGGAGAGCCACCCGCGCTTCTCCACGTAGGGCGCGGGCGCCCCCGGCACCGTGAAGAAGACCTGGGTCGCGAACGTGCCGTCCTGCACGTTGGAGAGATTCAGGCCGTGATTCGCGCGCGCCAGGATCACTTCCTGGTCGGTGAAGCGGACCTCGAAGCAGCACGCGAAGCCCGGGAAGAACGCGGGCGCTTCGAGATCATTCGTCACGTGCGTGGCGACGACGTCGTAGCGTGCGCCGAGCGCCTCGAGTCTGGCGAGCAGCAGCGCGAGGAAGTCGTAGACCACGGCGGTCGCGTTCGGCGTGGGCGAGAAATCCGGCGGGAACTGCGTGCGCCAGATCGCGACTTCCTGGAGCCCGACCAGGTCGGGCTTCGTGCGGGCGATCTCCTCGGCCATCCGGTCGATGCGGTTGGCGACGTCGCTCGCGTTGACGATGCCGAAGATGCTGGTGACGGCGGCGATGAAATCGAACGGCGTCGTCGCCACCAGCGCCGGAGTGAGATCGGCGCCGAAGTACATGTTGCGCGTCATCACGGTGACGCCGGCGTTGTCGTCGTGGCCGAACGGCTCGGCCGCGAAGGCCGGGACGCTCAGGAGCAGGACGGTCAGGAGCGAGAGCAGCACTCGGTACGGTATGGGTCGCGTCATCGCCAATTTCCCCCGTGCGTGCGTTGCGAGCCGCCGTGCGTGCCAGGTGAGGCGGGGAAGATAGCACGGTTGCCGAGGGTGCGCCGGTTGCGAAACGACTACGGCAAAAGAGCGCTGACGCGGATGCGCGCGCGCCGGGCGGCGAGCGGCGTAATGCTCGTACCGCGTCGAAGGACGCGGACACTGCGATAGCCCCACCCGCCCGGCGTCTTCTCCGGTCGCCGGTAGATCTCGACCACATCGTCCAGCAGGTTCACCACCCAGTAGTCGGCGATTTCGGCGCGTGCGTAGAGCGCTGCCTTGCGGAGGCGATCCTTCTTCAGAGACGACTCCGAAACCTCGACGACGAGGACGGGGGTCGAGGGGTGCCCCCTGAGGTAGTGCTCGATGCGGCCCCGCACGACGCACAGGTCGGGCTCCGGCTCTGATCGCTCGTCGAGCGCCACGGGCATCTGGGGCCGCACGTGGTAGCGGGCGCCGAACGCGCGCGCCAGGGCGTCCTGGATCAACAACACGACCGCGGAATGACGGCTGCCCTGGGGCTCTTTGACGACCAGGACGCCGTCCAGCAGCTCGAGCCGCTCCTCGTCGAAGAACCCGCGCTCGACGAGCGCCTCGTACTCGACACGCCGCAACCCCCGGGTGCGCTCGGTGGTGAGCCGGCTCATGGGACGGATTTTAGCGTCGCGGCAGGGGTTTGGCGATGTGCCGGAAATGGTACGATGGCGGGAATGAGCGACGCGCCCCGGTCCAATTTCATTCGCGAGATCGTCGAGGAGCACAACCGCACCGGCCGCTTCGGCGGCAAGGTCGTCACGCGCTTCCCGCCCGAGCCCAACGGCTATCTCCATATTGGCCACGCCAAGGCCATCTGCATCGACTTCGGGCTGGCCCGCGACTACGGCGGCCGCTGCAACCTGCGCTTCGACGACACGAACCCGACCAAGGAGAGCCAGGAGTACGTCGACGCGATCATGAACGACGTGCGCTGGCTCGGCTTCGACTGGGGCGAGCACCTCTATCACGCCAGCGACCACTTCGAGCAGCTCTACCAGTGGGCGGAGCAGCTCATCAAGGCGGGCAAGGCGTACGTCGACGATCAGACCGCGGAGCAGATGCGCGAGACGCGCGGGACGCTGACGGAGCCCGGGCGCCGCTCGCCGTTCGCCGAGCGGTCGGTCGAGGAGAACCTGGATCTACTCCGCCGCATGCGCGCCGGCGAGTTTGCCGATGGGAGCAAGACTCTGCGCGCGAAGATCGACATGGCGAGCGGCAACATCAATCTGCGCGACCCGGTGATGTACCGCATCCGCAAGACGTCGCACCAGCGCACGGGCGACGCGTGGTGCATCTACCCGATGTACGACTGGGCCCACGGCCAGTCGGACTCGGTGGAAGGCGTCACGCACTCGATCTGCACGCTCGAGTACGAGGACCACCGGCCGCTCTACGACTGGTACCTCGACGCGCTCGGCATCTTCCACCCGCAGCAGATCGAGTTCGCGCGGCTGAACCTGTCGCACACCGTCATGTCGAAGCGGAAGCTGCTCCAGCTCGTGGAAGGCGGCCACGTCAGCGGCTGGGACGATCCCCGCATGCCGACGCTGGCCGGCCTGCGCCGCCGCGGCTACACGCCAGAGAGCATCCGGGACTTCTGCGAGCGCATCGGCGTCGCCAAGGCCGACAACATGGTCGAGCTGGCCCTGCTCGAGCACTGCGTCCGCGAAGACCTCAACAAGCGCGCCGAGCGCCGCATGGCCGTCCTGCGCCCGCTGAAGCTCGTCGTCGAGAACTACCCCGAGGGCCAGGTCGAGTGGATGGAGGCGGTGAACAACCCCGAGGATCCGTCCGCCGGCACCCGCAAGGTCCCGTTCACGCGCGAGCTCTGGATCGAGCAGGACGACTTCCGCGACCCCGCCCCGCCCAAGTATTTCCGCCTCACGCCCGGCGCCGAGGTCCGCCTGCGCTACGCTTACGTCGTGAAGTGCACCGGCGTGGAGCGGGACGCCTCAGGCGCCGTCACGATCGTCCGCTGCACCTACGATCCCGCCACTCGCGGCGGCGAAGCCCGCCGCAAGATCAAGGGGACGATTCACTGGGTCTCCGCCGCGCACGCCGCGGAGGCGGAGGTCCGCCTCTACGACACGCTGTTCGCCTCAGCGAAGCCCGACGACGCGGAGGACTTCAAGACGGAGTTGAATCCACGCTCGCTGGAAGTTGTCACGGGCGCGCGGGTGGAGCCGGCGTTGGGTGAGGCCCGGCCGGGCGCGTCGTTCCAGTTCGAGCGGACGGGCTACTTCGCGGTGGACTCGCGGGATTCGAAGCCGGGGCATTTGGTTTTCAACCGAACGGTGGGGCTGCGGGACACCTGGGCGAAGATCGAGAAGGCGGGCTAAGCATCATTCCTTGACGCGAAGGCGCCCGTTGTCTAGGGTGCTGTCGTGTACGCGGCGCATTTCGGGCTGACCGAGCGGCCGTTCTCCCTCGCGCCCGACCCGCGGTACTTCTTCCTGAGCGAGGGGCACCGGGAGGCGCTCGCCCACCTCGTGTTCGGGCTGGCGGGGGGCGGGTTCGTCCAGCTCACGGGCGAGGTCGGGACGGGCAAGACGACCGTCTGCCGCGCGCTGCTCGACCAGCTCCCCACCGACGTGGACGTGGCGATGATCTTCACGCCGCGGCTGACGGCGGTGGAGCTCCTCTCCGCGATCTGCGACGAGCTGCGCGTCGAGTACCCGGCGGGGACGACCAGCCTGAAGGTCCTCGTGGACGTCCTCTCGCGCGCCCTCCTGGACACGCACGGGCGCGGACGGCGGACCGTGGTGATCATCGACGAGGCGCAGAACCTCAGCATGGAAGTCCTGGAAGAGCTGCGCCTGCTCACCAACATCGAGACGACGCGCGACAAGCTCCTGCAGGTCATCCTGATCGGGCAGCCGGAGCTCGCGGATCTCATGGAGCGTCCGGCGCTCCGCCCGCTCGCGCAGCGGATGACCGCGCGCTATCACCTGCGGCCGTTCTCCTTCCCCGAGACGTGCGCGTACGTGGCGCATCGCCTCGGGGTGGCGGGCCAGCGGCAGCCGACGTTCACGCGCGCGGCCCTGCGCGCCGTGCACGCGCGCACCGGCGGCGTGCCGCGGCTCATCAACAACGTCTGCGACCGCGCGCTCCTCGGCGCGTTCGCGCTCGGCCAGAAGCGCGTGACGGACGGCATCGTCCGGAAGGCGGCGACCGAGGTCTTCGGCCGCGCGGGCGCGCGCCGCTGGCTGCAGCCGGTCGCGGCCGTCGCGCTGCTCGCGGCGATCGTGGTGAGCGCGACCGCGTTCGGTGGCGATCGGCTGGATTACGTCGTCGGCTGGTGGGCGCAGCAGTTCGTCCCCGCCCCCGTCGTGCCGAGCACCGCCACCGTGATCGTGCCGCCCGTGGCGCCCGTCGCGGTGCCGCCGCGGCCGAGCCTGGCGAGCCTGCTCGACGCGGGGACGGCCGATCGCGAGGCGGCGCTGGGCCGGCTGTTCGCCCGCTGGAACGTCGACTATCGCCTGCGCGCGGGCGAGAGCCTGTGCGACGCCGCGTGGCGGGCGGGACTGCGCTGTCTCGGCCGGGCCGGCACGTGGACCATGCTGCGGCGGCTCGATCTGCCCGCGACGCGGACGCTGACGACGGCGGCGGGCGACCGGCACTACGTCACGGCGACCGCGCTCGGCGCCGACAGCGTCACCCTCGACATCGCAGGCCGTGCAATCACGCTGCCCCTCGGCGAGGTCGAGCGCGTGTGGGATGGCGCGTTCGTGGCGCTCTGGAA
>DASYTM010000184.1:0-2582 GCA_036002345.1 Candidatus Methylomirabilota bacterium | reverse complement strand
CCCCATTCCAGGCGCTTGCGCGGGCGGCTGATCGACAAATCTTGAAGGGGCTCGCGGAGGAAGCCGAGGATCTCGTTGCGATAGCGCTCGGGGCGGATCAGGTCCGGGCGGCGCTGGATCTCGTCGATCAGCCACGCCTGGTACCTGGACATCTTGAAGAAGTAGTTCTCCTCCTCGATCCACGTCAGCGGGGTCTGGTGATCGGGACACTTGCCGTCCACGATCTCCTTGTCGGTGTAGAAGCGCTCGCAGCCGACGCAATAGTTGCCGCCGTACGTGCCGAGGTAGATCTCCCCCGCCTCCCAGAGCGCCTGCAGAATCTTCTGCACGACCTTCTTGTGGCGCTCCTCGGTGGTGCGGATGTAATCGTCGTTGGTGATCCCGAGGCGCCGCCACGTGTCGCGGAACGCGCCGGAGATCCGGTCGGTGTACGCCTGGGGCGAGACCCCCGCCGCCGCCGCGGCCTGGGCGATCTTCTCGCCGTGCTCGTCGGTGCCGGTGAGGAACCACACGCGATCGCCGGCGAGCCGATGCCAGCGCGCGGCCACGTCGCCCACGATCGTCGTGTAGGCATGGCCGAGGTGCGGCTCGGCGTTGACGTAGTAGATCGGGGTGGTGAGGTAGAAGAAGCGGTCGCTCACTAGGCCTCCGGGCGCGGCCGCACGTGATCCCGGCCTTCCCAGGTGAGCTGGCTCAGCGGCACTTCCGCCTCCGTCCCGTCGGGAAAGCCCACGATGACGCTCTGCTTGAGCACGCGGAGCGAGCGCACCTTGCCCGTCATGCACCCGCCGCCGCCGCAGTCCGCCGAGCACGCGGAGTTCACCTTCGGCAGGTAGGAGCGCAGCTCCTGGTACGTCGAGAACTCGTACAGCAGGCAGCACTTCAGCCGGCCGCAGTTCCCCAGGAGCCGGTTGTCCGTGAGGGGCATGTCCTGAGCCTTGGCCATCTTCACGGAGATCGGCTCGAACTTGCGCAGGTGGGACGAGCAGCAGAGCTGCCGGCCGCACGGGCCGATGCCGTCGAGCACCCGCGTGGTGTCGCGCGCGCCGATCTGGCGCATCTCGATGCGCGCGCGGAACTCGCGCGCGAGGTCGCGCACGAGATCGCGGAAGTCCACGCGCTCCTCGGCGCTGAAGTAGACCGTCACGCGGCGCTGGCCGGTGGGCATCTCGACGTCGACCACCTTCATGGTCAGCCCGCGCGAGCGCGCGATGCGCCCGCTGACGACGATGGCCTCCTCCTCGCGGCGCCGCTGATCGCGGAACTCGCGCGCCTCCTCCTCGGAGGCGAGCCCGACCACGCGCCGGTAGAGCCGGTCGCGGCGGAACTCGGGGACGGGGCGGCGCGCGCGGCGCACCTCACCGAGCGCGGTGGCG
The DNA here is from genome assembly GCA_036002345.1 of Candidatus Methylomirabilota bacterium. Classification (GTDB taxonomy): domain Bacteria; phylum Methylomirabilota; class Methylomirabilia; order Rokubacteriales; family CSP1-6; genus AR12. The sequence goes on along the minus strand of DASYTM010000184.1, from coordinate 1,206 downwards.
CCCTGGGTCTCGACGGTGACGACGTCGCCCACGTGCAGGACGAGGTCGCCGACCAATTTGTAGTCGTCGGCGGGCACCGTCTCGCGCAGCCGGACGCCGACGAGGAACTCGTTCATGGTTTCGGGCTCGTTCATGCGGCCCTCCGGGCCACCCGCGCCAGCAGCGTGTCCACCGTCAGGCGGGGGGTGACGTTGTTGACGAGCGCCAGCCGCGCCTCGCGGCAGGCCTCGATCGCGCCGTAGAGCGCTTCGTCGCTCCACTGCGGTGCCTCGGCGACGAGCGCGTCCGCGCGCGCCGGGTCGATGAAGAGCGCGGCCGGCGCGCCGGCGCGGGCCAGCACGAGGTCGCGACAGTGGAGCCAGCAGCCGTCGATCAGCGCCTCCGCGCGCTCGCGGTCCACGCGCTCGCTGCGCTTGAAGAGCGCGGCCACGCCCTGCGTGCGCGCCTCCTCGATCCAGGCGGCGGCGTCCGCCACCGCCTTGGCCGGCGCGGCGTCGCCGCGCGGGACGAAGCGCACGATCTGGCAGCGCGAGATGACGGTGGCCGGCACCGCGCGCGCCCGCGCCAGGACCAGGACCACCACCGTGGCGGGCGGCGGCTCCTCGAGGAACTTGAGGAAGGCCTGGGGCGCGTCGTCGGTCATGCGGTCGGCCTCGTCCAGGATCAGCACGCGGCGCGCGGCCATCGCCGGCCGGAGCGACGCGCGGCGCTCGAGCTCACGGATGGCGCCGATCCGGATCGCGCGCGCCCCCTTCGGGTTCGACTCGGGCGGCGTCGGCGTCACCACGTGCAGATCCGGATGCCCGCGCGCGGTGTCGGCGCCCAGCAGCTCCCCGGCGAAGGCGAGCGCGGTCGTGAAGCGCCCGCTGCCCGCGGGCCCCACGAAGGCGTAGGCGTGCGCCACGCGTCCGCCCGCGAGCGCCCGCGTGAGCTGCTCGACGGCGCGCGGCTGCCCGGCGATCGCGTCGAGCTTTGGTCCTCCCTGGGGGGGCTTCACGACAGGAACTCCTGGACGATCGCGCGGACCTGGCGTTCGACGGCGGCGGGCGCGGCCGTCGCGTCCACGAGGCGCACGCGCTTGGGGTCGCCGCGCAGGATGTCGAGATAGCCGCGCCGGACGCGCCGGTGGAAGGCGAGCTTCTCGCGCTCGAAGCGATCCAGCCGCCGGCCCGCGATCCGCCGGAAGCCGATGGCGGGATCGAGGTC
>DASYTM010000183.1:0-22810 GCA_036002345.1 Candidatus Methylomirabilota bacterium | reverse complement strand
GTGGCGGTGATGAAGCCCCACGGCGTGCCGAAGCAGGAGATGAACGTCTGGTACGCCGCGACCACCGGGAAGACCTCGCGGAGCGTCCGGTGGATCGAGGTGAAGAAGTCGAGCTCGTTCAGCTTGGTCATCCCCGCCTGGAGCGTGATGGCGCCGCCGGGCGTGAGCCGGTCGCGGACGAGCGTATAGAACTCCTTCGTGAACAGGAGACAGGCCGGGCCTTCTTCCAGCGGCTCGACGAGGTCGATCGTGATGAAGTCGAAGCGCTCGGAGGTCCGCTCGAGGTAGGCCCGCGCGTCCTCGTGACGGACGTCCGCGCGGGGGTCCTCGAAGACCCCCTGGTGCATCTCGGGCAGGTGCTTCTTGCAGAGCTCGACGACCTCACCGTCGATGTCGACCATCACCCCGCGCTTGACGCTGGGGTAGCGGAGGATCTCGCGAAGGGTCGCCCCCTCACCCCCGCCGATGACCATCCCGGACTCGGGGGCGCGGTCGACGGCCAGCATCCCCGGGTGGACGAGGGCCTCGTGGTAGATGAAGTCTTCCGCCTGGCTCGACTGGATCCGGCCGTCGAGGACCAGGAGCTTGCCGTAGGCCGGCGTCTCCATGATCTCCGCGTGCTGGAACTTCGTCTGGAGCTCGGCGATGGTCCGCTTGATGGCGTGCATATGGCCCTCGACCGGGGTCGTGGGCTCGAAGAACCACTTGTAGGACTGTGGGCTGATCAACTGACTGCGACCGACGCCTTGTTGACGATCGGCACCGCGGAGTTGAGGAACATGCCTCGCTGGACGTCGACGACCGAGGTGCGCTCGGCCCCGAACTGCTCGACCAGGTAGTTGGCGGCCACCTCGGGCTGGAGCACGTCACCGCAGGAGAAGATGTCGACGGCGGCGTACTTGTACTCCGGCCAGGTGTGGATGGAGAGATGGGACTCGGCGATGACGACCACGCCGGAGATTCCGAACGGGTTGAACTCGTGGAAGACGACGTCGACGATGGTGGCCTGAGCTCGCTTGGCGGCCTCCACCAGGGCTCCCTTGACGTTCTCGAGGTTGTTGATGGCGTCCGAATCGCAATCGAACAACTCGAGCAGCAGGTGCCTTCCCAAGGCGTTCAATCCACTGACCCTCCTTTGTCCGATCCGTCCATCTACCGCACCTCTCCTGCGACGATCATCTCGTCGCTGTTCACTGCATTTCGCGTCGAATAAATTCTTCGCCGCGAGCCAACGTCTGCTTGACTGTATGGGCCGTTTTCGGGCATTGCAAGAAAAAAACGCTGCTCGGCGCCCCTTTCGAGCCCTCCGAGAATCGTCGCCGACCGTCGCCGAGCGCCGCGCGACGCCGCTCGAGCGCCGCGCGACGGCGCGTTCGAGCCCGTCGCGAGCCTCCGCGCGACTCGGCGCGCGCGGCTCGCGAGGCGCGCTCGCCGCGCGTGCGACACCGCGGCGCGGCGCCGCGCCGGCGCCCGACGGCGCGCTCCGGCGGCGCTCGCGGGCGCTCCGGCGGATGGCCGGAGGGCTGAAACGTGGGTGAAACTCGACCGCCGCCGACGGCGGCGTCCGCCGCCGAGGCGCAGATTTCTCTTGCATTGGCTTCGCGCGTCGGTAAATTGACAAAAGATTTTGTTTCGCGTCGATGGGAGGCGAGAACCTCACAAGGTGATGAGGAGGAGCGAACGAATGACGGGGAAGGTCACGATGGCAGCGGCGACGGCAGGTCACGCTGAAGGCGGTACCACCCTCAACGCTTTCGACAACGCACTTCTCGCAGCCGGTATCGGCAACATCAACCTGATCAAGGTCTCCAGCATCCTTCCGCCCGAGGTTCCAGTCATCGAGCTTCCGAAGATCAAGCCGGGCGCGATCGTCCCGACCGCCTACGCGGCCATGACGAGCGAGACGCCCGGCGAGACGGTGGCGGCCGCCGTCGGCTACGCCGTCCCCGACGACCCGGCCAAGAACGGCGTCATCATGGAGTTCCACGGTGTGGCCTCGAAGGCCGAGGCCGAGCGCCAGATCCACCTGATGCTGGACGAGGCGTTCCGGGTGCGGGGCGAGATCATCAAGGACAAGCAGGTCGTCGCCGTCGAGCACACCGTGACGCGGATCGGCTGCGCGCTGGCCGCGATCACCCTGCTCGCCGACGAGGACCTCGTCTAGCGGCGGCACCGCCGTCGCTGGGGCAGGACCATGAGACCGGTGTCTCCGCGCTTCATCGCCTGCCACCGGTCGCTCGACGCCGCCCGTATCGTTCTCTACGGCATCCCGTTCGAGGGCCGCGTCAACCTCAGAAAGGGCGCCGACAGCGGCCCCCGCGACCTCCGCCTCGCCTCCGACTCCATCGAGACCTACTCGCCGTTCCTCGACCGCGACATGGAGGACCTGCCGCTCGCCGACATCGGCGACTGCGTGATGCCGGACGGCTCCTCGCCCCGCGAGCAGCTCGACGCGGCGCGCGAAGAGATCCGGGCGTGGTGGCGGCCGGGGCTGATCCCGTACATGCTCGGAGGCGACCACACGGCCACGGTGCCCGTCATCGAGGCGCTGGCGCCCGCCTTCCCCGACCTCCGGATCCTCCAGCTCGACGCCCACCCCGACCTCCGCGAAGAGTTCCTCGGCGAGCGGTACAACTACGCCTCGGCCATGGCCCGCGTCATGGACACGGTGCCGCCCGAGCGGGTCTACCAGGTTGGCATCCGGACGGGCGCGCGGGAGGAGTACGCCCGGCGCCGGCCGCGGTTCTACCCGGCCTTCGCCGTCCACCCGCTGGAGGCGGTCCGCTCGATCCTGCCGGAGCTCCGCGGCCATCCCCTCTACGTCACGATCGACGTGGACGTCCTCGACCCGGCCGAGGCGCCGGGCACGGGCTCGCCGGAGCCGGGAGGCCTGCGCGTCCCCGAGCTCATCGAGATCGTGCGGCTGCTCGACGGCTGCCGGGTGATCGGCGGCGACCTCGTGGAGGTCGCCCACGCCTGGGACCCGTCGGGCCGCACGGGCATCGCCGCCGCCTGGGTGATCCGCGAGTCGCTCCTGACCTGGTGGGGGGACGTGCGATGACGCGCGAGCGCGAGTACACGGCGCCGCGGTACTACGAGATCGCGTTCGACATGAACCGCAAGGGCGAGGTCGACTTCCTCGTCCACGCGTTCAAGCGCTACGCGAAGCGGCCGGTGCGGCGCGTGCTCGACATCGCCTGCGGCACGGGGCCGCACCTGGCGCGGCTGGCCGACCGCGGCTACCGCATGGTCGGCCTCGACCTGTCGGCGAAGAACATCCAGTTCCTCGGCGAGCGGCTGGCCGCCAAGGGCCAGAGCGCGGAGCTGATCGTCGGCGACATGACAGACTTCCGGCTGAAGCAGCCGGTGGACGCCGCGCTCTGCATGCAGGACTCGCAGGGGCACCTCTTGACCAACGAGGAGCTCGTGAAGCACCTCAAGACCGTCGCGCGGGCCGTGAAGCCCGGCGGGCTCTACATCTTCGACCGCTACATGGTCTCGTCGTGGACCGACCCCGCGCGGGCGTGGTCGTGGTCACGGCGCCGCGGGAAGGTCATCGTCCGAGCCTCGTTCTCGGCCCTGCTCGCCGTCAACCCGGTGACCCAGGTGTTCCGCGAGGACATGGTGCTCGAGGGCATCGAGAACGGCCGTCGCCGCGTGTACCGGCAGTCGCACCTCTCGCGCATGCTCTTCCCGCAAGAGGTGAAGGCGCTCGTCGCGCTGGCGGGCGGCTTCGAGTTCGTGCAGTGGTTCTTCGGCTTCAAGGCCCACCAGATCCTCGAGAAATCCCGGCACCCGCTGCTGATGGTCGTCGTTCTCCGCCGCACGAAGTAGTCCTGTAAGCTGCGCTGCGTGAGCACCGCGATGTTGCGGCTGAAGCGCGGACACGAGCGCCCGCGCGTGCACCCGTGGATCTTCAAGGGCGACGTCGCCGACGTCTCGGACGGGGTCGAGCCCGGCGGCGTGGTCACCGTGATCGATGCCGGCGGCCGATTCGTCGGGCGCGGGCTCTTCAACCCGCGGCCCGGGCTCTGCGCGCGGCTCCTCACCTGGACCGACGAGGCGATCGACGCGGGCTTCTGGCGCCGCCGCCTCGCCGAGGCGGTGGCCGCGCGCGCCGGCCAGGGCGGCGGCGTGCGGCTCGTGTGGAGCGAGGCCGACGCCCTCGCCGGCCTGGTGATCGACCGCTACGGACCGATCGCCGTGCTCCAGACGGTCACGCTCGGCATGGCGCGCCGGCGCGCGGAGGTGGCGGCGGCGCTCCGCGACGCCGTCGGCGACGTCGCGGTCTTCTGCGCCGACGATCCCGCCGCCGCCGCCCTCGAGGGCTTCGAGCCGGCGTCCGGATGGCTCGACGCGCCCGGGCCGGCCTCCGTGGTCATCGAGGAAGGCGCCGCGCGTTATCTGGTGCGCGTGGGCGGCGGCCACAAGACCGGCCTCTACCTGGACCAAGCCGACAACCGCCTGCGCGTGGCGCCGCTCGGCGCCGGGCGCGAGGTGCTCGACGTCTTCGCCTACACGGCGGGCTTCGCGTGCCAGGCGCTGCGGGCGGGGGCCACGCGCGCCGTCTGCATCGAGTCGTCGAAGGACGCGCTCGCGGGCGCCATCGACAACCTCGCGCTCAACGGCGTCGCCGCGCGCGCCGAGGTCCGCGACGCCAACGCCTTCGACGAGCTGCGCCGCCTCGACCGCGCCGGCGCGCGCTTCGGCCTCGTCGTCCTCGATCCGCCACCCTTCGCGCGCGGACGCGGCGCGCTCGAGGGCGCGATGCGCGGCTACAAGGAGATCAACCTGCGCGCGATCCGCTTGCTCCCGCCCCGCGGCGTGCTGGCGACCTTTTCGTGCTCGCACCACGTGAGCGAGGACGCGTTCGAGGCGATGGTGCGGGACGCGGCCGGCGACGCGGGGGCGCGGCTCCGCGTGCTGGCGCCCCTGACCCAGAGCGCGGATCACCCGGTGCTGCTCACCGTGCCCGAGACGCGCTACCTCAAAGGGCTCCTGCTGGAGCGGATGGCGTAGCCCGGCGATTTCCGGCGCCGCCTATCGGTAGCGTAGAATCGCGCCGTGAGCTGGCGCCAGCTCGGCACGGCCGTTCTGATGATCCTTCTCGCGATGGATTACGCCGACCCGTCCCTGCCCGGCGTCTTCTTTGTCTCGGACATCGCGGTCTTCTACCTCGAGGGCGTCGTCGACACGCGCGTCGACGCGCGGCCGGAGACCACGGCGCTGCCGGTGCTGCCGGCGAGCCGCGTCGACCGGCGCGTCGCGCTCGACCTTCCGGCCGCGCGCCTCGCGGAGCCCGTTCGACCCCTCCCCATCTCGTTCCGTCCCGCGGTCGTCCGGACGGCGCCGCCGTCCGACGGACCGTCCGACGATCACTGACCGCCCGCGCTCAGGCTGAGTCGCCCGCTCCGCGGTGGAATCCGCCGCCGGCGACACGCCGTTCATCGACCGTCAGGATCGTCTGAGAGAGGGAGGTGCCGAAGAAAATGGCTCGATCGATCGCGGTGCTGGTGCTGGAGGATCATGGGGAGTCGCTCGCCCTGCTGCACGCGGTGCTGGAGCCCGCCGGGATCCGGGTCATCTCGGCACGCTCGACCGAAGAGGCCAAGCGACTCATCGTGCTCCAGAGCATGCGGCCCGACGTGATCCTGTCCGACCTCGTGCTGCCCGGCGAGGACGGCCTGGCGTTCATCCGCTGGCTGCGCGCCGAGGGCCCGCCGGAGATCCGGCGCGTGCCGGCCATCGCCATGACCGCGTTCTACGAGCGCTACGGCACCCGCGAGGTGCGCGAGGCCGGCTTCGACATGTACGTCCAGAAGCCGCTCGATCCCGACCAGATTCCGTTCACCATCGGCCTGCTCGTGGCGAAGAAGGCGAGCGGCGAGCGTCCCGGCTAGAAGCGGCGCGTCTCGCCGTGGCCGAGCACCCACACGCGCTCGTCCGCCAGGCGCATCGCCCGCCCGGCCGCGCGCAGCCGGCGCGGGGGCTCATCGATCGGCTCGTCGCCGAGATCGAAGGTCCCCCAGTGCATGGCCACGAAGGTGCGCGCGCCGACGTCCGTGAAGATCCGCAGCGCCTCCTCGGGCGTGGTGTGCGTCATCCCCATGACGGCGGGCGGCTCGTAGGCGGAGATCGAGACGAGGGCCAGGTCGAACGGTCCCAGCCGCGTCCCGATCTCGCGGAAGCCATCGTAGTGGCCCGTGTCGCCCGCGAAGAACACGCGCCGCTCGCGGCCGGCGAGGGCCCAGCCGCCCCACAGCCGGCGGTCCATGTCGAACGGCGTGCGCCCGCACCAGTGCTGCACGGGCGTGAGCGTGAAAGTCACCGCGCCCACCCGGCGGCTGTCCCACCAGTCCAGCTCGAGCACGCGCTCGATGCCGAGACCGGCGAACCACGCCTTGAGCCCGAGCGGGACCAGGAACAGCGGCTTGTGGGTGGCGGCCAGCCGCTCGACGGTGGGGCGATCGAGGTGGTCGTAGTGGTCGTGCGAGATCACGACGACGTCGATGGGCGGCAGCGCCTCGAAGGCCAGGCCCGGCGGGTTGAGGCGCTTGGGGCCCGCGAAGCTCAGGGGGCTCGCGCGCTCCGAGAAGTGCGGATCGGTGAGGACGTTGACGCCGTCGAGCTGGACGAGCAGCGTCGCGTGGCCGACCCAGGTCACCGTCGGCGCCTCCCGGTTGGCGGCCAGCGCGCGGCCGTCGTTGGCCACGCGCGGGAAGTCGGGGACCGGCCGGGTGTTGAAGAGGATCGCCCACACGCGGCGGGCGCGGAAGGCCTGGATCGTCCAGAAGCCCGGCCGCTCGAAGGCGGGATTCGTGTTGGCGAAGCCGTGCTCGCGATGGTGCGCGGGCGCGCCCGGCACGGGCCCGCCCACGCCCGCGCAGCCGGCGGCGACGACGACGAGCGTGACGGCAAGCAGCGCGCGCCGGGCCGCGCGCCGTGCGCTCAGGCGTGCTCCCCGGCCGGCAGCTCCACCACGAACATGGCGCCGCCCTCCGGCCGGTTCTCCGCGTAGAGCCGGCCGCCGTGGTGGCCGACGATACCGTAGGAGACCGACAGGCCGAGACCGCTGCCCTCGCCCGGCGGCTTGGTCGTGAAGAACGGATCGAAGATCCGCGACAGCAGGTGCGGCGGAATCCCGGGGCCGGTGTCGCACACCTCGATGGCCACGGTCTTCTCGCGCGGCCGCAGGCGCACGATCAGGTGGCGCTCGCCCGCCTGCCGGGCCATCGCCTGATGCGCGTTCTGCACGAGGTTGAGGAGCACCTGCTGCATCTGGTTCTCGTCGGCCCACACGACCGGGCACTCCCCGAGCTCGGTCGTCACCGTGACCTTGTCCTGCTCGAGCTGGTAGGTCTTGAGCTCGAGCACGCGGCGGATGGCGTCCAGCAGCGAGCACGGCCGGCGCTCCGGCGGATAGTGCCGCGCGAAGAGCAGGAGGTTCTGCACGATGCGCGCGGCACGCGAGGCCTCGTCGGCCACCAGGGCGATCCGCTCGTGGACGGCGGGCGGCACGTCGGGGCGGCCGAGGAGGAGCTGGGCCAGGCCGAGGATCGTCGTGAGCGGGTTGTTGATCTCGTGGGCCACGCCGGAGGCCAGCTCGCCCACGGCCGAGAGCTTCTCGGCATGCACCAGCTCCGAGGACAGGCGCGCGTTGTCGAGGGCGATGGCGATCTGCTGCGCGGTCGCCTCCAGGAGCGCGACCTCGCCGTCGTCGAACGGATCCTCGGTCTGGCGCCCGAGTGAGAGCGTGCCGAGCCGGCGCCCCCGCGCGTGGATCGGTACGCAGACGAAGCCGCGGATGCGGTCGCGCCGCACGACGTCCTGCGCGGAGGGCAGGAGGTCGGGCGAGCCCATCACGTCGCGGATCACCGCGGTGGCGCCGGTGGCCGCCACGCGGCCGATGATCCCCTCGCCCACCGTCAGGACGCGATTCACCTCGCGCATGTGCCGGGAGAGCCCGCGCTCCGCGCGCAGCTCGAGCGTGACGCCGTCGGCGGAGAGCAGGTGCAGGCTGGCGATCTCGTGGCCGGTGACGTGCGTGAGCGCTTCGAGCGCGGTGCGGAGGATGTCCTCGACGTCGAGGGTACGGCTCACGGCCTCCGCGACGGTGTGGACGATCTTGAGGTGGGGCTCCACGCGCTCAGGCCTGCCGGGCCACCCACTCGGGCACGAGCGCCAGCGCCGCGTCGAGCTTGCTCGCATCCGGAGCCCCGGCCTGGGCGAGATCGGGCCGCCCGCCGCCCCGGCCGCCCGCCGCCTGCGCGACCTCCTGGATCAGCTTGCCGGCCGGGAAGCGCTTGACGAGGTCCTTGGTGACGGCGGCGACGAGGTTGACCTTGCCGTCGGCCGTCGCGCTGCCGACGCAGACGATGCCCGAGCCCAGGCGGTCGCGTAGCGTGTCGGCCACCGCGCGCAGGCCGTCCGGGTCGAGGCCGTCGATGCGGCCGGCCACCACGGCCACGCCGTTCACCTGCCGCGCCGAGGTCACGAGGTCGTCGGCCTTGCCGCGCGCGAGCTTCGTTTCCATCTCGGCGAGCTGGCGCTCGAGCGCTTTCTGCTCGTCGAGGAGCTTGCGCAGCCGCTGCGGCGCGTCCTCTGCTGCGATCTTGAGGATGTCGGCGATCTCCTTCAGCACGCGCTCGCGCCGCGCCACCGCTTCCACCGCCGCCGTGCCCGCCACCGCCTCGATGCGCCGCACGCCGGACGCGACGGCGCCTTCCTCGGCCACCTTGAAGAAGCCGATCTGGCCCGTGGCGTCGAGGTGCGTGCCGCCGCAGAGCTCGGTGGAGAAGTCGCCGATGCGGACCACGCGCACGCGGTCGCCGTACTTCTCGCCGAAGAGGGCCATGGCCCCCGCGGCCACCGCCGCCTGGTAGTCCATCTCCGCGTTGGTCACCGGCGTGTTGGCCTGCACCTGCTCGTTCACCAGCTCCTCGATCTGCTCGACCTCGCGGTCCTTCACGCCCCCGCCGTGCGAGAAGTCGAAGCGCAGGTGATCCGGCGCCACCAGCGAGCCCGCCTGCGTCACGTGGGTGCCGAGCACACGGCGCAGCGCCGCGTGCAGCAGGTGCGTGCCCGTGTGGTGCTGGCGCAGGCCGAGGCGCCGCGGCGTCTCGATAGAAACAGCCACGTCCTCGCCCTCGCGCAGGCCGCCCTGGCGCACCTTCACGCGATGCACGATGAGCTTGCTGCCGCGGTAGTACGTGTCGAGGATCTCGCCCTGCCCCGCGCGGCCGACCAGCGTGCCGGTGTCGCCCATCTGGCCGCCCGACTCCGCGTAGCCCGGCGTGCGGTCGAGGATGACCTCGATCTCGTCGCCCGCGGTGGCCTCCCGCGCGCGGCGGCCGTTCGCGATCATCGCCATGATCTTGGCGGGCGAGGTCAGCGTCTCGTAGCCGACGAACTGCTGCGGCCGGGCCAGGCCGCCGCCGATCTGCTGGTAGAGCGCGACGGTCTCCGCTGCCGCCTCGTCGCCGCCGCCGAAGGTCGCCTTCGCGCGCGCCCGCTCGCGCTGGGCCTCCATCTCCTCGGTCCACGTGGATTCCGTCGCGTCGGTCACGCGCCAGCCCTGGTCGACGAGCACCTCCTCCGCGAGGTCGCGGGGGAAGCCGTACGTGTCGTAGAGCGTGAACAGGAACCGGCCGTCGACGGGCCGCCCCGCCCCCGCGCCCTGCTCCGCCGCGTACTCCTCGATGCGCCGCATGCCGTGATCGAGCGTCTTGGCGAACTGCTCTTCTTCCTGGCGCACGACCTCGACGATGCGCGCGCGCTCCCGCACGATCTCCGGATACGCGCGACCCATCACCTCGCCGACCCACTCCACGCCGCGCCACAGGAACGGCTCGGTGAGGCCGAGCTTGCGGCCGTGGCGCATCGCGCGGCGCATGATCCGGCGCAGCACGTAGCCGCGCCATTCGTTTCCCGGCAGCACGCCGTCGGCGATCAGGAACGTGGTCGCGCGCGCGTGATCTGCGATGACCTGCATGGACACGTCCTGCTCGCGCTCGGCGCCGTAGCGCTGGCCGGCCAGGCGCGCGATGTGCGCGATGAGCGGCGCGAACAGGTCGGTCTCGTACGACGAGCGCTTGCCCTGCAGCACGGCCGCCATGCGCTCGAGGCCCATGCCGGTGTCGATGGACGGCCGCGGCAGCGGCGTCAGCGTGCCGCTCGCGTCGCGGTTGAACTGCATGAACACGAGGTTCCAGATCTCGAGCCAGCGGTCGCAGTCGCACGCGGGCCCGAGGCAACGCCGGCCCGCCGCCTCCTCCGCGCAGGGAATGTCGTCGCCCTGGTGGAAGTGGAGCTCGGAGCACGGGCCGCACGGCCCGGTGTCGCCCATGGCCCAGAAGTTGTCCTTCTCGTCCAGGCGCAGGATGCGGTCGTCGGAGAGGCCCGCGATCGTCTTCCAGAGGTTGAAGGCGTCGTCGTCCTGATTGAAGACGGTCGCCGTCAGCCGCCGCGGGTCGACGCCGAGCTCCTTGGTGACGAGCTCCCAGGCGAACTTGATGGCGTCTTCCTTGAAGTAATCGCCGAACGAGAAATTGCCGAGCATCTCGAAGAACGTATGATGCCGCGCCGTGCGCCCGACGTTCTCGAGGTCGTTGTGCTTGCCCCCCGCCCGCACGCACTTCTGGCAGGTGACGGCGCGCACGTAGTCGCGCTTCTCCTCGCCGAGGAACACGGACTTGAACTGGTTCATGCCGGCGTTGGTGAAGAGCAGCGTCTGGTCGCCCACGGGCACGAGCGGCGACGACGGCACCCGGGTATGCCCCTGCCGCTCGAAGTACTTGAGGAACGCTTCTCGAAGCTCGGCGCCGCTCATTGGACGGTCATTGTACCATCCGGCTCGTGACCGGTTCGGAGGCCCTGGCCACATTCCTGCTGCGCGCCAAGCGCGCGACGTACGCCGCTGCCGGTGCAAACGAGGCCACGGTGACGCCGCTCCTCGCCGGCTCGCGCCAGCTCGAGTATCGCGAGGGCGATTTTTTCTATCGCGACGTCTACGTCGGCATGGCGGCGTTCGCCGGGCTCGAGACGGTGTACGCGGGCGGCGTCGCGCGCTGGAGCATGGCCTACGCGGGCGGCGTGCTCGGCGGCGCGTCGCAGACGCAGCTGGGCCAGGTGTACGCGTTTCTCCGCGGCGCGCTGAGCCGCGGCACCGTGGAGGCGCCGTTCCGCGGCCCCGCGCGTCACGAGTCGTTCGGCTACGAGTACGTCAACGAATGGCGTGGCACCGTGGAGGAGTTCAGCGGCCTCGAGCTGATCCGGCGCGACGGCGCGGAGGTCTACCGGCTGACCTACGCCGGCGGCCTCGTGCGCTGAGCTACTCCTCCGCCGCCGCGCCCGTCGCCTCCCGCACGACGCGCACGACCACGCCGGTCGAGAAACCCCGGCGCAGGAGGTAGTCGCGCAGCCGCGAGGCGACGCGGTCGGGGCGGCCGCGACGGAGCGCGGGCAGCCGGCGCTGCGCGGCCTCACGGGCGCGGGCGAGCGTGTCGTCACCGGCGAGCCCGCCCAGCGCGGCGGCGATCAAGGGCGACGGGATCCCGCGCGCGCGCAATTCCATCCGGAGGCGCGCGGGGCCGTAGCCGCGGGCGGCGCGGCCGGTGACCCACTGGCGCGCGAAGGCGGCGTCGTTCACGTAGCCGCGGGCGACGAGATCGTCCACGACCTCGGTGGCGACCTCGGCGGGCGCGCCGCGACGGCGCAGCCGCGCGGCGAGATCCCGGCGCGTCCACGCGCGACGGGACAGCAGGTCGCCCGCCGCGAGGCGGGCGGCCTTTTCGTCGAGGACCTTGCGGGGCGCTACGATTTCAGCGGCGCGGGCGCCCTCAGGCCGAGCGTCTCGCGGATCTTGGCCTCGAGGTCGGCGAGCACGGCGGCATTCTCCTGGAGCCACTTCCGCGCGTTGTCACGCCCCTGGCCGATGCGCTCGTTCTTGTAGGAGTACCAGGTGCCGGACTTCTCGATGATCCCCTGCTCGACGCCGGCGTCGAGGATGGTCCCGGACTTCGAGATGCCCTCGCCGTACATGACGTCGAACTCGGCCTCGCGGAACGGCGGGGCCAGCTTGTTCTTCACGACCTTGACCTTCGTCCGCACGCCGACCGACTCCGTGCCGATCTTGATGGCGTCCTGGCGGCGGATATCCAGGCGCACGGAGGCATAGAACTTCAGCGCGCGCCCGCCGGTCGTGGTCTCCGGGGAGTTGTGGACCACGACGCCGTCAGCCAGGTAGGTGTGCTGGCCCTCGACCTCGAGATCGAAGCGGTGGGTGTGGTGCGACAGATTCTTCTTCGAGCGGCTGACGATCTGGACAGGAGTCACGTGGAAGGATCGAAGTTGTTCCAGCGAAGTGACACACGGCTGTGAGCGCCACTCGAAACGTCCCCTCAGGGAAGGATGGAGCTTGTAGTCGATGGAGGGATGCAGATACGGCGCAATGAGTTGGTGCAGCCTGGCCGTCTCCTCCGAGTCGAACCAGAAGCCGCGTCCGTCATCGCGCACGCGATCAAATCCGAAGCGCTGCAACGTTTCCATCACTACCGCGCGTGAGTCGCCTTTGAGCGAGGTGTTATAGATGACTGCCTTGCCCTTCCCCCACCTGGCGTAGGAGCCCATGAAGGATCCATCATCGCCATACCAGACAGCCAACCCCCGCGCACCGAGCCGGTCGAGGAGGTCCTTGGTCACGACACGCTTACCAGCGGCATCGTAGAGACCACGCTGAATCTGCGCGAGCGCAGGCATAGTCAGAGTGCTGAATCCGATGCCGTTGCCGACAGGGCCGATGGGCCGAGAAAACGGCTGCAACATCTCGTGCTTCCACGTCGTGTAGTCCTTCTGCGTCGGCGCGTGAGCGACTCGGAAATGCGCCGAGTGTTTACCCACCATCCGCAGCGAACCGTCACCCAGGCCGCCACCTATGAGGAGCTGACGCTGATCCTCGCTCAGAGAGTAGTCCGGCATCGCGAACAGAACCTCGTCACCAACCTTCAGCCGGCCGGCCGGGATTTCACCGCGTGGTGTGAAAACCAGATGATTCGGTGTAACAGAGAAGTAGCGTCGACGGGCCGGCCCGCCACGTACCTCGAATTTGATGAACTCTTCCGTCCGGCCGTTATCGAACCACTGCACGACTCGCCGCGGCTCGATGACTTTTCGAACCGGATCGTAGGACAGGACTTCGACGGGAAGCTTCTTCCGCACGATTCGACCGATGCGCTCACGCGTCCCGTCGGCAAGAACGACACGAGTGTCGTAATGCAGACACCCAAACATTACGCCGATCTTTTCTCGGATCTGGTTGATGAAGACCACGACGCAGCCGGAGCGCGAGATGGCGGCCGTCAGCTTGCGGAGCGCCTGCGACATGAGGCGCGCCTGCAGGCCGGGGAGCGAGTCGCCCATGTCGCCGTCCAGCTCGGCGCGGGGCACCAGCGCCGCGACGGAGTCGATGACGATGACGTCCACGGCGTTGGAGCGCACGAGGGTCTCGGTGATCTCCAGCGCCTGCTCGCCCGTGTCGGGCTGCGAGATCAAGAGCTCGTCGGTGTTGACCCCGAGCTTGCGCGCGTAGATCGGGTCCAGCGCGTGCTCGGCGTCGATGAACGCGGCGGTGCCGCCCAGGCGCTGGGCCTCGGAGACGATGTGCAGGGCGAGCGTGGTCTTGCCCGAGGACTCCGGGCCGTAGATCTCGACCACCCGGCCCCGCGGCACGCCGCCGACCCCGAGGGCGACGTCCAGGGAGAGGGCGCCCGTGGGGATGACGGCGATCTCCTCGAGGGGGCCGCCGGCGCCCAGGCGCATGACCGAGCCCTTGCCGAACTGCCGCTCGATCGTGGAGATGGCCAGTTCCAGAGCCTGCTTACGGTCGCTCTTCGCTTCCGCCATGCGCGCGCTCCTTATATGGTCGCCCGGGTCGTGTCGTTGGTTGACTGGGTGCCATCATAGGAGCCCCAACCGGCAGCGTCAACGCCTGATCTTGGATACAGTCTCTAGCGGCCCCCCCTACTCTTCGACCGGTTTGACCTGGTAGCCCTTGCGCTCCATGCAGCGGTTCACGACGTCCCAGTCGTAGCGGCCGGACGGGCGCAGGGAAAAGCGCGAGGGCCGGAACCCCTCGCGGCGGCACGACTCGAGGTCGCGGTCGAGCTGCAGCGGGGTAGCGTGGCGCTTCTCGTAGTTCCAGCGTGGGGTCGCGCAGCCGGCGACCACGAGCACGGCGAAGCCCGCGGCGAGGGCGCGTCTCACCGGCCGCGGCGCATGGCGTCGAGACAGGCCGCGGCGTCGGCGCGCCCGCGCTCGAGCGCCCGCGCCATGCCCTCGGTGTCGAAGTCGAGCGGGCGCAGCGCGAGCGGCGCGCCCGGCGTGAGGAGCTGCACGTCCACGCCCGGATGGCGCAGCCGCGCCAGCTCCACGTCGCGGCGGATGGCGTGGATCATGACCAGCTCCATCGACTCCTCGAGCGTGCGCCGGAGCGTGGTGGGCGCCGTGGCCTGCGCGTCGGGCGCGTAGCTCATCACGACCACGGCGCGGCCGATGGGGCGGCCGAGCGCCAGCGCCTCGAGCACGGGCGCGCGCCCCGTGATGCCGCCGTCCACGAGCGGCACGCCGTCCACGGTCACGGGCGGAAACGCGCCGGGCACCGCGGCCGCGGCCATGAGGGCGTCCACGCTGAGCGTGCGGTTGTCGAAGGCGCGCTTGTCGCCGCGCGCGAGATCGGTGGCCACCACGAGCAGCTCCACGGGCGAAGCGCGGATCCGCGCGAGGTCGATCGACCGCGCGATCAGCTCGCGCAGCGGCGCGGGATCGAGGAGCGAGCCCGCGCGATCGAGCGTGACCAGCGTCAGCCAGCCGGGCAAGAGCCCGGCGAAGAACACCGAGGGCCGCACCGTGTAGACCTGCTCGCGCGTGACCGTACGCCAGAGGTCCTGGAGCCGATCGAGCCGCCCGTCGGCGACCATGGCCGCGTTCAGCGCGCCGGCCGACGAGCCGGCCACCAGCCGCACGGGCAGGCCGCGCTCCAGGAGCGCGGCCGCCACGCCGGCTTCCCAGGCGCCCTTGGCGCCGCCGCCGGAGAGGATCAGCGCCACGGGCGCGTCCGCCGCGCCGCGCGCGGGCTCGCAGGCGTGCGCGCGGCCGGCGAAGAGCGCGACCAGGGTGACGACGACGACTAGGGCAGGCTGGCGACCACGACGGCGCCAAGGACCAGACCGAACGCCGCGACTTCGTTCCAGCGCAGGCGCTCGCCGAGCCAGAGCCAGGCGAACACACCGAAGACGACCAGCGTGATGACCTCCTGGACGATCTTGAGCTGAGCGGCGGTGAATCGGCCGTAGCCCCAGCGGTTGGCGGGGACCTGCAGGCAGTACTCGAAGAACGCGATCAGCCACGAGGCCACGATCGCCTTCCAGAGCGGCGCGGCCTTGAAGCGCAGGTGACCGTACCAGGCCGCGGTCATGAACACGTTGGATGCGAACAGGAGCGCGATCGTCTTCACGGGTTTCGAAACTCCTCTCGGATTGCAGCGTCATCCGGTCAGCCGGCCGACCTCGGCCACCAGGCGCGCGATCTCCTCGTCGGTGTTGTAGTAGTGGACCGACGCGCGGACGACGTCGGCGAGGCCGCGCGCGCGCATGTCGAGCAGCGTGCCGCGCGCCGGCGACACCGTGACGTTGATCCGCGCCGCGCGCAGCGCGTCCTTGACGCGCGCGCCGTCCACGCCGCGAACGGTGAACGACACGATCCCGCCCCGCACGATGCCGAGGTCGCGCACCTTCACGCCGGGAATCGCCCCGAGCCGCGCGCGCAGCCGCCCGGCGAGGACCTGCACGCGCTCCCAGATCCGCTCGAGGCCGACGGCCTCCGCGTACTCGATCGCGGCGCCGAAGCCCAGCCGCGCGGCGACGTTCGACTCCCAGACCTCGAAGCGCTTGGCGTCGGGCCGGATGACGTAGCGATCGGGCGCGACCCACTCCGCGGCGTGGCCCTCCATCAGCGGCGGCTCCAGCCGCTCGATCCAGTCGCGCGCCACCCACAGGAAGCCGACGCCGCGCGGCCCGCGCAGGAACTTGCGCGAGGTGCCGGCGAGGGCGTGGCAGCCGAGGCGCGCCACGTCGAGCGGGATCTGGCCGACCGTCTGCGTGGCGTCGAGCAGGAAGAAGACGCCGGCCTCCCGCGCGATCTTGCCGACCTCCTCCGCGGGCTGGACGAGGCCGCCGTTGGTCGGCATGTGGGTCATCGCGATCAGCCGCACCCGCCCGTCGATCCGCTTGCGGAGCAGGCTCACGTCGAGCTGGCCGGTGGCGTCGGGCGGGACGACCTCCACCCGCACGCCGCCGCGCGCGCGGTGCAGATAGGTCACGAACATCGAGTGGTACTCGGCGGTGGACGTGAGGATGACGTCGCCGGGCTCGAGCGGCACCGCGTAGAGCGCCATGTCGAAGGCGCGCGTGGCGTTCTCGAAGAGCGCGATCTCGTCCGGGCCGCGGCCGCCGACGAGCCGGGCCGCCGACGCGTACACCGCGTCGAGGCGGGCCTGCGCCTCCTCCTGGGCCTCGTAGCCGCCGATCCAGGCTTCGCGCTCCAGGTACGCGGTCTGCGTGGCGAGCACGGGGGCGGGCGGGAGGCTGGCCCCGGCGTTGTTGAAGTGCGCCACCTCCGCGCAGCCGGGCGTCTCGGCGCGGAGGCGCCGGATCTCGTCCTCGATGAAGCCCTCCCTCACCCGGCTATTGTACGGCGAGCGGGCAGAGGGCGAGCTCCGAGTAGCGCGCGCCGCGGGGCGACAGCTCGCTGCGCATGAGGGCCACGCGACCGACGCCCACGCGGCCGAACTCGCCGCCGCGCGCGAGCGCGTCCGCCAGCGTCGGCTGGCGCCGCGGCTCGCGGACCCGGCCGAGCGTCACGTGCGCGGCGAAGGCGCGCGTCTCGCGCGGGACGCCGAGGCCGCCGCACGCGGCGTCCACGCTCTCGGCCAGCGCGGCGAGGCGGCCGGCGTCGCCGTCGAGCCCGGCCAAGAGCACGCGCGGCCGTGTCGGCGAGGGAAAGGCGCCGAGACCGCGCACCACGACGTCGAAGGCGCGATGGCCCGCGGCGGCCCCGGTCAGCGCCTCGGCGAACGCGAGCACGCGTGCCTCGTCGACCTGGCCGAGGAACTTGAGGGTGACGTGGAGGTTGGCCGGCGCCACCCACGCCACGTCGGTGGCGTGGGGGCGCAGGCCTTCGACGGCGGTCGCCAGCCGCTGCCGGACGTCGTCCGGCAGCAGCACGGCGACGAAGGCGCGGACGCCGGCTATCTCGGGGTGTCCAGCACGCGGATCAGGTTCGCGATGGCGGCCCGGCGCTGGGCGTCGGGCTCGAGCTGCATCGCGGTCGCGAGGTCCTGCATGGCGCCCGCGTGATCACCGTCGAGCTCGCGGGTGATCGCGCGCGACGCGAGCGCGCGCGCGTCCAGCGCCTGCACCGAGGCGGCCGGCGCCGGCGCGGGCATCGGCGCCAGCGCGACGGCCGGCGGCGTGATGGGCGCCACGGGCGGGTTGGCCGGAATGGGCGCCACCAGCGGCGGCGGCGAGGCCGCGCGCGTGCCGGGCGCCGGCGCCGGCGCGATCACGGGCTGCTGGATCTCGGGCGCCGGCATCGCGACGACCGGCGTCGGGTCGAGTCCCGCGCTGCGGCGCATCGACGACTTCGTCCACGGATCCGGCTCCAGCGCGATGGCGCGGTTCCAGTCCGCCTCCGCGGCGTCGCGCTGGCCGAGCATCGAGTAGACCGTGCCGCGGTTGAAGAGCGCCTTCGCGTAGCTCGGATTGATGTCGGCGGCGCGCGTGAAGTCGGCGATCGCCTCCTGGTAGAGGCCGGCGGCGACGAGCGCGTTGCCGCGATTGAAGTAGATCTCCGCGTCGTGCGGCGCGAGCTCGATGGCGCGGTTGTAGTCGCTGATCGCGCCCCTGACGTCGCCCATGCGCAGGCGCGCGGCGGCGCGGTCGTTCCAGGCGGCGGCGGACTTCGGATTGGCGGCGATGGCGTCGCCGAACGCGTCGGCGGCAGCGACGTACTCGCCGGTGCGGTACGCGTCCGCGCCGCGTTTCATGGCGACATCCGACGTGGTGCTGCACCCGACCAGCACGACCCCGAGCACGGCGAGACCGAGCGTCGCTGACAGCATCCTCATGGTCATGAGCCTCCCAGCCGTCTGCGGAGCATATCCAATGCCATCTGCGCCGACTGCCACTTCACCGCCGCCCGGTCGCCGGAGAACCGGAAGCGGCGGGCCGTCACGTCGCCCTCGACGGCGATCCCGATGAACACCGTGCCAACGGGTTTCTGCGGGGTCCCGCCGTCGGGCCCCGCGATCCCGGTGATGGCCACGCCGCACGGCGTCCGTGCCGCCGCGCAGATACCGCGCGCCATCGCCTCCGCGCAGGGCGCGCTCACCGCGCCGTGCGCCTTCAAGATCTCCTCGGGCACCCCGAGCAGCTCCTGCTTGGCCTGGTTCGAGTAGACGACTACGCCCCGCTCGAACCACGCCGACGAGCCTGCCACGTTCGTCAGCCGGTGGCCGACGAGCCCGCCTGTGCACGACTCTGCAGTGGCCACCGTGAGACGGCGTGCATGGAGCCGGCGTCCCACCACCTGCTCCAGCGTCTCGCCGTCGCGCCCGTAACAGTCCTCGCCGAGCGCTTGCGCCACGCGCGCCTCCACCGCTTCCAGCGCCGCCGTCGCCGCCTCCACGCCGGCGCCTCGCGCGCGCAGCCGCACCCACACCTCGCCGTCGGCGGGAATCGTCGTGACGGCGACGTCGCCTTCGCGCCCGAGCCAGTCGGCGAGCCGATCCTCGACGTCGCCGAGGCTCACGCCCGCCGCGCGGAGCGTGCGCGTGACCACGCCGCGCGCGCCGACGACGGACCGCGCGAAGTCTATCAGATGGGCCGCGAGCGCCGCGGTGGGCGTGCCCGGCGGCAGCACGGCGAAGGCACCGCGCGGCGTCTGCACCGCCCACGCCGGCTCCGCGTCGCCCGGCCACGGCGTCGCGCCCTGGGGCAAGAGCGCCTGGCGCTCGGCGCGGCGCGGCAGTGGGCGGTCGAGACGGCGATACGTCTCCTCGAGCGCGGCGAGCATCCGCTCGTTCAGGACGAGCCGCGAGCCGGAGAGCCGCGCGACGACGCGCCGCACCGTCTCGCCCGCGGAGCCGCCGGGTCCGGCCACGATGATGGCGAGCACCGACTCCGGGCCGAGCGCGCGCTCGAGCGCCGCCTCGTCGTCGTCCACGAGCACGCGCCCTTCCACCGGCACGCCGGCGGCGGCGAGCGCCGCCTGCACGGGCGCGGTCGGGTCGCCTCCCGCCGCGGCGTCGGCGGTCACGCCGACCAATCGAACGCCGGCTGTTACGGCCATCCGACGAGGGCGCGTAGCGCGGTGAGGATGACCAGGGCGTAGAGTCCCGCGATGAGGTCGTCCGCCATGACGCCGCTGCCGCCCGGCAGCGCCTGCGCGCGGTTCGCCGGAAACGGCTTGACCACGTCGAAGACGCGGAACAGGACGAAGCCGAGCAGGAGCACGGACGGCGTCAGCGGCAGACCCAGCACGGACAGCGTCATCCC
Source organism: Candidatus Methylomirabilota bacterium (assembly GCA_036002345.1). Lineage (GTDB taxonomy): Bacteria > Methylomirabilota > Methylomirabilia > Rokubacteriales > CSP1-6 > AR12. The sequence continues at coordinate 3,203 of DASYTM010000183.1, read as the reverse complement.
CGCCACCTCGTCGATCACGATCACTCCGGGATCCTTGGTGCCGAGCGCGCGCTCCGCGTGCTCGGCCGCCACCCCGCCGATGACCATCACCGCGACGAAGAACAGGACGAGGCCGCCGGTGGAGAACGGCACGAGCCAGAGGACGAGGACGGTCAGGGCGCTGGCGACGGTGCCCGGGGCGACGGGAGCGCGCCCGACGCCGCCCAGCGTGGCGATGGCGACCGCCACGCGCGCCGTGGCGGACAGACTAGGTGTGCTCGGCAACCAGCTCGTAGCCTTCCACACTGGCGATGCGCGCGCGCGCGAAGCGCCCGGGCGTGAAGGCGGCGCGCTCGCGGAGATAGACGACGCCGTCGATCTCGGGCGCCTGGCCGGCCGTGCGCCCCTCCCACGCGAAGGCGGGGTCCTCGCTCGGCCCGTCCACGAGGACGTCCACGACCGAGCCGACCAGCGTCGCGCCGCGCTCGAACGCGCGCGCGTCGTGCGCGTCCTGGACGATGGTGGCGCGCTCGGCCGCGAGCTCCGGATCGATCTGGTCAGTGAAGCCGATCGACGGGGTCCCTTCCTCCGGCGAGTACGTGAAGACGCCGAGGCGGTCGAAGCGCGCGTCGTCGAGGAAGGCCAGGAGATTCTCGAACGCGGCGGGCGTCTCGCCAGGAAAGCCCACGAGCACGGTGGTCCGCAGCGTGACGTCGGGAATCGCGGCGCGGAACTGGGCGCCGATCTCCAGCATCCGCCGCGCCGTCACCGCCCGCCGCATCGCGCGGAGCACGCCGTCGTCGCCGTGCTGCACGGGCATGTCCACGTAGGGCACGATCCGCGCGCGCGACCATTTCTCCAAGAACCGGTCGTTGACGTGAGCGGGGTGCAGATACATCGGCCGGATCCACGGCATGCGCGTGTCCTCGCCCAGCGCCAGGAGCAGGTCGCCGATGTCGCCATTGCCCGCGATGTCCTTGCCGTACGCGAGGGTGTCCTGGGAGACCAGGATCGCCTCCTGCACGCCGCGCTTCGCGAGCGCGTCCACCTCGGCCACGATGTCGCGCAGCGGGCGGCTCCGGTGCTTGCCGCGGAACTGCGGAATCGCGCAGAACGTGCAGCCCATGTCGCAGCCCTCGGCGATCTTCACGTAGGCGTACGGCACCTTCGCCGTGAGCAGGCGCGGCGCCGAGGCGTCGTAGAGATAGCCGGGCGGGGCCGACGACGCCCAGTCCTCGCGATTCGCGGCCTGGCCGACGAGATCGACGATGCGCTCCAACCCCGAGGTGCCGAGAATGGAGTCGACTTCCGGCATCTCCTCGAGGATCTCGCCGCCGTAGCGCTGGGTGAGGCAGCCGGTGACGATGAGCGCGCGGCACGACCCGCGCTGCTTCAGCTTCGCCAGCTCGAGGATCGTGGTCACCGACTCCTCGCGCGCGCGGTCGATGAAGGCGCACGTGTTCACGATGACGCACTCGGCGTCCTCGGCGCGCTCGACGATCGGATGGCCGGCCTCGGCCAGGCGCCCGAGCATCAGCTCGGAATCGACCTGGTTCTTGGGACAGCCCAGCGTGGTGAGGTGGACCTTCATGGAGGCGGCGGTCAGATGGTCCGGCGGTTGTCGAAGTTGAGGGCGATGCCGAAGTCCTTGTCGCGGACCAGCTTCATCACCGACTGCAGATCGTCGCGGCTCTTGCCCGACACGCGCACCTTGTCCTCGTGGATGGAGGCCTGGACCTTGATCTTGCTGTCCTTGACGAGGCGCACGATCTCCTTGGCCTTCTCCATCGGGATGCCCTGCTGCAGGGCGATCTTCTGCTTCAGCACGCCGCCCGAGGCCGTCTCCACCGTGCCGTAGGTCAGCGCCTTGAGCGGGATCCCGCGCTTGTGGAGCTTGGACTGGAGGATGTCGGTCACGGCCTTGAGCTTCATGTCGTCCGGCGAGGCCAGCACGATGTCGGTCTTGTCGAGGGTGACCTCGTTCTTCGTGCCCTTGAGGTCGTAGCGCGTCTCGATCTCCCGCCGGGCCTGATCGAGGGCGTTGGTGACCTCCTGCATGTCGATCTTGCACACGATGTCGAACGAGTTTTCAGCAGCCATAGGGATATAGACTACCACCCGGCTGGTCGAAATCGGCTGCCGTCGAACGTCATGGAGGCGAGGAGGAACACGCGATGCAATACACGATCCTGGTTTACGAGACGGCCGACCAGCTGGCGGCGCGCACCGATCCCAAGCGGAAGGACGCCTACTGGGGCGCCTACCGCGCGTACACCAAGGCGCTGCGCGATGCGGGCGTGATGGTGGGCGGCGCCGGGCTCGAGCCGCCGCGCACGGCCACGACGGTGCGCGTGCCGGACGGCAAGCGGCGCGTGCAGGACGGGCCGTTCGCCGACACGAAGGAGCAGCTCGGCGGGTTCTACCTGATCGACGTGCCGGATCTCGACAAGGCCCTCGAGTGGGCGGCGCGCTGCCCGTCGGCGGCCACCGGCGCGGCGGAGGTGCGGCCCAACATGCCGCCGCCGCCCGGCGCGTGACGGATGCGGCCGCGGCGGCCGAGCTCGCGGCCCGCACGTCGTACGGGCGGCTGCTCGCCATCCTCGCGGCGCGCTGGCGCGACGTCGCGCGTGCCGAAGACGCCCTCGGCGACGCGCTGGTCGCGGCCTTGGAAACGTGGCCGCGCAGCGGCGTGCCGGACAAGCCGGAGGCGTGGGTGCTCACCGCCGCGCGCCGTCGCCTCCTGGACGGCGCGCGCCGGGCCGGCGTGGCGGCGGCCGCCGAGGCCGACCTGACGCTGATGCTCGACGAGCACGCCGACGATCGCGCGCGAGCGACGTTTCCCGACGCGCGGCTCGCGCTGCTTTTCGTGTGCGCCCACCCGGCCATCGACGAGGCGGCGCGCACGCCGCTGATGCTTCAGACCGTGCTCGGGCTCGACGCCGCACGGATCGCCTCCGCGTTTCTCGTGGCGCCGGCCACCATGAGCCAGCGGCTCGTGCGCGTGAAGGCGAAGATCCGCGAGGCCAGAATCGGCTTCGAAGTGCCGGAGCGACGCGAGCTCGCGGCGCGGCTCGAGGCGGTGCTGGAGGCGATCTACGCCGCGTACGGCCGCGGCTGGGAGGACGTGGCCGGCGCCGATCCAAAACGCCGAGGTCTCGCCGACGAAGCGATCTGGCTCGGGCGGCTCGTGACGCGGCTCCTGCCCGACGAGCCCGAGACGCACG
>DASYTM010000182.1:0-23276 GCA_036002345.1 Candidatus Methylomirabilota bacterium | reverse complement strand
GTGATGGGCGCGGGGCCGGTCCCGTCGTAGTCCGCCATCACGATCTCCTTCGCCCCCCGCGGACCCGTCACGTACGCGAGCTTGGTGTCGGCGACGCCCGGCTCGCCCGTGAACTGCAGCACGACCTCGTCGGCGATCTTGTGCGCGAGCCGGCGCGGCTGCGATGCCGCCGTCTCGAACTTCTTCGTCGCGATCAGCCGGTGCTCGGGCGTGGTGAGGTCGTACAGCCGCATCTCGCCCTCGAGCCGGTCCGCCCGCACGGTGAGGAGCCCGTGCAAGCCCGCGTGGGCGCCGGCCGCGGCGAACTCCTGCCACGACTGCTGGAGCAAGGCGGGATTGTTCGCGGGAATCGCGCCGGTGCCCGCGACCACGCTGAAGAGTCCCGAGAACGTGAGGTCGGTGCCGGCCACGGAGGCCAGCAGCTTGGCGGCGCCCGCGGTGTCGGCGCCCGCGACCACGGTGAAGTCCGGGATCGCGATGTTGAGCTTGCGCGTGCCGCCGCCCGTCACGTTCACGTAGACGTCGGTGGGCGCCGTTCCGGGGGGCGGCTGCTGGGCCGGCGCCGGCCACGGGCCGGCGACGGCGAGGAGCATCACGAGCGTCACGGCGGCGGAGAGGTGTCGAAGGGTCACGGGTCAACCTCGCTCGGCGTTGAAGTTGAAACCGAGATGCACGCGCAGGACCTGGCCGGGGAACTCCGCCGGCAGCGGCGGGAACGGGGCGGCCTCGGTGATGGCGCGCAGCGCGGCGTTGTCGTAGTAGGGGTTGCCGGAGGGCTTCTCGATCGTGAGCCCGCTGACACGGCCGTCGCGGTGGATCTCGAAGACGGCGACGGGTTGCTGGCCGGGGATCGCCTTGCCCGCCCAGCGCTCGGTCACCTTCGCCTGCACGCGACTCAGGTACCACGCGAAGGGGAAGTCGGAGACGTTCAGCGTCATCGGGCCCGCGCCCTGCGGCGAGCCGTCGCGCCGCCCGATCGGGGGCGGCGGGGGCGGCGGCGTCGTGCGCGCCACCATCTCGCTCGGCGCGCGCTCGGGTGCGGGCCTGGGCGTCGGGCTCGCCAGCGACGGCAATTCGCGCTCGCCCGCGCGCGGCGCCGCCGACGGCCGCGGCGGCAGCGCGCGATCGCGCTCGGGCAGCGCCACCGGCTCGCGCGGGCGCGCCGGCATCTCCGGCGGCGCCGTGTCCCGCGCGACCTCGCGCTGCGGCAGCTCGGTCGGCCGGGTCCGCGGCGGCGGCGCCAGCTCTTCGGGCCGCGGCGGCAGCGCGGGCCGGCCCTGGGGCGAGCCCACGGCGGCGACGGCGGGCACGAGGTTCACCACGTAGATCCTGGGCTGCGACGCCGACCACGTGCGGGCCGCCACCACGAGCGCCACGGCGAGCGCCACGTGCAGGAGGGCCGAGACGACGGTGGCCGTGACCGGCATCGGGGCCTTCCCGAGGGCGGGGCCGCGCGCCGGACGCATCCGGACCGTGGCGGCGGCGATGCTCACGTCAGCGCTCGCGGACGGGCTCGGTCACCATGCCGAGGCGCTCGATGCCGGCGCGACGGACCATGTCCATCGTCTCGATCACGGCGCCGTACGACAGGCCGGCATCGGCCTTGAGGTAGAGGGTCTTGTCGGTGCGCGTGCGGAACGCGTCGCGCAGCATGCCCTCGAGCCCGGCGGGCGGCACGCGCTTCTCGTTCAGGTACAGCACGCGGTCCTTCGTCACCGTCAGCACCATGCGCTCCTCCACCGCGGTCGGCTTGGCGGCGGCGCGCGGCAGGTTCACGTCGATCCCGCGGTACATCATGGGCGCCGTCAGCATGAAGATCAGCAGGAGGACGAGGACGACGTCCACCAGCGGGATGATGTTGATCTCGGCGAGGCTCGTCCCGATGCGGCGGTTGCCGCCGGGCGGCCCGACGCTAAATGCCATCTTTGGTGGGCCGCGCCAGCTTGGGCGCCGGGCGGCTCAGGAGGTTGAGCATGTCGAGGGCAAATCCCTCCATCTCCGTCGCCCAGTGCTTCACGCGGTTGACGAAGTAGTTGTAGCCGATGACGGCGGGGATCGCCGCACCGAGCCCGGCCGCGGTGGCGACGAGGGCCTCCGAGATGCCCGGCGCGACCACGGCCAGGCTCGCCGAGCCCTGCGCGCCGATGCCGTGGAAAGCGCTCATGATGCCCCACACCGTGCCGAACAATCCGATGAACGGGCAGGCGCTCGCCGTCGTGGCGAGGAAGGGGAGATAGCGCTCGAGGGCCGCCACCTCGAGACCCGCCGAGCGCCGCATGGCGCGGTCGGCCGCCTCCAGGCGCTCGTGGCCCGCCTCCTCGGCGTCGTCGACCATTTGCTCCAGATCGTGACCGCCCGGCATCTCCTGGTACGCGGCCAGGTACAGCTGGGCGAGCGGGCTCTCGCGGAGCTTCTTGGCGGCGGCCGCCACGATGCTGGGCCGCCGGCCCTCGCGGAACACCCTGAGGAAGGCCAGGGTCTGCCGCCGCACACGGCGGAACTGCCACCACTTCTCGACGATGAGGGCCCACGAGATGATCGAGAAGATCGCGAGCACCGCGAGGACGGCCTTCGCGATGGGACCCGCGCTCCAGATCAGGTCGAGGATGCCGGCTGTGAGCGTATCGGGGGAGGTAGGCACGCGCGCTCCTTGGTTCTCTCGATGATACGGACCGCGCCAACGGGTGTCAACATTTTGGGCCGGAAAATTCAGGCTTTTCATTGACTTCCCGCGCCCCTCCCTCGTATAACCGAGTGGTGGCGCGCGCGTTCGTGGCCTTCCTCCTCACGACCCTCCTGGCTCCCGCCGTCGTCGCCGGCTCGGACGCCCGCACGGCCGTGAACGCCTTCGTGGCCCACCTGGGCGACGTGGACGTCACGGATCTCGTCCTGGACCAGACGCTCGCGCTCTTCGATCCCGGCGGCCGCCAGCCGCAGGCGAGCGGCGAGCAGCGCGTCTACATCAAGCTGCCGCGCCGGCAGCGCGTGGAGCAGACGATCGACGGCCAGAAGGAGGTCCGGCTGACCGTCGGCGACAAGGTGTGGGTGCGCGCCCGGAACGGCAAGACGTTCGAGGCGCCGCCCCCGGGGACGCGCGACAGCACCCACCTGCTCGTCCCGTTCCGGCGCACGGGCGCCGACCTCCTCGCGGAGTGGAAGGTCCTCGGCGTGCGCGCCGACCTGAGCTACGTCACGCGCGCCGCCGACCGCATGGTGACCGTCATCGGCGCCCGCCCCGGCGAGCGCTCGGTGCCCCAGGTCTGGCTCGACCCCGAGCGCGGCGTGGTGCGCTTCGTCACGCGCGAGAAGCTGCCGCGGGGCGAGGGTGTCGTCGACCTCGCCTTCAGCGAGCACCGGCCCCTCGTGGGCGGGTTCTCGCTGCCCTGGCGGCAGGAGGCGTACGTGGACAGCAAGCTGGTCGTCCGTGTGCTCGTCCGCTCGGCCGCCGTCAACAGCGGGCTCGCCGACGCGCTCTTCGATCCCGACACGCTGCGCCGCGGGCCCTGAGCGTGGCGGCGCGGTTCACGCTGGGCCCGGTGCGCCCGGGCGACGTCCCGATCGTGCGCCGGTTCATCCAGCTCTACATCTACGATCTGGGCGGCGACCGCTGGACGCCCGAGCGCGACGGCACCTACGCGCCGCCCCGGTGGCACCGCCGCTTCTGGCGGCGGCGGGGTCAGCACCACTTCATGATGCGCGTGGACGGCCGGCCCGCCGGCTTCGCCCTCGTGCGCGACCGCGCCGACTTCGCGGGAGCGGGCGTGCGCGAGATCGCGGAGTTCTTCGTGCTCGCCCCCTATCGCGGGCGCCGCTTCGGGACGCGGGCGGCGTTGCAGATCTTCGCGACGTTTCCCGGCCGCTGGGAGGTCTCGGTCCTCACGTGGAACCCGGCGCAGCGGTTCTGGCGCCGCATCATCCGGCGCGTGGCGGCCGGGCGCGTCGTCGCGTCGCGCCGGCGTCACCACGGCTCGCCGTTCGTGGTGACGCACTTCGAGACGGCGCCGCGCGCGCGGCGCTGACGCCCGACACGAACGGGCTCCCCGCGATCCAGAAGCGCAGCGGCAGGTCCATCGAGCGCGTGATCCCCACGCGCCGGCCGCGCGCGATCGTGAAGTCGCGCGGGCGCCCGCGGGGCAGGATCACGAGCGGGCCGCGCGTGAGGTCCGCGCGGTTGTCCCGGAGCGAGAGCCCGAGCGCCCGCGTGACGTTGCCTGGGCCGCTCGCCAGCCGCGGGACATCCGCGGCCACGCCGCGCCGGCGCGCCATCGTCGCCGCGCCGGCCACGGGCTCGAGAGCGCGGATCAGCACGCAGCCGGGGCGGCCCGCGGGGTTCGTGATGGCGTTCAGGCAATGGTGGACGCCGTAGTTCAGGTAGACGTAGGCGTGGCCGCCCTCGCCGTAGAAGCTCGCGTGCGAGCCGGGGCGGAAGGCCGCGTGCGAGGCCTCGTCCTCCGGTCCCAGGTAGGCCTCGACCTCGACGATCCGGCCCGCGGTGGTGGTGGCGCGCCCCCGTCGCGAGACGAGCACGCAGCCGAGGAGGTCGCGCGCGACGGCGGGCGCGGGGCGGAGATAGAAGGCGCGGGGGAGCGGCCTACTTGACGCCGAAGCGTGTCCCCAGCACGTGCAGCATCTCGTCGACGCGGTGGGCGAGGGTGTGCTCGGCGAGGGCGCGGCGCCGCGCGTTGTCGCCGATGGCGCGCGCCTCGTCGGGGCGCGCCTGGAAGTGGTCGAGCACGCGGCGCAGCTCGGGGAGGTCGCGGTAGACGAGCACCTCCTCGCCGGGCTTGAAGAGCCGCGCCAGCTCGTCCTTGGCGTCCACCACCTGGCAGGCGCCCGCCGCCGCCAGCTCGAAGGTGCGTGTGTTCACGCCGGCGATGTCGTTCATCGGATGGTGGTGGTTCAGCGAGATCGTCGTGCCGGAGTACACGCAGAGCTTGTCGTGGCCGAACACGGGCCCGCCCGCCACGAGCCCGCGCACCACGGGATCGGGGCTGCGGCCCCAGCCCGCGCCCCAGAGGCGCAGCGGCGAGTCGGCGAGCTCGCGCACGAAGCGCTCGCGGTAGTCGTAGCGGCTCCCCACGAACGACACCGGCGAGGCGAAGCGGCGCGTCTCCTCGGGGGAGAGGACCACCGGGTGATGCTGTGCCGGCACGCAGTACATCGGCAAGTAGTGGAGGTTGCGCAGGCCGACCTGCTGGAGGCTGCGCATCGCGTACCGCTCCTTGGTGAAGAAGACGTCGTACGCCTCGATGCAGCCGAACGGGATCATCCACAGCGGGTTGTCGGGGAAGAAGTTGACGAAGAGCGTGTCCGCGCGCGCCTTCACGCGCCGCACGAGGTTCGGCGTGATGGGCCCGCCCTTGACGACGAGCACGACCTCGGGCCGCCACGAGGCGCAGGCGCGCTCGAGCAGGCGCAGGATCCAGAGCTGGTAGGCGGCCTTCGTGGACTTGTTCTTGTAGAGCGCGTTGTCCCGGCGGTACTCGAAGAGGCGCACGGAGTGACCGCGCGCCGTGAGCTCCTCGCCGAAATCGACGCCCATGAGCCCGGCGCGATTGAACGGAAGCACCACGAGCCAACGCACGGCCCGTAGCGTAGCACACGGCCGCGGCGGTACGATGGCGGCCCATGAGCGCGCGTACCCTCTCGCGGTTGCTTCCGTCGCTCGCCGTTTTCGCCGCGCTGCTGGCGGCGTGGCAAGCGGCCGGCCCCGTCTTCGGCATCCGCGAGTACCTCCTGCCGGGCCCGCTCGCCGTGGCGCGGGCCCTCACGAATTTCTCGATCGGGTGGCACCACCACCTCTGGGTCACCACGCTGGAGATCCTCGGCGGCTTCGCGCTCGCGGGCGCGGCGGGCGTGGCCCTCGGCATCGCGGTGGCGTGGTCGCCGCTGGCCGCGCGCGCGCTCCTGCCCTTCCTCGTGTTCGTCAACACGCTGCCCAAGGTCGCCGTGGCGCCGCTCTTCCTGCTCTGGCTCGGCTACGGGATCCTGCCGAACGTCCTCATCGCCGCCCTCATCGGCTTCTTCCCCGTGGTGATCAACACCGCGGTGGGCCTCACCCAGGTGGACGAGGAGCTGCTCGACCTCGGCCGCGTCTTCGGCGCGCCGACGTGGAAGGTGTTCCTGACCATCCGCCTGCCCAACGCGCTGCCCTACGTGCTGTCCGCGCTCAAGGTCACCGCCACCGCCGCCGTCGTCGGCGCCATCGTCGGCGAGTTCGTGGCGTCGCAGGCTGGCCTGGGCATGGTGATCGTGAACGCGCAGACGAACCTGAACACCCCGGTCGCCTTCGCCGCCCTCGTGTGGATCTCGGTCGTCGGCCTGCTCCTCTACGGAGCCGTCGGCCTCGCCGCGCGACGCTGGGCGCCGTGGGCCGACACCACCTGAGGAGGTCTCATGAAGCGCCTCGCCCTCGTCATCGTCCTCGTGCTCGCCGTCGCCGGCGCCCCCGCCGCGCAGCCGACGCAGAAGCTCGTTTTCGCCCTCAACTGGTTCGCCGTCGGCGACCACGCCGCGTACTGGGTCGCCCTCGACAAGGGCTATTACAAAGCGCGTGGCCTCGAGGTGGAGCTCCAGAACTCCAAAGGCTCCGGTGATTCCATCGCGAAAGTCGACACCGGCCGCGCCGACGTGGGCCTCGCCGACGCCGTGGTCGTGATCCCGCGCGTGGCGCAGGGAGCGAAGATCAAGATCGTCGGCGCCGTCTTCGACAACACCCCGCTCAACATCTGGACGCGCAAGGACACCGGCATCACCAAGCCCAAGGACCTCGAGGGCAAGACGCTGGCCGCGCCGCCCGGCGACTCGCAGCGCCAGCTCTTCCCGGCCTTCGCCAAGGTCAACGGCCTGGACGCCTCCAAGGTGACGTGGCTCACCATCGAGCCCGCCGCCAAGTTCGTGGCCCTCGCCGAGAAGCGCGCGGACGCCGTGCCCGACTACACCACGGGCCAGCCGTTCTGGGAGAAGGCCGTCGGCAAGGACAACCTCGTCCGCATGCCGTGGCACCTGTACGGCTTCGACACGTACTCGATGTCGATCATGGCGAGCGAGAAGACCATCAACGAGCGGCAAAAGGTTCTGCGCGACTTCCTGGCCGCCTCCTACATGGGCTGGCGCGACGTGATGGCCGATCCGAAGGGGTCGCTGGAGATCTTCAAGAAGCGCGTGCCCGACATCGACCTGACCCTCATCGAGCCGAACATGATGCTGGGGCTCGAGCTGATGCGCACGGACCGCTACGCGAAGAACGGCATCGGCTGGATGGAGCGCAAGAAGATGTGCGGCACGGTGGAGTTCATCAACACCTACATGCCCGACATGCCGCGCAAGGTCGCGTGCGACGAGGTCTTCACCAACGACTACCTGACGAAGATCGAGCCGCCCAGGAAGTGATCCTCCTCGACCGGGTCGGCGTGACCTACCGGACCGACTCCGGCCCGGTCGAGGCGCTCCGCGACGTGGGCTTCGCCGTCGGCCGCGGCGAGCTGGTGGCCCTCGTGGGCCCTTCCGGCTGCGGCAAGTCCACGCTGCTCCGCGTGGTGGCGGGGCTGCGGCCGCCGACGAGCGGGCGCGTGGAGGTCGACGGGCGCGGCGTCACCGGTCCCATCCCCTCCGTGGGCATGGTCTTCCAGGCCCCGGTCCTCCTGAAGTGGCGCACCGTGCGCGACAACGTCCTGCTCCCCGCGGAGCTGGCCGGGCTCGACCGCCGGCGCCACCGGGAGCGCGCGGAATCGCTGCTGCGCCTGGTGGGCCTCGACGGCTTTGCCGAGCGGCTCCCGCGCGAGCTCTCGGGCGGCATGCAGCAGCGGGCCTCCATCTGCCGCGCGCTCCTGCTCGACCCGCCGCTCCTGCTCATGGACGAGCCGTTCGGCGCGCTCGACGCCATGACGCGCGACGAGATGAACCTGGAGCTGCTCCGCGTGTGGGGCGAGTCGGCGGCCGCGCGCAAGACCGTGCTCTTCGTCACGCACTCGATCCCGGAGGCGGTGTTCCTCGCCGATCGCGTGGTGGTGATGTCGCCGCGGCCGGGCCGCGTCGCGCGCGTCGTGGACGTCCCGCTGCCGCGCCCGCGCACGCCCGCCACGCGCGCCGTCCCGGAGTTCGGCACGCTGGCGCTCACGATCCACGAGACCCTGACGCGAGCCGGAAGCGGTTAGCCGCGGATCAACAGCGCAAACGAGGGGGGTTTGGGGGGAAGCCGCAGGGGTCCCCCCATCTCAATAGCGAGTTGGCAGCAGCGCGGATTAAGCGACGGCGGTCGCGCGCAGCTGGCGATACCGGACGGCGAACAGCGGATCGAAGAGCGAGGTCGTGGCGATGAGGGCCACGTCGGCGCCCTCGCGCAGGAGGTGGTCGGCGCGCTCGACGGTGGTGATGCCGCCCACGGCGAGGATCGCGCGGTCCCAGGCCCCGGCCTTGCGCCACGAGAGCAGCTCCTCGATCTGCCGCGAGGCGAGCGGCCACGTGTCGGCGCCGACGATCGTCGCGCGATCGCGCCCGGCGCCCTCGAAGGCCGCGTTGCCGTCCTCGTCCACGACGCGGCGCCGCACGCCGTGCGCCATGACGAAGCCGCTCGCCCAGGAGGCGAGCTTGTTGGCCGTCTCGTGCAGGAGCCGCGGGGTGCGGAACACGCCCACCTTGGCCAGCACCGGCTTGGGCATCGTGGTGCGGACGCGGTAGAGGATCTGCGCCGCCAGCGGAATGTTCTCGTAGACGAGCTGCGGCTGCTCGGCGAAGGGATCCGGCACCGCGAGGTGGACCTCCACGGCGTCGGCGCCGGCCTCGGCCGCCCACGCCGCGCAGCGCGCGTAGTCCTGCACGAGCTGCTCGGCATCCATGCCCGGCGCCCACGTGCCGACCACGCTCACGACGAGCACCTGGCCGACGCCGATCCGGTCCTTCGCGCGGCGCACGTCCTTGCGCCACACCTCCGGCTCCGCGGACGGCATGCCGAGGGAGACGGCCAGCGTCGGCTGGCTGTCGATCTGCGTGCGCCGCGTGGCGATCGCCGCGTGCTCGCGGTTCTCGACGGGGCGGATGTTCGGCAGCGCGTGCGCCGGCATCGCCATCGAGCGAACCGTCTTGTAGGTGAGCACGTCGAAGCCGAGGCGCGAGTACGCCTCGATCCACTTGCTGTTCAGCAGCGGCCCGGCCGCGATGCCGATCGGGGAGTTCAGGCGATGATCGAGGAACTTACCGCCCGGTCCAGCAGGGACGCGACGCACTCGCGGCAGGGTAGGCGTGTGGCTGTAGTTCCACGAGTACGACCGGTCGACACGATAAACAGGCTGAGCGATGACTTCACTCCCCACATTCAAAGTGCGAGGCAACCGCCAGTATATCAAATAGTTACGACGCACGCCGGGGTTTTGGTCCGACCGAAATTCGCGTGTAATGACAACTATTTGAACGCGGGGATCACCTCGCGGGCGAGCAGGTCCAGCTCCTTCATGATGTGGCCGTGGGGCATGCCGGGAAAGAAGGTCCGGCAGATCAGGTGGGTCATCCCGTAGGCCTCCACGAACCGCTTGATCTTCGGGACGACCTGGTCGGGGCCGCCGATGATGAACCGGTCCTCCATCAGCCGGTCGAGATCGGTCGCGATGGAGGCGTCGATGAACGGATGGCGCCAGCCGCCGGCGTACTCGCGCCGGTAGGCGACCATGATGTGCTCCTCGGCCAGCTCGCGCGCCTTCTTGTCGGTCTCCGCGATGATGACGTCACGCGTGAGCGGCCACTCGGTGATCGGCTGCGTGCGCCCGGCCGCCGCGCGATTCGCCAGAAATTGCTCCTTGCCCTTGAGCAGCCGCTTCAGGTCGGCGGTGGGGCCGGGGATCCAGTTGTCGGCGAGCGTGGCGGCGCGGCGCAGCGTGATGTCGCCCCAGCCGCCGATCCAGATCGGCGGGTGCGGCTTGGTCACGGGCTTCGGCTCGAGCCGGCCCTCGACGTGGTAGTAGGTCCCCTTGAACGAGACGCTGTCCTTCGTCCAGAGCCCCTTGACGATGGCGAGCTGCTCCTCGAAGCGCGCGCCGCGCTTCTCGAGATCCACGCCGTAGAGCGCGAACTCGTCGGGCTTGTAGCCGATGGCGATCCCGAGGACGGCGCGCCCGTTGGACATGATGTCGAGCAGCGCGACGTCCTCGGCGAGCCGCACGGGATGGTGGAAGGCGGCCACGGCGATGTCGGTGCCGAGCGTCATCTTCGACGTGCGGGTGGCGAAGCCGCCCAGCACCATGAACGGCGACGGCCAGTAGTGGTTGGTGACGGAGTGATGCTCCTCCATCCACACCGAGTCGAAGCCCAGCTCCTCGGCGCGCGTGACCTCCTCGAGCGCTTCCTCGTAGTAGTGCCCGCCCTCGATGGGGATGAAGCCGATCTTCAGTCGCGGCATCCGGTCTCCTCTCAGGCGATCTTCGAGGGATCGTGCAGCCCGGCCAGCGTGTGCAGGGCCTCGAAGAGATAGTAGCTGCCCCAGATCAGCTCGTGGCGCGTGGCCAGCGCGATGCGCGGGCTGTAGCAGCCGTCGGCGAGCCGTCCGTCCGGGCGCAGGTGACGCTCGACCAGCGCGGCCGCCGTGGCCTCCGCGGCGTCGCGATAGGCGCGCTGCCGCGCGGGCGTGGACGCGCGCGGGGCCAGCGTCAGCAGCGCCGCCGTCACGATCGCGGTGGCGGAGGTGTCGCGGAAGGTGTTCGGGATCTTCGGGTCGTCGAAGTCCCAGAACGCGACGTAATCAGATGGAGCGTGCGCCAGCCACCAGTCGGCGGCGCGCTCGGCGGCGTCGCGGAATCGCGTGTCGCCGGACCACGCGTGCGTCAGCGTCCAGCCGAGGATTCCCCAGGCCTGGGCGCGCGCCCACGTGCTGTCGTCGGTGATGCCCTTGTGCGTGTAGCGGCGCAGCATCCGGCCGGTGGTGGGATCGAACGACGCCGACTGGCACACCGAGCCGTCGTCCCGCAGGCAGAACTCGATGTGGCGCGCCGCGTGGCGCAGCGCGATGTCGCGCAGCACGGCGTCGCCGGTCTCGCGGTGGGCCCAGAGCAGGAGCGCCGCGGCCTGGACGGTGTCCACGTTGGCCTCGCCGCTGCCGACGTCGGAGGCCTCCTCGGCCTCGGCGCCGAGCGGCAAAGCCTCCGCGCGCGGGTTGTACGAGGCCGCGAGCCCGTGGGCGCCCGCCAGCGCGACGTCGCGGGCGCGGGCGTCCTTGCACAGGAGCGCGCCGAGCGCCGCGCCGTAGTAGAAGAGGAATCCGCGGAACACGGTGTCCGAGCGCGCGCGGGGGGCGAGGCGCTCGGTCCACGCCTGGGCCCAGCCGCGGGCGCGCGGCTCGTCCCCGTAGCGCGCGGTGAGCCAGAGCATTCCGTTCCAGAAGCCGCCCGTCCAGTCGCCGGCGGGCGAGGTCGTCCAGGTACCCGTGGCGGGATCGGCGAAGTGCGGGAAGCCCGCCGTCACGGTCTCGGCGGTGTGCGCGACGCGCGCGCGCATGCGGGCCAGCGCGTCGGTCCAGGCGCGAGTCATTGCGCGAGGATACTACCCTTGCTACGTTCTGGCACCACGTCGAGGAGGTCAGGATGCCGGTCATGAAGGGGTTTCACGCGCTGCGCGAGCTGCCCGAGGAAAAGGTCACCGACAAGATCAGCCGCCGCGTTCTCATCGGTGAGAAAGAAATGATCGTGTGGTGGACGATGCAGGCCGGCGCTCATGCCGCGGCCCACTCCCACGCGCACGAGCAGATGGCCTGGGTGATCTCCGGGCGGATGGAGTTCCGCCTGGGCGCCGAGCGGCGCACCTGCGGGCCCGGCGACCTCGCCGTCATTCCCGGCGGCGTCGAGCACGAGGCGTGGTTCCCCGAGGACACCGAGGTGATCGACGTCTTCGCGCCCCCGCGCGAGGACTTCTTCCCCGGCGCCGGCGCGCCGGCGTACATGCAGAAGGGCTAGCCGGTCACGCCCGGCTCACCCGCCGTAGCCCCAGTTCCAGCAGGGACGGCGCTCGATCCAGAACCAGTCGTCGCACAGCTCAGTGGTGCAGCGACCGCGGCATGCGCGCTCGGTCATGTTCGGCTCGCACCACCGGATCTCGGTGGCTGCGCGGCAGTAGCAGGCGCCCGTCGTATCGCCGCCGGCCACGGTGATCGCGAGGAGCACCGCGGGCACGATGGTCATTGCCGGTACCGCATCGTGCCGCTATATTCTCACGCCATGTCGCTCGTGCGCGTGATCGGCGCCGCGCTCGTCGCGCTCGGCGTTGCGCTGTCGGCTCGCGCGGACGCCCCCGCTCCTCGCCTCGTTGCCGCCGCGGGTCAGCCGGCTCCAGGCGGCGGCACGTTCGAGCACTTCACCGTCGAGGCGCTCCCCGTCGTCGCCCCCATCAATACCCGCGGCCAGGTCGCGTTCTTCGCGAGCGTGCTGCGTGGGCGCTCGGGCGAGGCGTTGTTCCTGGCGTCGGCCGGGCGCCTCACGCGCATCGCCGCCGAAGGCGACCCGGCGCCGGGCGGCGGCACGCTTTCGGGGTTCCTCCGCCATCCGATTCCGGCCTTGAACGACGCCGGCGTCGTGGCCTTCGCGGCCGCCGTGAGCGGCGGTCGTACCGTCGAAGGGATTTTCCTCGCCGGCCAGGGGCGCCTGCGGGCGATCGCCCTCACCGGATCGGCGGCCCCGGGCGTGGTCTCGGGCACCCTTGCGGCTCTGGATGCGCCGGCCCTCAACAATCGCGGCGACGTGGTGTTTCTGGCCTCGATCCGGCGAGGACGCGAGACCATCGAGGCCATCTACCTCGCGTCGGGCCGCGCGGTCAGGAAGATCGTCGCCCAGGGAGACCCGGCGCCCGCAGGCGGGACGTTCGCCGGTTTCGGCCCGCCCACCGTGAACAATCGCGGAGTGGTAGCGTTCGCGGCCATCGTGGACGGACCCGCCGTGCCGGGGGGCGTCTTCGTCAACGAGAGCGGACGGACGCGAATGCTCGCGGGAGCGGGCGACGAGACGGTGATCGGTGGCATCTTCGCGAAATTTTCCGAGCGGCTCGCGCTCAACGACGCCGGCACCGTGGCGTTCGCGGCCATGCTCATCAACGCGCCGGCCCGCCACGGGGTCTTCGTGGCCGAGAGCGGTCGGCCCCGCAAGGTCGTTGCGTCGGGTGATCCGGCGCCGGACGCGGGCGCGTTCTCGCACTTCGGTCCGTGGCCGGCCCTCGCCGGCGATGGTGCCGTGGCTTTCACGGCATCGATCGATCACGGGACCGCGCCCCTGGGTATTTTCGTGGCGACGCCCGCGGGCATCGCGCGAGTCGTGGCGGTCGGGGACGCCCTGGCTGAGGGTCACCGGCTGATGTCGTTCGGCCTCTACCCCATCGTTTCGGTAGCGGCGAACGGTGCGCTGACGTTTAGCACCGCGCCGACGGCGACGGGTGAGGGCGTGGCAGCGATCTTCACGACGCCCCCTCGTTAGCGGATTACTGCATGTCGTAAGGCGGGTACTCGACGAACACGTTGGCGGCGGTGATGAGGCGATGCGGCGTCACCGTTCGGGGCGGAGTCGGCTGCCCCCGCAGCATCCGCAGCGCGAGGGGAAGGACCGCGTAGCCCACGCGGTCGAGGTAGAAGGCGACCGAGCCCAGGACGATACTGCCGCGATTGTTTGGATCGATCTCCTTCCGCTCGCTCATGCCGCCGCGGATCGAACGGTCCGCCCCATGACTTACCACCGCGGCGTCCGACAGACGCCCCGCCGCTTCGAGCGCGCTCTTGCACGCGAGCGCGGTCGTGTCATCCATCGCCGCGACGAGAACTTTCGCGCCCGGACGCGCGGCAAGGAATCTTCCGACGAGGCCCGCGACCTGCGCAGGATTACCCTGCGTGTCGAGGCGCGTGATGCGGACCGCGGGCAGGTGGTGGCGCAGGCGCTCCTGGACGCCATGCGCGCGCTCGGGAACACCGCGTCCCGCCAGCGAGCCGACGATCGCTGCCTCGAGCGGCCGCCCGCGCCAGGTGCGCAGGGCGAAGTCGCCCAGGGCGTCGCCGGCTATCCGTCCGGCAGCGCCGTTGTCGAGCGTGTAGAGTGGCGCACCGGCCAGCGGCTCGTTCACGGCGATGACCGGGATGCGAGCTGCCTTCAGCTTCTCCGCCACCACGGCATTCACGTCGGCGGAGTGGCAGTACTGGATGAACAGGTCCACCTTCCGTGAGACGGCGTCCTCGACGTTGGCGGGAGCCCGCGCGCAGTCGCGCCCGTTGTCGTACAGCACGAGATCGATGGGATGGACCCGTGCCGCGAGGAGCAGGCTCTCGCGAACATCGCGGCCGGTGAAGCCTGTCGCTTCGAGCGTGACGCCCGGCTCCTCGATCAGATTCGCGAAAGCAATGGTGTAACGACGTTCGTCCGCGCCGGCCAGATGGCTCGCGAACAGAGCGGTGATGGCGCACGCGACGAGCAGGACGGCGCGGCGCCGGCGGCCTGGCCGGGCCGCCGGCGCGAGCGATGCCATCGAGGGGATCGCCCTAGCGGATCCCGTCGATGCCGACGAAGTTGCCGGTCAGGCCGTATGCCCGCGGCACCGTCATGTTGAAGAAGAACGTGGCGCGCTTGGTACGGGCGGCTTCGTCCGCCATCAGGTCCGTACGGACGTTCTCGATGATGTGGATGCCGTTGTCGGTGATCAGCATGTTGTGGACGATGAAGGCCTCCTTCGGGTCTTCCCCGGGGATGACCTCGACCGCCCAGTTGTCGGAGCCGACGGCCACGATCTTCTGCGAGATCAGCCACGTGGCGGCGTCCTTGCCGATGCCGGGCTGGCCGGAATTGAACGTGGCGTTCTGGGCCGGAAACTGCTCGAACAGATCGCCCCAGCCGGTATGGACGACCACGATGTCGCCCTCGCGCAGGGTGACGTTGTACATCTTGAGCCCCGCCTGGAGGTCGGCGGCGGTGATCACGGTCCCCTTGTCGAGGCACGCCTTCCGACACGCGGGATTGCTCTTGAGCTTGCCGGCGGCCTGGAACACCCGGACGGCGTCGATGAGGACGCCGCGCGTCGCGAAGGACTTCAGGTGCTCGAGACCGAGCTTCGTCATCGTGTTCTGGTTGATGTACTTCCCCATCGCGGTCTGGTTGTAGTAGCAGTCCTTCCGCCCGATGTGACCGACACCGTCCAGGTGGGTGCCGACGTGACTCTGGCTGAGCCACGTGTCCTCCATGTACGTGAGCTGGTTTTCGCCCAGCGCGCCGCCCGGCGCCAGTGAGGTGGCGGTGAGGATCGTCTTGGTGAAGCGGCTGCCGAACAGGGGCACGCCGTCCTTGAGGATGTACGACATCGGGATGACCTTGCCCTCCCGGATCTCTGCGGCGGCGGCCTTGGTCACGGCCGGCGTCACCCGGTTGGTGGCGCCCGTCTCGTCGTTCGGTCCCCAGGGGGACGCCGGCACGACCTTGGTACAGTCGGTCTGCGCGAACGCGGTGGAGAATGAGACCAGGGCGATGATCGAGGCGGCGAGGATGGAGGCGAGCTTCATGGGACCGTGCTCCTTTCGGCGCTGAAGGGCACATCGCTCGGACGCGAGGGCCAGATCGTATGACGGAGCCGGGCCGAATTCAACCGGCGTCGATGACGTTCCGCGACGGCGTGGTGGCCTCGCTCGCGCTCGTCCCGTCGGTGTTCGTCTACGGCACCGTCTTCGGCGGGCTCGCCGTGCAGGCGGGGCTCACCGCCGCGCAGACCCTCGGCATGTCGGTGCTCGTCTTCGCCGGCGCCTCGCAGTTCGTCGCGGTGCCGATGCTCGCGGCCGGCGCACCCGCGCTGGCCATCGTGATCACCACCTACGTCGTCAACATGCGCCACTACCTGATGGCGGCCACGCTGGCGCCGTCGTTCCGCGGCTTCCCGCGCCGCTGGCTCGCGCTGATCGCCCACGTCATCAACGACGAGTCGTTCGCGGTCGCGGTTGCGCGCTCGCGGCCGCCCGACCCGTGGGTCTATCTCGGCAGCGCCGCCGCCATCTCCGGCTCCTTCGTCGGCGGCGTGGGCGTCGGCGTGGTGCTGGGCGGCCTCGTCGAGCGGCCCGAGCGCTACGGCCTGGACTTCGCGTTCCCCGCGGTGTTCCTGGCCCTCGTCGCCATGCAGCTCCGGCGCCGCAGCGACTGGCTCGTCGCGGTCGGCGCGGCCGTGCTGGCCACGGCGCTGGCCCTCGTGCTTCCCGGGAACTGGCACATCGTGGTGGCCGGCCTCGTCGTGAGCGCGCTGGGCGCGCTCGTGTTGCCGGCGGAGGAATCGGCATGAGCCGCGTCTGGCTCGTGATCGGCGGCATGGCGATGGCGACGTACCTCACGCGCGCGCCGATGTTCCTGGCGCTCGCGCGCCGCCCGCTGCCGCCGCGGGTGCGGCTGTGGCTCCGCCTCGTGCCGCTCGCCGTGCTGCCCGCGCTCGCCGTGCCCCTGGTGCTCGTGCGCGACGGGCGGCTGGCGCTCGGCTGGGCGAATCCGTCGCTCTGGGGCGCGATCGTCGTGTTCGTGCTGGCCGCGCGCGGCGTGAATCTCCTGGCGTCGGTCGCCGTCGCCGTGGGCGTGGTGGCTTTGCTCCGCGCCCTCGGCTAAGATGCTCGTGCGCATGAGCGAACAGTGGAGCCCAGAAGAGCGGGCGGCCCTCTCGCCCTACTTCACGAATCTCGACGCTCCGGTGTTCGCCCTCGTGAATCTCCCCGAGGTGGTGAAGGGCGCGCTCTTCGCGCGGTATTCACGCTCGCCGAAGTCGCTCCGCCGGCTGTTCCTGGACGAGTTCCTCTCGAACGGTGTTGCTTCCAGCGCGAATCGGGGGGGAGTTGGGGGGGGCGCCGCGTCCCCCCCAACCTTCACAGACACCAAGCGCGCGGAAGAGCTCTATGGCCGGATGTTCTTCGAGTACGGCGACGACTCCGTGGCGCAGCTCGGCGGCGTGCACCTCGCGTGCGAGGGCGCCTCGAACCTCCTGACCAAGGTGCTCGAGTGGGGCCGGCTCGCCGCGTACCTGGAGCAGTCCACGCGCTACGTCCCGTACGACGACCTCGTCGACGGGCGCCATCGGTATCACGTCCCACGCGAGCTCGACGGCGCCCTCCGCGAGCGCTACGTCCGCACGCTCGACGCGATGTTCGCCACGTATCGCGAGCTTCTGCCGATCCTGCGCGAGCACTTCACGGCGCGCTTCCCCAAGGACGCCCAGACGCCGGACGGCGCGTACCGCATGAGCATCCGCGCCAAGGCCCTCGACACCCTGCGCGGGCTCCTGCCCGCGGCGACCACGTCGAACGTCGGCATCTCCGGCACCGGCCAGGCCTACGAGAACCTCCTGCTGCGCATGCGCGCCCACCCGCTCGAGGAGGTGCGCGCCTACGCGGACCTCATGCTCGTGGAGCTGCGCAAGGTGATCCCGGCGTTCCTCCGGCGGGTGGACTTGCCTGATCGCGGCGGAGCGTGGTCGTCGTACCTCGCCGAGACCCGCGCGGCGACGGCGCGCGCGGCCGCGGAGGCGCTCGCCGACGAGGTCGCGCCGCCGCGGGACGAGGTCACGTTGACGGACTTCGATCCCGAGGGCGAGGTGAAGGTCGTGGCCGCGGCCCTCTACGCCGTCTCCGACACGCCCGACGATCGCCTGCTCGACGTGGCGCGGAAGATGACGGAGGAGGAGCGGCGGCGCGTGCTCGACGCGTACGTCGGGCGCCGGACGAACCGCCGCCACCGGCCGGGGCGCGCCTTCGAGCGGACGGCCTACCGCTTCGATGTGCTCGCCGACTACGGCGCGTTCCGCGACCTCCAGCGCCACCGGCTGCTGACGCTGGAGTGGCAGCGGCTGTCTCCGCAGCACGGATCGGTCATGCCCGAGGCCGTCGTCGAGGCGGGCGTCGAGGACCGCTGGCATCGGTCGCTCGAGGCCTCCGCGGCGCTCTACGACGCCATCGCCGCCGCCGGCCTCACCGAGGTCGCGCCGTACGCGGTGGCCATGGCGTACCGGGTGCGCTTCTACATGGACATGAACGCGCGCGAGGCTATGCACCTCATCGAGCTGCGCAGCGCGCCGCAGGGCCACCCGGCCTACCGGCGCGTCGCGCAGGCGATGCATCGGCTGATCGCCGAGCGCGCCGGCCACCGCGCGCTGGCGGCGGCCATGACGTTCGCCGACCACTCGGAGGTGGCGCTCGAGCGCCTCGAGGCCGAGCGCGCGGCCGAGCGCCGCCGGGGGGGTCGCTAGCGACCGGGAGGAGGGGGCGATGGGCAAGCTGGTGTTCGCCGCGATCGTGTTCGTGGTGGGGTACGCGCTCTTCGTGGCGGTGCGACGGCAGCGGCACCTGCTGCCCGCCGCCCTCGCCGACGTCGTCCCGCGTCTCATCCTGACCTTCGCGATCGGCATTCCGGCGCTGATCTTCGCCTTCTCGATCTTCCGCATCATCCCCGCCGGCCACGTCGGCGTGAAGGTGCTGTTCGGCCAGGTCGACGCCGTGCCGCTCCGTGAAGGGCTGAACGTCGTCTGGAACCCGCTCTACGACGTCGTGAGCATGGACATGCGGGTCCTCAAGCACGAGGCGCGCTACGACGCCGCCTCGAAGGACCTCCAGGCCGTGCACGTCCAGATGGTGCTCAACTACCGCGTCATGCCCGACCGGGCTCCGGAGCTGTACCGCGTGGTCGGGCTCGGGTTCTCGAGCGTCATCATCGATCCGGCCGCGCAGGAGGTGCTCAAAGCGCAGACGGCCACCCACAACGCCGCCGAGATCCTCCTCAAGCGCGCCGCCATCAAGAGCGACGTGCAGCGCGACCTCACGACCTGGCTCGCGAAGTACGGCCTCGAGATGAAGGAGGCGGCGCTCGCCAACATCCGCTTCGACGTCAACTACGAGAAGGCCATCGAGGCCAAGCAGATCGAGGAGCAGAAGGCCGAGCAGAAGCGCTACGAGCTCATCCAGGCCCAGCGGCAGGCGGAGATCGCCGCCGCCACCGCCAAGGGCAAGGGTGACGCCGCCCGCGAGGAGGCGCGCGGCGTGGCCGAGGCCTTGCGTCTCAAGGGCGAGGCGGAGGCGACCTACAACGCGCGCGTGGCCGCGTCGCTGACGCCCGTCCTCATCCAGCAGCAGTACCTCGCGCGCTGGGACGGACGGCTGCCGCAGTACTCGCTCGGCGGCGGCGGCGGCGCGGTCCCGCTGCTCCAGATCCCCGCGCCGCCGGCCGAAGGCCGGAGGTGAGCGCCGAGGTCGCCGCCGAGGCGCGGGCTGCCCTGCGCGTCCGCGTCAGAGACTATCTCCGCGACAACGGCACGAACGCGCCCGCGCCGGTCATCCGCCGGCGCGTGGCGCAGGCCTTCGAGAACCTCGACAAGTTCCTGCGCGCCGCCGACCCCGCGCGCGCGGCGCGCCGCGCCACGCCGGAGGAGTGGAGCCTGCACGAGATCGCCGACCATCTCCTCGAGACGCACCGCCCGTCGCGCGACGAGCTGCGCGACCTCCTGGCCGGGCGGCGGCCCGATGGACCGCCGATCCCCGCCTCGCTCCAGTCGAAGAACCCGCTGGCGCGCCCGTGGCCCGCGCTGCTCGACGAGCTCGGCCGCGTTCACGCCGACATCGTGGCCGACCTCGCCGCCGCGCCCGACGCGCATCCGACCGACGTCCGGGCGCGCGTGATCGTGGTGATGAACGCGGAAGCGACCGACGGCTCGACGGTGCCGCTCGAGTGGGAGGACGAGATCGACTGGAAGTCCTACGGCGTCTTCCTGCGCCTGCACGCCATCGACCACCTCAACCAGGCGCGCAAGGTGCTCGCCGGACTCTAGTCTCGGATCCAGGAGTCCGCGGGGGGAATATCCGGGGGCGCGCCGCGATCGAGCCGTCGCAGGGCCTCGACCTCCGCGCGCCGGTAGAGGCGCTGCCGCTTGGTGCCCTGGCGGTACGACTTGAGGACGCCGCGGCTCACGTAGGCGTAGAGCGTCGCCGGCTTCACGCCGAGCGCGCGCGCGGCGTCGTCGCCGGTCAGGTACTCCTCGCCGTCCACCACGATCGTCGCCACGGCGCCCCCACGCTATCAGCCGTCTCACCGTCCGGTCGAGCCCGGACTGGTCCTGTCAATCTTAATCAATATAAATCATGTATAATCACCCAAGAAGACTCACCGCGGAGGACAGCCATGGAGACGACCTGGAAGGCGGGGCTCGAGGACGTGATCGCGGCGCGCTCGGCCGTCTGCGCCATCGACGGCGCGGCGGGCCGGCTCTTCTATCGCGGCTACGAGATCGGCGACCTGGCGGGCCCGGTCCCGTTCGAGGAGGTCACCGCGCTCCTCTGGAACGGCGAGCTGCCCGACGCGGCCGCCGCGAAGGCGTTCCACGCGCGGCTGGCCGAGGCGCGCGGGCTGCCCGCGCCGCTCGTGGCCGCTCTGCGCGCTCTGCCGCGCGACGCCCATCCGCTCGACGCGCTCCGCACCGTGATCTCTCTCGACGCCACCATCGATCGCGACGCCGCCGACAGCGGCCCCGAGGCGAACCTCCGCAAGGCCTTTCGCCTGATGAACCGCGTGCCGGAGGCCGTCGCGGCGTGGCACCGCATCCGCACCGGCCGCGAGCCCGTCGCGGGCGACCCCGCCGCCCCCCACGCGGCGTACGTGCTCGGCCTCCTCGAGGGTACGGCGCCGTCCGACGACGTCGCGCGCGTGATGGACGTGGTCCTGACCCTGCACGCCGACCACGAGTTCAACGCGTCCACCTTCGCCGCCCGCGTCGCGGTCGCGACCATGGCGGACCTGCACGCCGCGGTGGTGGCGGCCATCGCCACCCTGAAGGGGCCCAAGCACGGCGGCGCCAACGAGGACGTGCTGCGCATGCTCCAGGGGATCGGCGACCCCGAGAAGGCGGAGGCGTTCATCGGCGGGCGCCTCGGCGCGCGCGGCGCGCTCTCCCGGGCCGAGCGCTCCGATCCCAAGACGCGCGTGCCCGGCTTCGGCCACCGCGTCTATCGCGTGGACGACGCGCGGGCGCGCGTGCTGCGCGGCCTGGCCAAGAGCATGGCGGAGGCCACCGGGCGCGAGCGCCTCTTCGCGGTCGCCGAGGGTGTCTACGACGCCATGCGCGCGCGCACGGACCTGCCGGTGAACGTGGACTTCTTCTCGTCCGTCGTCTACGACGCGCTCGGCATTCCCGCCGACCTCTGTACGTCGATCTTCGCGATCGGGCGCGTGGCGGGCTGGTGCGCGCACGCGATGGAGCAGTACGCGGACAACCGGCTGATCCGGCCCCGCGCGGAGTACATCGGCGTGACGCCGCGGCGCCGGCGCGCGGGCGTAGCGACGCCCGTCGCCTGACCTGTATCGAGAGGCGGCCGGGGTTTCCCGGGCCGCCGCGAGTGTTGGGGGTATGGGGGGGCCATTTCGGGGCCCCCCATGTCTACCGTCCTGGCGGCTTGGCGAGCACGCCGCAGGCGATGCGGGCGCCCGAGTTGCCGGTGGGGTCCGTCTTGAAGTCGTCGGGGCTGGCGTGGATGACGACGGCGCTGCCGTCGGCGTCCCAGACCGACGTCGGGCCGCTGCCGAGCGAGAGCTGCTCGGTGCTCGTCTCCAGGCGCCCGGTGCCGTCCGGCGCCACCGTGAGGTTGGGCAGGTCGCCGGCGTGCGAGCCCTGGGGGTTCAGCGCGCCGTGCTGCTTGCCCAGCGGGTTGAAGTGGGCGCCCGCGCTTGCGAAGTCCGGCGGATCGCACTTGCCGACGGCGTGGACGTGGACGCCGTGCGGCCCGGACGGGAGGCCCTTGGCTTCCATGATGATGTGGACGACGTTGCCCACCTGCGTGAGCCGCGCGACGCCGACGGACTGGCCGGCGGGGTTCTTGAGCTCGGCGACGGCGGCGTTGTCCTGTTGCGAGCCCATGCCGGCGCAGCCGGCGACCAGCAACAGCGCGACGAGGATGAGGCTGGCGCGTCTCATGCGTGCTCTCCTTCGCGGGTGAAATCCTGCTTGGCGCGCGCGAGTGCCTCGGGTGAGGCGAGCAGATCCAGCGCGGTGAGGGCGAGCGCCTTGGCGCCGGCGACCATGCCGGCGCGGGCGAGCGGCGAGCGCGCCCACTCCGCGAACTCGCGCGAGTGGCCGGGCACGCCGTCGGGCGAGATGCGGATGTACGGATGGATGGTGGGCAGCCGCTGGCTCACGTTGCCGCAATCGGTGGAGCCGTAGCCGGCCTGGCCGTCGTCGGGATCCTCGGGGAAGTCGATGTACTCGAGGTTCTGCTTGAAGATCCCCGCCATCGTCGCGTTCGCCTTGAGCGGCTCGTGCACGGTCGGATCCGGCGAAATATGAAGACGGCAGCCGGTGGCGACGGCCGCGCCCTCGGCGGCGGCCGTGAAGCGGCGCAGCAGCTCGCGGCAGTAGGGAACGGTGGTCGCGCGCAGGTAGAACTCCGCGCTCGTGTACTCGGGGATGATGTTGGCCTGGTCGCCGCCCTTCGTGATGACGCCGTGGATGCGCGCGTCGACGCGGATCTGCTGGCGCATGGCGTCGAGCGCGTTGAAGAGCGCGATGACGGCGTTGAGCGCGTTCACGCCGCGCCACGGCCACGACGAGGCGTGCGCGGCCTGGCCGAAGTACTCCACCTTGGCCTTGATGATGCCGAGGCTCGGCCGCCACACCTGCGTGCCGCAGCGCCCGTGGATCATCATCGCCGCGTCCACGCCCTCGAAGACGCCGGCGTCCATCAGCTTCACCTTGCCCGCGCCGCCCTCCTCGGCGGGCGTGCCGATGACCTGGATGCGTCCCGCGAAGGGCAGCGTCCCGAGGGCCGCGGCCAGCGCCGCGCCCGCGCCCACGCCGGCGGTGGCGATGACGTTGTGGCCGCACGCGTGGCCGATGCCGGGCAGCGCGTCGTACTCGGCCATGATGGCGATGGTCGGCCCCGTGCCGCGGCCCGGGATCGTGGCGCGGAACGCCGTGGCCAGCCCGCCCACGCCGCGCTCGACGGTGGCGCCGTGCTTGGCGAGGAACTCGCTGAGCCACGCGTGCGCCTTCTCCTCCTTGAACGCGAGCTCGGGGTGGCCGTGGATCTGGTGCGAGAGCTTCTCGAGGTCGTCGGCGAGGCGGTCGACGGCGTCGGCGACCTTCGGCTTGAGCGCGTCGGTGGCGCTCATCTGGCCGCCTCGAACTCGCGGCGCGCGTCCTTGACCAGCCCGGGATTCGTGAGCAGATCGCAGGTGGTCATGGCCATGACCTGGGCGGACGTCAGCATCCCGGTGCGGGCGAGCGGCTTCACGGCGGCCTCTTCGAACGCGCGCGAGTGGATCGGCGTGCCCTCC
>DASYTM010000181.1:0-7640 GCA_036002345.1 Candidatus Methylomirabilota bacterium | reverse complement strand
GGATCGTCGCTGCCCGCGGTGCCCACGTAGAGGATCCTGGCCATGGCGCGCTCCTTTCGAGGCGAAGGGTACGCTTTCCCGGGTGGTCGCCGTTATGCTTTCTGAGGCATAATACGCGGCATGAAACGGCTCGGCCTCGCGCTCCTCGCCATGGCCCTCGGCGTGGGCATGCTCGCCGCCCAGGCGCCCGCGCCCCGCACCGTCATCCTGTCCACCACCACCAGCACGCAGGACTCGGGGCTGCTCGACGTGCTGGTGCCGCTCTTCGAGAAGCAGACCGGCGACAGCGTCAAGACGATCTCGGTCGGCACCGGCCAAGCCCTGGCCCTCGCCGCACGCGGCGAGGCCGATGTCGTCCTCGTGCACGCGCCGTCGCTCGAGAAGAAGTACGTCGCCGACGGCAGGCTGCACAACCGCCGGCTCGTCATGTACAACGACTTCCTGCTCGTCGGCCCCGAGGCCGACCCCGCGAAGGTCCGCGGCGACAAGAGCGTGGTGGCCGCGCTCAAGAAGCTCGCCGACGCCAAGGCGCGCTTCGTCTCGCGCGGCGACAAGTCCGGCACCCACACACTGGAGCTGGCCCTGTGGAAGGCCGCCGGCGTCACGCCCGGCACGCCGTGGTACATCGAATCGGGCCAGGGCATGGGCGCCACGCTCGGCATCGCCGACGACCGGCGGGCCTACGCGCTCACCGATCGCGCGACGATGCTGGCCTTCGCCAAGCGTGTGGACCTCAAGTCGATGGTCGAGGGCGACAAGCTCCTGCTGAACATCTACTCCGTGATGGAGATCAACCCGGCCAACGGCCCGCGTGTCAACACCGCCGGCGGCAAGGCGTTCGCCGATTTCATGCTCGCCGCCGCGACGCAGGCCGTCATCAAGACCTTCGGCGTGGACAGGTACGGCCAGCCGCTCTTCGTGCCCATCGCCGGCAAAAGGGACGAGGACTTCTAGGTCGTGGACCTGCTCCTCGCGGGCGTGCGCGAGGCGCTGCGCCTGCTCGTCACGGGCGACCGCGAGGTCTTCGCGATTCTGTGGCTCTCGCTCCAGGTCTCCGGCACGGCCACCGCGCTGGCCCTGGTGCTCGGCATCCCTGCCGGCGCGGCGCTGGCGCTCCTGCGTTTTCCCGGCCGGACACTGCTCGTGACGGCCGTGAACGCGGGGATGGGGCTGCCGCCCGTCGTGGTCGGGCTGTTCGTCACGCTGCTGCTCTGGCGCAGCGGCCCGCTCGGCGCGTGGGAGATCCTCTACACGCCGGCCGCGATCGTGGTCGCCCAGGCCGTGATCGCCGCGCCCATCGTCATGGGCATCACGCTGGCCGCCGTGCAGAACGTTCCCGAGAAGTTCCGGCTGCAGCTCGTGGCCCTGGGCGCTTCGCGACCGCAGATGGTGCGCGTGGTGCTGCGCGAGGCGCGCCTGCCCATGCTGGCCGCGGTCATGGCCGGCTTCGGCGGCATCATCTCGGAGATCGGCGCGTCGATGATGGTCGGCGGCAACATCAAGGACCAGACCCGCACCCTCACCACCGCGATGGTGCTCGAGACGGGGAAGGGGAACTTCGAGCTCGCCATCGCGCTGTCCATCTTGTTGCTCGTGCTCGTCTTCGGCGTGAACTGGCTCCTCACCGTCGTCCAGCAGCGTCGCGCGTAAAATGGCATGACCATGTGCACGCTGCGCGCGCTCGCCCTCGCCCTCCTGACGCTCGCCGCCGCCGCGTCCGCCGCGGCCGCCGAGGAGCTGCTCGCGTCCGTCGCCATCAGCATGAAGGAGGCGGTGGAGGACCTCGGCAAGCGATTCGCGCAGGCGCGGCCCGGCGTCACGCTGCGCTACAATTTCGGTGCGTCGGGCGAGCTGCAGAAACAGATCGAGGCGGGAGCGCCCGTGGACCTGTTGGTGTCGGCGGCGACCCGGCAGATGGACGAGCTCGAGGCCAAGGGCCTGCTCGTCCCGGGCTCACGCCGCGTCTTCGCGCGCAATGTCCTCGTCGCGGTGAAGCCCGCGGACTCGACGCTCGATCTCGCCAAGCCCGGCGATCTGCTCGATCCGCGCGTGAAGAGGATCGTCATCGGCAACCCCAAGACGGTGCCGGTCGGCCAGTACACGGAGGAGAGCCTGCGCGCGCTGGGGCTGTGGGAGCGGCTTCGGCCGAGGCTCGTGTTCGCCGAGAACGTCCGCCAGGCGCTCGACTACGTCGCGCGCGGCGAAGTGGACGCCGGCTTCGTCTACACGACCGACGCCGCCGTGCGCGCCGCGCAGGTCAAGGAAGCGTTCCGCCCGGCCGAGGACACGTACCGGCCCATCGTGTACCCCGCGGCCGTCGTGAAGGACAGCCGCCACCGCGCGCTGGCCCACGCGTTCGTCGACCTGCTCGCGGGCGCGGAAGGCCAGGCGGCGCTCAAGCGCTTCGGCTTCCAGCCGCCGCCGGCCGGCGCACGGTGACGCGCTGAGCGCGTCGCGTACAATCGCCGCGTGAGCTCCGACATGCTCGACGCGCTCGCGCTCTCGCTCCGCGTGGCGGTGCTGGCCACCGTCGTCAACGCGCTGGTCGGAGTGCCGCTCGCCTATCTCCTCGCCCGCCGGCGCTTCCGCGGCAAGGCGCTCGTGGACGTCGCCGTCACGCTGCCGCTCGTGCTGCCGCCCACGGTGACGGGCTACTACCTGATCGTGCTGCTCGGGCGCCGCGGCTGGCTCGGCGCGCCGCTCTACGCGGCCACCGGCTGGACCATCGCGTTCACGTGGTACGCGGCCGTCGTGGCCGCCACCGTGATGGCGCTGCCGCTGCTCGTGCGCACCGCGCGCGCCGCCATCGAGTCGGTGGACCGCGACCTCGAGAAGGCCGCCTACACGCTCGGCCGCTCGGAGTGGCGCACCGCCCTGGAGGTGACGCTGCCGCTGGCGCGGAACGGGATCCTCGCGGGCCTGGTGCTCGCCTTCGCGCGCGCGCTCGGCGAGTTCGGCGCCACGCTGATGCTGGCGGGCAACATTCCCGGCAAGACGGCCACCGTGCCCCTCGCCATCTACACCGCGGTGCAGACGGGCGAGCAGTCGGCGGTGCTCGTGCTCGTCGCGCTCCTCACCGCGATCTCGTGCGTGGTGCTCGTGGCGGCGGGCCGCCTGGGAGCGCGCGCGGCGTGAGCGGGCGGCTCGACGTCCACGTCGTCAAGCGGCTGCCCGGCTTCACGCTGGACGTGGCGTGGACGGCGGGCGACGGCGTGGCCGTGCTCTTCGGCCCCTCGGGGGCCGGCAAGACGCTGACGCTCCAGTGCCTGGCGGGTCTGCTGCGGCCCGACGAGGGCCGCATCGAGGTCGACGGCCGCGTGCTCTTCGAGGCGGGCGCCGTGGACGTGCCGCCGCAGGCGCGGCGCGTCGGCTACGTCTTCCAGGGCTACGCGCTCTTTCCACACCTGAGCGTCGCCGACAACGTCGGCTTCGGGCTCCGCGACCGTCCGGCGCCCGAGCGCGCGCGGAAGACCGCGGAGGTGCTCGAGCGGCTCGGCCTGGCCGAGCACGCGGCGCGGCGGCCGCACGAGCTCTCCGGAGGCCAGCGCCAGCGCGTGGCCCTCGGCCGCGCGCTCGCCATCGATCCCGCCCTGCTCCTGCTCGACGAGCCGCTGTCCGCGCTGGACGCGCCGCTGCGGCGCGCGCTGCGCGACGAGCTCCGCGCGATCCTCTCGGACTGGCGCACCGCCGCCGTGCTCGTGACCCACGACTTCACCGAGGCCTACCGGCTCGGCGACCGCATCGTCGTCTACGACGCGGGCCGCGTGGTGCAGTCGGCGCCGCGCTCGGAATTGCTCTGGCAGCCCGCGTCGGAGGCGGTGGCGCGGATCATGGGCATCCGCAACGTGCTGCGCGGCAGCGTCGTGAAGGCCACGCCGGACCGGATCCAGATCCGCTGGCGCGACCAGCTCCTGGAAGCCGTCAACTCCCCGACCCGCTCGTACCTGCCGCCCTCGGACAGCCCGATCGCGTTCTTCGTGCGGCCGGAGTACGTGCGGCTCATCCGCAAGGACCGCGGGCTCGCCGACGCGGCGCACCACATGAACCTGATGGAAGGCGTGGTGGTCGGCGAGGAGGACTTCGGCACCAACTGGAGCCTGCGCATGCGGCTCGACGCGCCCGGCCCGGCCGCCCAGGGCGAGTACGACCTGGAGGTCGAGGTCCCGCACCTCGTCTACGAGATCCTCGAGATCGACCGCGATCGCCGCTGGCAGTTCTCGATCCATCGCGGCTCGATCCACGTGCTCCCCGCGTGACCCCGGCCGCCGTGCTGGCGCTGCGCGAGGTGCGGCGCCGCTACTCCGCGGCCTACGCGCTCGAGGTGCCCGCGCTCGCCGTGCTCGCCGGCGAGATCCTCGCGGTGATCGGCCCCAACGGCGCGGGCAAGTCCACGCTCCTGCGCATCCTCGGTCTGCTCGAGCGGCCCGACGCGGGACAGGTGCTCGTCAGCGGCCGTGTCGTGGACGCGCGCGACGCGCTCGCCGAGCGCCGTCGCATGGCCACGGTGTTCCAGGAGCCGCTCCTCGCCGACGCGAGCGTCGCCGACAACGTCGGCCTCGGTCTCCGCTTCCGCGGCGTGCCGGCCGCGGTCGCCGAGCCGCGCGTGCGGAGCTGGCTCGACCGCCTCGGCGTGCAGGCGCTTGCCGGCCGCGCCGCGCGCACGCTCTCGGGGGGCGAGGCGCAGCGCGTGGCGCTGGCCCGCGCCCTCGTGCTGGAGCCCGAGGTCTTGCTGCTCGACGAGCCGTTCGCCGGCCTCGACGCGCCGACGCGCGCCGCCCTCGTCACGGACCTCGGCGGCATCCTGCGCGCCGACCGCGTGACCACGGTGCTGGTGACGCACGAGCGCGGCGAGGCCCAGGCCCTCGCCGATCGCGTGGCCGTCTTGATGGACGGCCGCCTGCGCCAGCTCGACGAGACGGCGCGCGTCTTCTACGCGCCCATCGCGGAGGACGTGGCGCGCTTCGTGGGCGTGGAAACGCTGGTGGCGGGCCGCGTCCTGAGCGCCTTCGAGGGCGTCGCCGCGGTGGAGGTCGGCGGGCGCGTGGTGGAGGTGGCCGCCGAGTCGGCGGCAGGGGTGCGCGTGCGCGTGGGGATCCGGCCCGAGGACGTGACCCTCACCGAAGCCGACGGGGCCCGCGTCGCCACCAGCGCCCGCAACGCCCTCGACGGCACGGTCACGCGGGTCAACGCCTCCACCCACGGCACGCATGTCACGGTGGACGTGGGGTTTCCGCTCGTGGCCGCGGTGACGCCGCGCTCGGTGAGCGAATTGGGCCTGCGGCCCGGCGTGCGGGTGCGCGCCGTGTTCAAGGCCAGCGCCGCGCACCTGATCCCCGTCTGACGTGCTTGACTGACCGCCGAGCGGGGGAGTATAAGGAAGGCACCCGAAACCAGAGTGCCCACTTGGACGGGGGTCGGTATCGACGATGAAGCGTAACGAGCCAGCGGCCACGCCTCCGCTGGCTTTGTTTGTTTTACAGCGCCGTGCCCTCCCTGACGCAAAAGGAGGTCCTGCATGACCCAGGAGAACCTCATCGAGCGACTGATGGCCGAGAACGACGAGTTCCGGCGTCTCCGGTCCGAGCACCAGAATTACGAGCACGAACTGGAGACCTTGCGCGGAACGGCGCCGCTCTCGACGGACCAGCAGTGGCGGATGAGCGAGCTCAAGAAGCTGAAGCTCATGGCGAAGGACCGGATGGAATCGATCATCCGGCACGCGCGCCCGGGCGTCAGCGCCTGACGCGTCCACGACCCAAACGGCCGCGGAAGGCCGCCGGCGACGGCGGCTTCCGCGGCCTTTCGCATCTCTCCCCCCGCGGTGACGCCCGGATGGTGGACGTCTCCGCCAAGCCCGAAACCGCGCGAGAGGCCGTCGCACGCGCGGTCATCAAGATGAAGCCCGCCACGCTGCGCGCCGTGCGCCGCGGCAACGCCCCCAAGGGCGACGTCCTGGGCACCGCGCGCACGGCGGGAATCCTCGCCGCCAAGCGCACGTCCGAGCTGATCCCGCTCTGCCATCCGCTGCGGCTCACCAAGGTGGACGTCACCTTCGACGACCGGCGTGGCAACGGCACGCTCGGCGTGGAAGCGCGCGTGCGGACCGTGGACAAGACGGGCGTCGAGATGGAGGCGCTCACCGCGGTCACGGTCGCCGCGCTCACCGTCTACGACATGGTGAAGGCGCTCGAGAAGGGCGTCACCATCGCGAAGGTCGAGCTGGTCGAGAAGTCCGGCGGCAAGTCGGGAGACTGGAGGCGCAGCCGGTGACCGTCTCGAACAGGCCACCCACGGCCCAAGCCGGCCTCGCGGCCCCCGCTACAACAAAGACCGCGCTCGTGTACTCCGACAAGGCCGACCAGTTCGACTACGGCCGCGAGCACCCGCTGCGCATGGAACGGCTGCCGCTCACGTGGCGGCTCATGCGCGCCTACGGGCTCACGTCGCTGCCGAACGCGCGCGTGGTCTCGCCGGAGCCCGCCGCCGAGGCGGACATCGCGCGCCATCACACGCGCGAGTACCTCGACGTCCTCAAGCGCGCCGACTCCGGGCTGGATCCCGCCGACGGCGCCGTGTACGGGCTCGGGCTCGGCGACAATCCGGTCTTCCGCGGGCTCTGGGAGGTGGCGCAGCTCGTGGCGGCGGGCTCCCTCACGGCCGCGGACCTCGTGGCCGGCGGCCAGGCCGACCGCGCGTTCCACTTCGCGGGCGGGCTGCACCACGCGTTCCCGAACCGCGCCTCCGGCTTCTGCTACGTCAACGACGCCGTGCTGGCGATCCTCCGGCTGCGCGAGCACGGGCTCCGCGTGGCGTACGTCGACATCGACGCCCATCACGGCGACGGCGTGCAGGCCGCCTTCTACGCCGATCCCGACGTGCTGACGATCTCCACCCACGAGCGGGGCGAGCGGCTCTTCCCCGGCACGGGCTTCGTGCGCGAGAAGGGCGAGGGGGCCGGCGTCGGCTACTCGGTGAACCTGCCGCTCGAGGCCTACACGGACAGCGCCGTGTACCTGCCGGCGTTCGAGGCGGTGGTGCCGCCGCTCATCGAGCGCTTCCGGCCCGACGTCATCGTGGCCCAGCTCGGCGTGGACGCGCATCGCACCGATCCGCTCACGCACCTGGCCCTCGACGTCCAGGGCTTCGCCAAGGCGGTGCAGCGGATCGCCGCGCTGGCGCCGAAGCTCGTGGCCCTCGGCGGCGGCGGCTACGACCTGCGCAACGTGCCGCGCATGTGGACGGTGGCGTGGGCGGTGCTGAACGGCGTGGAGCTGGCGCCGACGCTGCCCGACGCCTTCGCCGACGACGTGCGCCGCTACAACTTCACGTCACGCGCGCTCTGGGACGAGCCGGCCGAGATCCCCGCCGCGCTCGAGCGCGCCGTGCACGAGTACGCCGACCGTCAGGTCGACGCCGTGCAGAAGACGATCTTCCCGCTGCACGATCTCTAGGTGAGGTCCAATTTGGCGATGTCCAAGAGATACTACCTGCACTGATCGTTCGGTTATCGGAGGAGCGCGCGGATGCCGCGGCGGGGCATTGAGTTGTTTGTTCTTGGTGCCGGATTCACACGAGCGTTCTTGCCGACGGCGCCACTCTTGATTGACGACTATGACGCAGCAAGTCTCTCTTCAATGTTC
>DASYTM010000180.1:0-5022 GCA_036002345.1 Candidatus Methylomirabilota bacterium | reverse complement strand
TGTACTTCCAGGGTTGGCCGGCCCGCACAAGATCGTGCCGATCAGCGCCCTGGCGACGCGTGGCCTCTCGACCCTGGCTCTGCGGCGCGCCGCTGAGCGTGGACGCCTGCGGGCGATCCGCCGGCGCCATCAATGGCTTCTACGAAGCAATGGGTCACCGAGTACGAACAATCGCGAGGGCGCGGCAGGAAACCGCCCAGTGGCTAGCGACTCCGGGTGATCGTGGTAGCCTCCCGCCCATGACGGGCAGCAGCGTCGGCATCGACGTCGGCGGGACATTCACGGATCTGGTGGTGCGCGCTCCGTCGGGCCAGCTCACGAGCGGCAAGGTCCCGACGACGCCCGCCAGCCCCGCCGACGGCGTCATGCACGGGCTGGCGACGCTGGCCGGTGGCGCGCCGCTGGCCTCGGTGGCTCACGGGACGACGATCGTGACCAACGCCATCGTCGAGGGCCGTGGCGCCGTCGTCGGCCTGATCACCACGCGCGGCTTCCGCGACGTCCTCGAGATCGCGCGCTCCAGCCGCCTCCACCTCTACGATCTCCACGCCCTGCCCAAACCGCCGGCGCCCGTGCCACGGCGGCTGCGGCTGGAGATCACCGAACGGGTGGGGCCCGATGGGGCGATCGAGACGCCGCTGAAGCTCGATGAGCTCGACGGGCTCGTAAAGACGCTCAAAGCCGAGAACGTCGAGAGCGTGGCCGTCTGCCTCCTCCACGGCTACGCCAACCCGGAGCACGAGCGCACGCTGCGCGCGCACCTCCAGAAGCACTTCCCTCACGTCTGCGTCGCCTCCGACATCAACGCGGAGTTCCGCGAGTACGAGCGCTCGTGCACGACGGTGCTGAACGCGGCGGTGATGCCGCTGGCCTCCTCCTATATGGACGAGCTGCACCGGCGCATCCGGCCGGCCTCCCTGCACCTGCTGCACTCGGCGGGCGGGATGATGTCGGTGGAGACGGCGCGGGCGCGGCCGCTGGCGCTGGCCTCGTCGGGGCCGGCGGCCGGCGTGGCGGCGGCGGCGCACGTGGCGACCGCCCTGAACCTGCCGCGCGCGCTGGCGTTCGACATGGGCGGCACCACCACCGACGTCTGCCTGATCGCCGACGGCGTGGCGGAGACCTCGTCGCAGCGCAAGCTCGCGGGCTACCCGGTGCGGCTGCCGATGGCGGCGGTGGAGTCGATCGGCGCGGGCGGCGGCTCGATCGCGTACGTGGACGCGGCGGGCGCCCTCAAGGTCGGCCCGCGCAGCGCGGGTGCCGCGCCCGGCCCCGCCTGCTACGGCCTGGGCGGCGCCGAGCCGACGGTGACGGACGCCAACCTCCTGCTTGGCTATCTCGACGGCGAGCGCGTGTACGGGCGCGCGATCCGCCTGGACCGCGACAGAGCCCACGCGGCGATCGACGCGCTGGCGCGAAAGCTCGGGCTCTCCCTCATCGACACCGCGGCGGGCGTGATCGAGGTCGCGAACGCGGCGATGCTGCGCGCGCTGCGCCTGGTCTCCGTGCAGCGCGGCTACGACCTGCGCGACTTCACGCTGATCGCCTACGGCGGCGCGGGGCCCGTGCACGCCGGGGCGCTGGCCGCCGCGGCCGGGATCGCGCGCGTGCTGGTGCCGGCGCACTCGGGGGCCTTCTCGGCCCTGGGCTGCCTGGTCTCGCCGCTGCGCTACGACGCGGTACGGACGTATCGCGGGCGGCTGGAGGCGTGGGAGGCGAAGCCGGCGGAGACGCGGCTCTACGAGCTGCAGGCGCAGTGCGTGACGCCGCTGACCGACGAGGGCATCGCGACGGAGCGGATCGCCGTGCAGTGGAGCGCGGATCTGCGCTACAGCGGGCAGAACTACGAGATCGACGTCCCGTGGCGCGACACGCCGGAGGCGCTGCGCGCGGAGTTCGAGCGCCGTCACCGCCAGCTCTACGGCTACGCCACCGGCGAGAGCGTGGAGTGCGTCAACCTGCGCGTGGTGGCGCGCGTGCCCGACGTGGCGGTGGCGCTGTCGCCATTCGAGCCGAGCGGCACGCCGGGCGTGATCGGCGAGCAGCGCGGGCACTTCGCGGGGCGCGAGGTCGCGCTACCGCGCTACGACCGCGCGGCGCTGGCGCCCGGTGTCGCCGTGAAAGGGCCCGCGCTGATCGAGGATGAGTGGTCCACCACGCTCGTCTATCCCGGCCAGCGCTGCACGGCCGACCGGCTGGGGAACCTCCTCCTCGAGGCCGCGGCGTGAATCCTTTTGTGGACATTGACACGCAAACGGCGCGCTGCGTAGAGTCGGGCCATGGCGTCGCGACCTCGAAGAGCACGAGCCCACAGATCGAAGCGACGTGGCAGGATTCCGCTCCTGAAATCCCATCTGCAACTTGCCCGGGAGCGGCTCGCCGCGTATCGCCGCGATCCCAGCCGGGCGCGACCCGCCCGCGACACGCTCGATCGTCTGGCAAACCCCCGAAGGCAGCTAGCTATGCGAAATGAGTTCACGGCGGTGGTCGAGCGCGACGGCCGCTGGTACATCGCCTACTGCCCGGAGATCCCTGGGGCGAACGGTCAGGGCAAGACCAAATCCGCCGCTCTGAAAAGTTTGGCCAACGCGATCGCACTCATCCTCGAGGATCGCCGTAAGGACGGGCTTCGAGGTGTACCTGCTACGGCGCGTCGGGAGAAAGTCGTCGTCGGGTGAAGCGTGGCGACTTGCTTCGTCACTTGAGGAAGCACGGTTGCCACCTGAAACGAGAAGGCCGGTCACATTCGCTGTGGACGAATCCTGCCACGGGTGCGGTCGAGGCAGTGCCGCGTCACACCGAGATCTCCGATGTGCTCGCTCGGAGGATTTGCCGCGGTCTCTCCGTGCCGGAGATCAGCCGCTGAGCCGGACACTCATCGGTCCGAGTCATCGGCGCGCGGCGAGCCAGCCGCCGAGAGAACAGATCTATGAAGAAGAGAGCTAGAGCGCGGCCCGACCGCGACACGATGCGGCCCGAGTACGACTTCCGCGGCGGCGTCCGCGGCAAATACGTAGGCCGCTACCCGTCCGGAACGAACGTCGTCGTCCTCGAGCCAGACGTCGCGGCTGCGTTCCCAGACGCCGCTGCAGTGAACAAGGCGCTCCGCGCGCTGCTTGCCCCGGGTCGCCGGACCAAGCGGCGAAGTGCCTGACGTCCGCCGCTGCGTTCGCCCATGACCCCCCACCCCGTCACCCTCGAGGTTGTGCGCAACGCGCTCTACGCGATCGCCGAGGAGATGTCCGTCGTGCTCATGCGCTCGGCGCGCTCGCCGCTCCTGAAGGAAGCGGGCGACCTCTCCTCCGCGCTGACCGACGCCGAGGGGCGGCTGGTCGCCCAGGGGCGCGACATCCCGATCCACATGGGCGTGATGGCGTTCACGGTGAAGAAGTTCCTCGAGCGCGTGCCGGCCGAGCGCTTGCGCGAGGGCGACGTCTGGTTCCTGAACCTGCCGGAGGTCGGCGGCAATCACCTGCCCGACGTGAAGGCCATCCGGCCGGTGTTTGCCGGGGAAAAGCTGGTGGCCTTCGCGATCAACCTCGCGCACTGGGCGGACATCGGCGGCGCGGTGCCGGGCTCCTACGTGCCGTGGGCGACGGAGTCGTATCAAGAAGGCGTGCGCATCTCGCCTATTCGCCTCTTCTCGGCCGACGGGCCGGACGAGGAGAAGATCGACATCATCCTCGCCAACCTCCGGAGCCCGGATGAGCGCCGGGGCGACATCTTCGCCCAGTTCGCGGCCGACGACGTGGCGGCGCGGCGGATCAAAGAGCTGGTCGAGCGCTACGGCGCCGACACGCTCTCAGATTGCTTCGAGGCGCTGCACGCGGCCTCCGAGAGCGCGATGCGCGCCGCGCTCAAGGCCCTGCCCGACGGCGTTTACACGGGCGAGGACTGGCTGGACGACGACGGCGTGGATGACAAGCCACTGCCGATCCGGGTGCGCGTGGAGATCCGGGGGGACGAGGCGACGTTCGACTTCACGGGGACGGCGCCGCAGGCGCGCGGGCCCGTCAACACCACCTATTACATCGCGTGCTCGGCGGTGTACTACGCGATCAAGACGATCGCGGCGCCAGAGGTGCCGCCCAACGACGGCTGCTACCGGCCGCTCTCCGTGATCGTGCCGCCGCGCAACATCTTGAACGCGGACTTCGACCGGCCGGTGGTGGGCGGCAACCACGAGACCTCGCAGCGCGCGGTGGACGCGATCTTCCGGGCGCTGGCCGCCGCCCTGCCCGACCGCGTCACGGCGAGCGGGCCGTCGACCTCCGGCGTGCTGATCTTCGGCACGCGCACGTCCGAAGGCCGGTGGGCGATCTTCTACGAGACCCACGGCGGTGGTGAAGGCGCTGGCTCAAATCGCGACGGCGCCTCAGCCCTGCGCGTGTACATGTCGAACGTGATGAACACGCCGACGGAGGTGGTCGAAGCGGAATACCCGCTGCGCGTGGAAGAGCACGCGCTGCGGCCGGGCTCGGCCGGCGACGGCCGGCACCGCGGCGGGCTCGGCTTCCGCCGCGCCTATCGCGTGGTCGCGCCCGAGGTGACGCTGACCAGCATGCTCGACCGCCGCGTGGTGCCGCCGTGGGGCGTGGCCGGCGGCGGCGACGGGCTGCCATACAGGATCACGCTGAACCCGGGCACGCCCGGCGCGCGGGATGTCGGCGGCAAGGTGAGCCTGCGGCTCACGCGCGGCGACGTGGTGCTGATCGAGACGTGCGGCGGCGGTGGCTTCGGGCCGCCGGCGGAGCGGCCGGCCGCGGAGCGGGAGCACGACCGCCGCGAGGGCTACGTGTGACGACGGCGCCGTTCAGCTCTTCCGCGGGCACCAATGCCGTGCGTCCATCACGCCAGATGACGACGGGGAGCTTGCGCTTCTGGTGCTCGCGGATCGCGTCTCGGGCGGCCAATCTGACGGCCTCGTCGACCTTCCGGCCGTCGGCGAAAATCTGACCGATCCTGTCGTTCCGCCTAGCCTTCATCGCCTGCCTCCGCTCGGATGCGTCGCCAGAGGCTGGC
>DASYTM010000179.1:0-2815 GCA_036002345.1 Candidatus Methylomirabilota bacterium | reverse complement strand
GGCCGATCTCGCGGAGATCCGAGAGCACGGTGGCCGCGCTCTCCGGGCAGTTGATGGCGAAGCCGACCAGGATCGCCTGCGCGTAGGAGAAGACGTGGTCGCCCACCCAGGCCATGGGCAGGTACGAGAGGATCTCCTCGTCCGCTTTCAGGTCTTCCGCGCGCGCGGCGTTGCCCGCGGTGACGATCAGATTGCGATGCGAGAGCATCGCGCCCTTGGGCGCGCCCGTCGTGCCCGACGTGTAGCAGATGATCGCGACGTCCTCGCCGCGGCCTCGCGCGATCTCGTCGTCGAAGTGCGTGGGGTGGCCGATCTCGAACTTGCGCCCGGCCTCCTGCAATTCGGCCAGGCTCATCAGGCACGTGTCGCTGTAGGCGCGCATGCCGCGCGCGTCGTCGTACACGATCGTCTCGAGCCGCGGGCAGCGCGTGCGGACGCTCAGGAGCTTGTCCACCTGCTCCTGGTCCTCCACGATCGCGAAGCGCGCCTCCGCGTGATCGATGATGTACTCGATCTCCTTCTCGATGGAGTCCTGGTAGAGCGGCACCGGCACGCCGCCGAGGGCCTGGGTGGCGAGCACCGCCCAGTACAGCTCGGGCCGGTTGTCGCCCACGATGGCGACCTTGTCGCCGCGGCGGAAACCGAGCGAGGCCAGGCCGAGCGCAATGGCGCGGGCCTGGGTGAAGTAATCGGCCCACGTGGTGGACTGCCAGATCCCGTAGTCCTTCTCGCGGATCGCGACGCGCTCGGGCATGCGACGGGCGTTCTCCCGCGCCAGCTTGGGAAACGTGTCCAGCGTCAAATCCACTTCACCTCCACCGATGCGCGAGATGGGTCGAGACTCCGTTGCTTCGGAGGGGTCTGCCGAGTTTCGGGATTGTAGCCAAGCCCCCGGGGCCTGTCAAGCAAAGCGACGTGATAACAGATATTTACGAGGCGATAAACGAAACTGCCGGCGGTTGTCCCCGGCTCAGCGCTCCAGGCTGAAGGATACGGGTCCGGTGACCGTCCGCTGGGGGGCGGCGGCGCCTCCGCCGCGCGTCTCCCGGGCAATCGTCAGCTCGGCGTCGGTGCGCCAGAACGAAACGGGCTTGAGCCGGAGCGTGGTCTCCTCCCACGACTCCGGCGCGCCCGGTGTCACGATCACCACGACCCGGCGCCAGTCCACGCCGCTCGCCGTCGGGCTGACGACCTCCAGCACGCGCACGATCTCGCCGCGCAAGTTCTCGAACTCGACGGCGCGCGCCCCGGGCTCGGCCTTCGCGGCCTCCGCGAACTCGCCGGCGGAGAGCCGGCCGAGCGTCCGCCGCGCCTCGGACGTCTCGGAGACGACCCGCGTCGGCCCCGCGGGCCGCGCGGTCAGCACGTCCTCGAGCTTTCGGCCCCCGCGGCGCAGCGCCGCCTCCTCGAGCCGGCGCGCCGCCTCGCCATACCCGGTCGCGTTCGCGTCGGCTGCGAAGACGTCCACGCCGAGCGCGCCGTCGCCGCGCAGCCGGACCACGCGGAAGAGATCCTTGGCCGGGACGTCGACGACGGCGTCGATGCGGCCGCGCCCGTCCTGGTCGAGGAGTCCCACCTGCCCTGCCGCGTCGGGCCACGGCGCGAACTGGGCGGCCAGCTCGCGGGCCACCGCCGCCGCCGTCTGGCCGCGCAGCGGCAGGAGCGGGATCGCCCCCGGCTGCGCCTCGCGCGCGCCGAGCTCCCGGCGCCGCGTCTTGACCGCGGCGTCGAGGGTGGCAGCCACGTCGCGGCACGGCACGCGGTCGGCGTCGGTGAGGCCGGCCGCGGGCGCGGCGGGCGTAGCGGGCGCCGGAGGCGCTCCGGCGCCGGCCGGCAGCGTCGCCAGCTCGCGCTCGAGCTTCTTCCTCTCCGCCTCGAGCGCCTCGAGCTGGGCCTGCGCCTGCGCGGCGCGCGAGAAGTCGAGCCGCACCATCGCCGCCACCCGCGTGTCCTCGGCGCGCTGGCGCTCGCGGGGGATCTCCGCGAGCCGCGTTCGGACCTCCGCCGCGCGCCCGCCCGGCGCCACGGCCGGCGTGCTGGCGGCCGGCGCGGTGCCGGCGCGGCCCGCGAGAAGCTTTCGCACGGCGTCCGAGGCGCGCGCGTGCCCGGCCAGCCTCTCGCGCCCGGCCTGGCAGTCCGCGTCCGGAGCCTGGGCCGCCGCGGGGGCGGCGGTCAGCACGGTCAGCGTCACGAGGATCAGGGTCCGGCTCGTCGTCATGAGTCTCCCTAGCCGCCGAGCG
Organism: Candidatus Methylomirabilota bacterium; assembly: GCA_036002345.1. Lineage (GTDB taxonomy): Bacteria > Methylomirabilota > Methylomirabilia > Rokubacteriales > CSP1-6 > AR12. Next base: position 575 of record DASYTM010000179.1, on the reverse strand, counting down.
CGCGCTCGACGAGCGGCAGCGCGAAGTACACGATGAAGGCGAGGGACGCAGCGTAGACCATCCAGTGCACGCGCGCCCCCTGCCCGCCCAGGAGCTTGATCGCCGCGAAGGTCACGAAGCCCGCGCCGATGCCGTTGGTGATCGACCACGTGAACGGCATCACCAGCATCGTGACGAAGGCCGGGATGGCCTCGCCGTAATCGTCCCACGGGATGTCGCGCGCCACCGCCATCATGTAGAAGCCCACGATGATCAGCGCGGGCGCGGTGGCCTGCGCGGGGATCACGCTGGCGAGCGGCGAGAACCACATCGCGCCCAGGAAGAGGAGTCCCGTCACCACGGGCACGAGCCCGGTGCGGCCGCCCTCGGCCACGCCCGCCGCGCTCTCGATGTAGGTGGTGTTACTGCTGGCGTTGGCCCAGCCGCCCGCGGCGGCGCCCAGCGAGTCGACGAGGAGCACGCGCTCCGCGCGCGGCAGCCGGCCGTGGGCGTCGAGGAAGCCGCCCTTGCCGCCCACGCCGATGATCGTGCCCATGGTGTCGAAGAAGTCGCTGAGCATGATCGAGAACGTCACG
>DASYTM010000178.1:0-53052 GCA_036002345.1 Candidatus Methylomirabilota bacterium | reverse complement strand
AAGAGGACGGCGCCCGCGCCCGGCGCGCCGCCCGCCACCAGCCCCACCAGCATGTAGCCGACGTGGGCGATCGAGGAGTACGCGAGCATCCGCTTGAGGTTCGACTGCGCGATGGCGATGACGTTCCCGGCCGTCATGGTGACGACGGCGACCGCCCACAGGAGCACGCTCCAGTCCGGCTGCGTCGCGCGCAGCGCGCCCGTGAGCACGCGGATCAGCGCCGCGAAGGCAGCGGCCTTGGAGCCGGTGGCGATCAGCGCCGTCACCGAGGTCGGCGCGCCCTCGTAAACGTCGGGCGCCCACATGTGGAACGGCACCGACGAGATCTTGAAGCCGAAGCCCACCAGGAGCAGGCCCAGCCCGATGGTGATCATCGTGTCGCGCGGCCGTCCCGCCACCGCGGCGGCGATGCGGTCGAAGTTCGTCGAGCCCGTCGCCCCGTAGATGAGGGCGATGCCGTAGAGGAGGAAGCCCGTGGCGAAGGCGCCGAGCAGGAAGTACTTCATGGACGCCTCGGCCGAGGCCAGCCGCGTCTTGAAGATCCCGGCCAGCACGTAGAGCGAGAGCGACATCAGCTCGATGCCCAGGAAGACCACGAGCAGGTCGCCCGCCGAGGCGAGCAGCAGCATGCCGGCGGTCGAGAACAGCACGAGCGCGTAGTACTCGCCCGACTCCACGCCGTTGCGCCGCAGGTAGTCGATGGAGAGCAGCACGGCCAGCGCGGAGGCGTAGCAGATCACGACGTGGAAGAAGAGCGCGTAGCGGTCCAGCAGCACCATCTCGCGGAAGGCGCGGATCTCCGTGCCCTGCGACCACAGCCACACGGAGGCGAGGAGCGCGCCGACGATCCCCGCCAGGGCCACGCCGCCCAGGTGGTCCTTCGTGCGCGGCGGCACGAGATCGAGCAGCAGCACGAGCACGCCGGCGCCGAACACGATCAGCGCGGGCAGCACCGCGCCGAGGGCGACCGGGGGGGCCGGAATCACCGCGCCGCCTGTTGGAGCGAGACCGGCACGCGCGCCACGGACGCCTTGCTCTCGACTTGCGCGATGAGGGCCTGCACCGTGGCCTCGGTCTTCGTCGTGAACGGCTTCGGGTAGACGCCGATCCAGACGATGAACACGAGCACGGGCACCAGCACGGCCCACTCGCGCGGCGTCAGATCACGCAGCCGGCGGTTCGCCTCGTGGCGGATCTCGCCGAAGGCGACGCGCTGGTACATCCAGAGGAGGTAGACGGCGGCGAAGACGATGCCGGTGGTGGCGGCGGCCGCGAGCCACTTGTTGACCGAGAACGCGCCGACCAGGATCAGGAACTCGCCGACGAAGCCGTTGAGCCCGGGCAGGCCCACCGACGACAGGCAGACGAGCAGGAAGAGCGCGGAGAAGCCGGGGATGGTGGCCCACAGGCCGCCGAACTCCGAGATGAGCCGCGTGTGGCGGCGCTCGTAGATCATGCCGACCATGAGGAAGAGCGCGCCCGTCGAGAGCCCGTGGTTGACCATCTGGACGATCCCGCCCACGAGGCCCTGCGGCGTCAGCGTGAAGAGGCCGAGCATCACGAAGCCGAGATGGCTCACGCTGGAGTAGGCGACCAGCTTCTTGAGATCGGGCTGCACGGTGGACACGAGCGCGCCGTAGACGATCCCGATCACCGCGAGCGCGTACACGACGGGGCCGAAGTCGAGGCTCGCGTCAGGGAAAAGCGGCAGGCAGAAGCGCAGGAAGCCGTACGTCCCCATCTTCAGGAGCACGCCGGCCAGGATCACCGAGCCCGCCGTGGGCGCCTCCACGTGCGCGTCGGGCAGCCACGTGTGGAACGGGAACAGCGGGACCTTGATGGCGAAGGCGAGCGCGAAGGCCAGGAACATGAGGTTCTGCGCGAGCCCCGGCGCCAGCACGAAGCGCACGAGAATCGGCAGGTCGAAGGTGTAGGTCCCCGTGGCCGCGCCGTGCTGGTAGTAGAGGACGAGGATGGCCACCAGCATGAGGGCCGAGCCCACCATCGTGTAGAGCACGAACTTGATGGCCGCGTACACGCGGTTGGCGCCACCCCACACCCCGATGACGAAGTACATCGGGATCAGCATCGCCTCCCAGAACACGAAGAAGAGGAAGAGGTCGAGGGAGACGAAGACGCCCACCATGCCCGTCTCCAGCAGGAGCATGGCGATCACGAACTCCTTCGTGCGGTCCTCGATGGCGTGCCAGGCGGAGGCCAGCGCCACCGGCATGAGGAACGTGGTGAGCAGCACCAGGAGCACGCTGATGCCGTCCACGCCGACGTGGTAGCCGACGCCGAGCCCGGGCATCCAGCGCAGGAACTCCTCGAACTGCATGTCGGCGTCGCCGGCGTCGAAGCGCGTCCACAGCGGAATCGACGCCACGAACGTCAGCACGCTCACCACCAGCCCCGCCCAGCGCGCCGCCGGCTCGTGGCGGCGCGGCAGGAACAGCAGCAGGAGCGCGCCGAGCGCCGGCAGGAAGGTCACGACGGTCAGAACGCCGATCGGAGGGAGCGTCATTGGAGCGGGGGCCGCGAGACCGGCTTGCGCCGTGGGTGGCCTGTTCTAGACACGCCGGGCTCCGCTCAACGGCGTGGGTCGAGAACACCGTGGATTCGTCTTCATCGGCTCAAGAAGTAGGCGACGAAGATGACGGCGCCCGCGAGCATGGTCAGCGCGTAGTTCACGACGTAGCCCGTCTGGAGCCGGCGCAGCCCCGCCGATCCCCACGCCACCGCGCGGCCCAGGCCGTTGACGATGCCGTCGATCACGCCGAGGTCGAAGGCGTTGGCCAGCACCACGGACAGCGCATAGAGCGGCCGCACGATCGCGCGGTCGTAGAGCCAGTCCACGTACCACGCGTTGAGGAGCAGCCGCATGAGGGGCGTGGAGGGACGGCCGATGGCGTCCGCCTTCACGGGCGTCGCCATGTACATGAACCACGCCAGCACGATACCCGCCGCCACCACCACGGCGGAGAGCACGAGCAGCATGATGCCGGCCACGCCGCCGTGCTCGCCGCCGTGCGCGGGCAGCACCGGGGTCAGGAAGCGCGCGAACGGCGTGCCGTGCTCGGAGGGGATGCCGAGGGCGGCGCCCGCGACGAGCGTGAGCCCGGCCAGCACGACGAGGGGCCACGTCATCACGCGCGGCGACTCGTGCACGTGGTGCGCGACGTCCTTGGACATGCGCGGCGCGCCGAAGAAGGCCAGGAAGATCAGGCGGAACGTGTAGAAGGCCGTCATGAAGGCGCCCGCGAGCAGGAGCGCCCACGCCACCCGGTGGCCGTGGAAGGCCGCCGCGAGGATCTCGTCCTTGGAGAAGAAGCCCGCCAGCCCGGGCACGCCGGCGAGGCCGGCGGCGCCGATGGTCATGGTGATGGTGGTCGTCACCATGCGGGGCGCGAGCCCGCCCATCTTGCGGAGGTCCTGCTCGCCGCGCAGGCCGTGGATCACCGAGCCCGCGCCGAGGAAGAGGAGGGCCTTGAAGAAGGCGTGGGTGACGAGGTGGAAGATGCCGGCCGCGTACGCGCCGAGGCCAAGGGCGGCGAACATGTAGCCGAGCTGGCTGACCGTGGAGTACGCGAGCACGCGCTTGATGTCCGTCTGCACGAGGCCGATGGTGGCCGCGAAGACGGCGGTGATCACGCCGACCCACAGCACGACCTCGAGCGCGAACCCGGAGCGCTCGAAGATGGCGTGGCTGCGCGCGACCATGTACACGCCCGCCGTCACCATGGTGGCGGCGTGGATGAGCGCGGAGACCGGCGTGGGGCCTTCCATGGCGTCGGGCAGCCAGACGTGCAGCGGCACCTGCGCGGACTTGCCGCACGCGCCCATGAAGAGCAGGAGCGCGATGCCGGTGGCCGTGGCGGGGGCCAGGGTCTCGGCGCCCTTGAACACCGCGGCGTAGTCGAGGGTGCCGAGCACGAGCCAGATCCACATGATGGCCAGCCCGAAGCCGAAGTCGCCCACGCGGTTGACGATGAACGCCTTCTTGCCCGCGGCGGCCGCGGAGTCGCGCGTGTACCAGAAGCCGATCAGGAGGTAGGAACAGAGGCCCACCGCCTCCCAGAACACGTAGAGGACGAGGAAGTTGCCGGCCAGCACGAGCATCGTCATCGAGAACACGAACAGGTTGAGGTACGCGAAGTAGCGGGCGTAGCCCGGATCGCCGTGCATGTAGCCGACGGAGTAGAAGTGGATGAGCATGCCCACGCCGGTGACGACGAGGAGCATCACGCCCGTGAGGGTGTCCACGTGCGCCACGACCGACGTCTCGAAGTCGCCGGCCACGATCCACGTGAAGAGCGTGGCCGTGAACGCCTCGCCCTTCCACACGCGCGCGAAGACCGCGCACGACGCGAGGAACGAGCCCACCAGCGCGGGCACGGCGATCCAGTGCGCCGCCCGCCCGATCACGCGTCCCAGGAGCATGTTGACGAGCGCGCCCGCGAGCGGGAGAGCGGGGATCAACCAGACGGTGGACACCGCGCCAATCTAGCGGGGGGTCGGGGGGGTGTCAAGCAAGCGCGTGGTATCATTCGCGTCGTGCCTCCGCGGTCCCGTTTCAGCTCCGGATTGCTCGTCCTCCTGCTCATCATCCTCGCTGTCGTCGCGCCCGTCTCGTACCTCGGCTGGCGCCAGACCGTGCCCGGCGTGCACGCCACGCTCGCCGTCCCGCGGTTCATCGGACACAAGCCGGCGTTCCCCGTCACGCTCGAGGCGTCGCGCGGCAACGTCACGCGCGCCGAGGTGCGCGTCGTGCAGGGCGGCAAGCCGGTGGTGGTGGCCAAGCACGACGCGCCCGGCGCGCGCGTGCAAGTGCCCGTGGCGTTCGAGACGGCGTCGCTCGGCCTGCGCGAGGGCGCGGCCACCGTGGAAGTGTGGGCGCGCGACGATTTCTGGCGGCCGTTCAAGCACGCGGAGCGGCCCGTGGCGAGCCAGGCCGTCGTCATCGACCTCACGCCGCCGAAGCTCGACATCCTCGCCGCCACGCGCTACGTGTCGCCCGGCGGCGTCCAGCTCGTGGCCTTCCGCGTGAACGACGCGCAGCGCACGGACGTCACCGTCGGCGCGCGGGCGTTCCCCTCGTTCCCGTACGGCCCGCCCGACAAGGGCGGCCGCGTGGCGCTCGTCGCGCTGCCCTACGATCACGCCGCCGGCACGCCCGTCGCCATCACCGCGCGCGACGAGGCGGGCAACGTCACCCAGCGCGGCGTCCCGGGCGAGCTCAAGCCGCGCGCCTTCCCGCGCGACACCATCAAGATCAGCGAGGCCTTCCTCCAGGCCAAGGTGCCGGAGCTCTACCCGCAGCGGCCGCCCTCGCAGCCGCTCCTCGACGGCTTCCTCGTCATCAATCGCGACCAGCGCAAGGAGGCGGAGGAGAAGAAGCGCGAGATCGGGACGAAGACGGCGGACGCGCCGCTGTGGGAGGGCCCGTTCACGCAGCCGCGCAACACCAAGGTCTTCTCCAACTTCGCGGAGACGCGCACCTACGTCTATGACGGCCGCCCGGTCGATACGCAGGTGCACTACGGCTACGACCTCGCGTCCACCAAGCAGTCGCCGGTGCCGGCCGCCAACGCGGGCGCGGTGGCCTTCGCCGGGCCCCTCACGATCTACGGCAACGCGGTGATCCTCGACCACGGCCTCGGGCTGCAGACGCTCTACGCGCACCTGTCGTCGATCGACGTGAAGGTCGGCGACAAGGTGACGAAGGGCCAGGAGCTCGGCCGCACCGGCGCCACCGGGCTCGCCATCGGCGATCACCTCCACTTCGAGGTGCTGGTCTCGGGCGTGTCGGTCACGCCGCTCGAGTGGTGGGACGCCAAGTGGATTCGCGACCGGATCAATCGTCCGCTGAAGGAAGCGGGCCTGCCCGAGATCGCCGGCGTGGGCGCCGTCGCCGACGACGAGCCCGTCCACGCCGCGCCTCGCGCGGCGCGCCGGCGCGCGCGCTAGAGCGCGACACCGAGCGGGTTATCGAGGAGCGCCACGGGTTCCCCGGGGCGCTTCGAGCGTTGGGGAGGGGCCATGTCGAGGCCCCCCATGCACTCAGAACGCGCCGAACTTTTTGTAGGCGTCGAGCGGGGTCATGCCCCGCTTGACGGCCGTGCGGACCTTGTTCTCCGTCCCCACCAGCCGCTCGCAGCGCTGGAGCACCTCGTGGGCCGCGCGCCGCGGCACGACGACCACGCCGTCGAGATCCCCGACCACGATGTCGCCGAGGTTGATCCGCACGCCGCCGAGGATGAGCGGCTGGCCCCAGTCACTGACGCGCCAGCGCGGGACGGAGTCTTGCGGGCTGCGGTAGCGCACGAAGGTGGGAAAGCGCGCGCGCGCGATCGAGGCAGCGTCGCGCGTGCTTCCGTCGATCACCGCGCCCCGCACGCGGCGGGTCTTGAACCACTGCGCGGACAATTCGCCGAAGTGCGCCGCCTCGTTGTCGTTGGCGGCGAGCACGAGCACGGAGTCGGCGGGCACGGCGCCCAGCATGCCGAGAAACTTCCGCAGCGTCGCGTCGCGCTCGCTCGGCCGGCCGCGGTACGTGCGGCCGCGCGCGGTGAAGGCGTAGCCCGCCATCCGCATGTCGGGCGTGAGGGGCTGGAGGGCGTGCGGCAGCGTCTGGCGCAGGAGACCAATCTCGTCCATGACGTCGGTGATGGCGGCGGTGTAGATCTTGGCGAACCGGCGCGGCAGGTTGTCGGAGCGTCCCGAGGCCATGGCCCGCGATTCTACGACAACAGCAGCCGTGGCAGCGCGCGGGGCGGCACGTAGTCGCCGATGACGCCGAGGAGGGCTCCGAGCACGCGCGGCCGCGCGGCCATCCAGCGCGCCGCGAGATTGGCGAGCCGCCGGTGGGCGATCAACGCCTGGAGCCCGCGCGTCACGCGCTCCTTGTCGGCGAAGGCCGCGCGGCGGGCCCGGCGGTAGGCGTCGAGGGCCGCCGCCGACACGTCGCCGGCGCGCAGCGCCGCGAGCAGCGTTTCGGCCGCCAGCTCCGCCGAGCGTAGCGCCGTGAAGATCCCCTCGCCCGTGAACGGATCGTAGAACCCCGCCGCGTCGCCCGCGAAGAGCACGCCGCCCTCGCGGGGCGGCGTCACGCGGTACGCGAGCGGGCCGAGGGTCGCCAGCGGCGCGACGCGCCGGGCGCCGGCGAGGCGCCGGGCGAGGTGCGGCAGGTGTTTCACCCGCGCCGCGAAGAAGTCCTCGAGCCGCGCGCGCCACGGGACGGCGTGGGCGAGCGGCACCACCAGGCTCAGGTTGACGCGCTCGGGCGCGAGCGGGTTGAGGATCGCGTAGTCCGGCGGATCGACGAAGATCTCGCCGACGTCGCGGCACTCCGGCACGTCCGCGACGTAGGTGACGAGCGCCATCCGCGCGAGCCGATGCGCCTGGCGGCAGCCGAGCCGGTGCGCGATCACCGACGCGCGGCCGTCGGCGGCCACCACCACGCGCGCGCGCGCCTCGACGGCGGCGCCGTTTTCGTCGACCCCGCGCACGCCCGCGACCTGCCCGCCCTCGACCAGCACGTCGGTGACGCGGACGCCTTCCCTCAGGTCGACGGGCAGCGCGCGCACGCGGTCGAGCAGCGCGCCGTCGAGCGTGGCGCGCGCCACGCCGAGGGCGTGGCCGACGTAGGGCCGGTAGGCGCCCACGGGGCCGTAGCGGCCGTCCAGCACGGTGCCGTCGGGCGCTGTGATCCGCATGCCGTAGAGGGCCGTCGCGCCGCCCGCGTCCACCGCCTTCAGCGCGCCGAGGCGATCGAGGAGGCGCCCGGCCTCGGGGCTCAGGTACTCGCCGCAGATCTTCGGCCGGGTGCGGCGGCCGCGCTCGAGGACGGTGACGGCGAGCCCGTGCTCGGCGAGCAGGATGGCGGTGGCCGCGCCGGCGGGACCCGCGCCGACCACCACGACGTCGGCGGCGCGGGTCATATCGCTTCCACCACGAGTCGCGCCAGCCAGGGGTATCGCGTGAGGGTCGCGCGCGTGACGCCGGCCGCGTCGAAGAGGTGGCCGAGCTCGGCGGGCGCATAGGCGCGGCGCACGGACAGCGGCCCGTCGTGACGCGACATCGGGTGCATGCGTAGCGCCCGCGTGGCGAGCCACACGAGACCCAGCGCCAGCGGCGTGCGCACGAGATCGTTGACGACCACGCGGCCGCGGCAGGCGCGCCGCATGTCGCGGAGCGCGTGCACGGCGTCCTCGGGCTCGAGGTGGTGGAGGGTGAGGCTGGCGTGCACGACGTCGGCGGCGGCCGCGGCCAGCGGCAGCGCGGTGGCGTCGGCGCGCACGATCGCGATCTCCGGGTACGCCGCGCACGCCGCCGACGCCAGGGACGCCGTCGCCGCGTCGTGGTCGATCACGAGCACGCGCACGCTGCGCCCGACGCGCCGCGTCCATTGCACCACCCGGCGCGCGAACGCCCCGTCGCCCCCGCCGACGTCGACCACGCTCAGCGGGCGCGAGCGGGGGACGTCCGCGGCGATGCGTTTCACGCGCGCGAGCGAGAGGGCGTGGCCGCCGAACCACGCGTTGAGACGGTCGAGGTCGGCGAGGGTGGCGGCCAGATCGGCGGCCGGAACGCGGCCGTCGAGGTACTCGCGCGCGCCCGCCGCGCGTCGCATCACCAGCGCAGGAGCGCGCCTTCCGCCGCGAAGCCTGGCCCGAGGCCGATCATGAGGCCCCAGTCGCCCGGGACGGGCGTCTCCAGGCGCAGCAGGCGCTCGAGCACGAAGAGGATCGTCGCCGACGACATGTTGCCGTGCTCGCGCAGCACCGCGCGCGGGTGCGCCATCTGCGCGTCGGTGAGCTCGAGCAGGTCACGCGCGCGGTCGAGCACGCGGCGGCCCGCCGAGTGGAGCACCCAGTGGGCGACGTCGTCGCGCTTCAGCCCCTGGGTGTCCATGAGCGCGCGCGCCATCTCGCCCATCATGGTGGCGCCGATGCGGCGGACGTCCTTGGAGAGGACGACGCGCGGCCGCCCGCCGGGATACTCGAAGCCCATGGCGGACAGGTGCTCGGAGCGGAACAGCGTGCGGTGCTCGACGACGGCGGGACCGGCGCCGTCGCGGGCGAGGGCCACCCCCGCCGCGCCGTCGGCGAAGATCGCGTGGGCGACCGCGCTCTCCAGGCGGTCGTCGAGATAGTAGGCCGCCGAGCAGATCTCGACGGCGACCACGAGCGCGCGGTGGCTCGGGAACGCCCGCAGGTGGTTCCAGGCCTGCTGGAGCGCGACCACGGCCGAGGCGCAGCCCGTGTCGCCGACGTGGACGCGCTGGATGTCGTTCCGGCCGCCGAGGCGCGCGACGAGATGCGCGTCGAGGCTCGGCGTGATCCGGCCCGTGCACGTCGTGGTCGCGATGAAGTCCACGTCCTCCGCCGTCCAGCCCGCGCGCGCCAGCGTCGCGCGCGCGGCGGACTCGGCGAGGGCGAGCGCGCCCTCCTGGAAGCGCGCGTTCAGCTCGTCCACCGTCTCGTTGGGCCGGAACCGCGCGGGATCGATCCAGAGGTGGCGGCCGTCGATGGCGCTCGCCGCGAAGAACCCGCGGCGGCGCTCGTCCCGGTAGCCGGCGAGGGCCAGCAGCTCCGCCTGGGTGAAGCGGTGCGGCGGAACCGCGGTGGCGACGGCGGCGATGCGGGGTGGGCTCATATAAGATGAACGCTCAACGTCGAGCATACTGCGAGGGTTCCAGCCATGCCACTCTTCAGCTTCGAAGGCAAGCGCCCCACCGTTCATCCGACGGCGTTCATCGCGCCGACGGCGGTGCTCATCGGCGACGTCACCGTGGAGGAGCGCGCCTCGGTCTGGTACAACGCCGTGCTGCGCGCCGATTTCAACCCCATCGTCGTCCGCGCGGGCGCCAACGTGCAGGATTGCTCGGTGGTGCACGTGACGCCCCGCGCCGGCGTCGAGATCGGGCGCGGCGCCACCGTCGGCCACAATTGCACCGTGCACGCCGCGTCGCTCGGCGAGGAGGCCCTCGTCGGCAACGGCGCCACCGTCCTCGACGGCGCGCGGATCGGCGCCCGGGCCATGGTCGCGGGCGGCGCGCTCGTCACGCCGGAGACGGAGGTGCCCGAGGGCATGCTGGCCATGGGCACGCCGGCCAAGGTGAAGGGCCCCCTCGCGGGCACGCCGGCGGAGTTCTGGGTGAAGGCGAATCCCCAGGGCTACCAGGCGCTCGCCCAGCGGCACCTCGCGGGCGTGGCGGAGGTTCAGCGATGACGCCGCGCCGGGTCGCGCTGCTCGCCTTCCCGCGGCTGACGTTCCTCGACCTCATCGGGGTGTACGACGCGCTCCGCCGCGTGACGCCCATGAAGATCGCCCCCGACGTGAGCGTGACGCTCATCGGCACCGAGGCCGAGGTCGTGGACGATTCGGGGCTCGCCGTGCGCGCCCACAAGGTCTACCACGACCTCGCGGGCTACGATCTGCTCTTCCTGCCCGGCGGCTTCGGCACGCGCACGCTGATGCACGACGCGCGCTTCGTGCAGTACCTCGCGACGTGGGGCGAGACGCGGCCGCTCGCCTCCGTCTGCACGGGGTCGCTGCTGCTGGGGGCGGCGGGCTATCTCAAGGGGCTGCGCGCCACGACGCACCACAACGCGTTCGACGATCTCGAGCCGCTCTGCCGCGAGGTCGTGCGCGACCGCCGCATCGTGGACGAGGGCCGCGTGGTCACCGCGGGCGGCGTCGCGTCGTCGCTCGACCTCGGGCTCTACCTCGTGGAAAAGTACTGGGGCGCCGCCGCGCGCGAGACGATCGCCGCGCAGATGGAGTACACGGCCTACCGCAGCGTCTAGCGCCCCTTGAACTTCGGGGCGCGCTTCTCCTTGAAGGCCGCCACGCCTTCCTTGTGGTCCTCGCTCTGACGCACGATCGCCATGTGGGAGGACACGAGGTCGAGGTGCGTGCGCAGGTCGAGCTTCAGCGACTGGTAGACGAGCCGCTTGATCATGCGGACGGGAATCTGCGGCCCGTCGGCGATCTGGCGCGCGAAGGCCATGGTGGCGTCCCGCAGCTCGGCGTCCGGCACCACGCGCTGCACGATGCCCAGGCGCAGCGCGTCCGGCGCCTCGATGAAATCCGCCGTCCACAAGAGCTCCAGCGCCTTGGCGGGGCCGACGAGCCGCGGCAGGAAGAAGGTGTCACCGTCGCCGGGCACCAGGCCCACCCGCACGTAGCCCGTCGAGAAGCGCGCGGACTCGGCGGCGAAGCGGACGTCGCACATCACCGTCATGCCCATCCCCGCGCCGACGGCGAGCCCGTTGACCATGGCGATCACCGGCTTGTCCACCGTCTCCAGCGTCTTGGGCACGCGGTGGACGCCCTCCCACAGGCTGTTCTTGTGGTCGAGCTGGGTGGGCTCGCCCTGGCCCATGCGCGCCACGTCGCCGCCCGCGCAGAAGGCGCGGCCCGCGCCGGTGACCACGATCACGTTGACGTCGGGATCGGCCTGCGCGTCGGCGAGCGACTTCGCCCACGCCTCGATCATCGGCCCCGTGAACGCGTTGAGCTTGTCGGGACGGTTCAGCGTGATCGTCGCGATCTTGTCCTTCTTCTCGTAGAGCAGGTCGCTCATGGCGTCAGTCCTTGGGCAGGCCGAGCACGCGCTCGCCCAGAATGTTCTTGAGGATCTCTGTGGTGCCCGCGCGGATACCGCTGCCGCGGGCGAGCAATTCGTAGAACTCCCACTGACCGTGATCGGGCGCCCACGCCGAGCCCTCGGCGATCTGCGCGTAGGGGCCGATGACCTCCGTCGCGGTCAGGGCCAGGTCCTGGTCGAGCTGGCTCCAGAAGAGCTTGGAGGTCGAGCCCTCCGGCCCGGGCTCGCCGCCGCGCAGGATCCGCGTGAGGCTGCGGTAGGCGTTCATCTGCAGCGCCTGCTCGCCGATCCAGAGCGCGGCGAGCTTCTGGCGCACGATGGGATCGGCGCCGCGCTTGCGCTCCTTCGCCAGGCGCACGAGGCGATGCAGGGCGTTGCGCAGCGCGATGTGGCGGATGAAGGTCAGGAGATCGCGCTCGTAGGCCAGCGTGGTGATGGCCACCGCCCAGCCCTCGTGGAGCTTGCCGACGAGGTTGTCCTTCGGCACGCGCACGTTGTCCCAGAAGACCTCGTTGAACTCCGCCTCGCCGGTGATCTGGCGCAGGGGCCGGATCGTGATCCCGGGCGTCTTCATGTCCACGAGCAGGAACGAGATGCCCTTGTGCCTGGGCGCCTCGGGCTTCGTGCGCACGAGCAGGAAGCACCAGTCGGCCACGTGGGCCATCGAGGTCCACACCTTCTGGCCGTTCACGACGAAATGATCGCCGTCGAGCACCGCGCGGGTCTGGAGGTTGGCGAGATCCGAGCCCGCGTTCGGCTCCGAAAACCCCTGGCACCACAGCTCGTCGGCGGTGAGGATGTGCTGGAGGTGGCGCTTCTGCTGCGCGGGGGAGCCGTACTTCATCAGGGTGGGCCCGAGCATCGAGAGCCCGCCGCGGTTCACGAACTGCGGCGACTCGGCGCGCGCCATCTCCTGGAAGAGGATGATCTGCTCGGTCAGCGTGGCGCCGCGGCCGCCGAACTCCCGGGGCCAGTTCATGCCGACGTAGCCGGCCTGCCACATCGTCTTCTGCCAGGCGCGCAGCCGGCGCACCTCGTCGGGGTCCGCCCGCGACGCCGCGAAGGCCTTGCCGCGGAGGTCGTCCGGCACGTTGGCCTCGAGCCACGCCCGAACGTCCTTCCGAAACGCCTCTTCCTTGTCGCTGAAGTCGAAGTCCATCACCGCCTACCTCTTCACAGGCTCGCCTCGCCGTCGAACGGCTGCGGCTCGCACTACCACATCACACATCCACCGTCGACCATCAGTGCTTGTCCCGTGATATAGCGCGCTTCATCCGAGGCGAGGAACACCGCGGCGTTGCCGATGTCCTCCGGCGTCTGCTCGCACTTCATGGGCACGATGTCGCTCACGCGCTTCTCGAACACCTGACGGGCCGTCATGCCCTTGAAGGCGGGGTTGGTGTCGGCGAGGTGCTGGGCGAGCTTCTGCCAGAAGTCCGTGTAGAGGACGCCCGGGCAGATGGCGTTCACGGTGATCCGGTGCGGCGCGAGCTCCTTGGCGACGACGCGGGTGAAGGTGATGACGCCCTGCTTGGCCACGCTGTAGGCGGGCATGGTCACCGCCGAGAGCGGCCCCGCGATCGACGCGATGTTGATGATCCGTCCGGCCTTGCGCTCGAGGAAATAGGGCGTGACGGCCTTGCAGGTGAGGAACACGGACTTGGTGTTCACCGCGAAGGCGCGGTCCCAGTCCTCCTCGGTGTTGTTGGTGAACGGCATGCCGGGCGGCGCGGCCATGCCCGCGTTGTTGACGAGCACGTCGATGCGGCCCAGCACGTCGCGCGTGCGGTCGATCATCAGCTTCACGTCGGCGCTGGAGGTGACGTCGCACTTCATGGCCAGCGCCTTGCGGCCGAGCGCCTTCACCTCGTCGGCGGTCTTCTCCGCGTTCAGCACCTGGATGTCCGGAATGGCGATGTCGGCGCCTTCTTTGGCCATGGCGAGCACGATGCCGCGGCCGATGCCGCTGCCGCCGCCGGTGACGATCGCCACTTTTCCCTCGAGCCGGGCCATGCAGTCCTCCGTCGCTATAATCGGTGCCTCGGGAGGGACCCATGACAACACACCGCCTGCGAAGCCGCAACTGGTTCGGCCGCATGGATCTCGACGGCTTCGCGCATCGCGCGTGGCTCAAGAACGAGGGGTTCAGCGACGTGATGTTCGACGGACGGCCCGTCGTCGGCATCGCCAATTCGTGGTCCGAGCTGACGAACTGCAACGCGCACCTGCGCCAGGTGGCGGAGGCGGTCAAGCGCGGCGTGCTCTCGGCCGGCGGCTTCCCGCTCGAGTTCCCGACCATCTCGCTGGGCGAAGTGCTCATGAAGCCGACGACGATGCTGTTCCGCAATCTCATGGCCATGGACGTCGAGGAGTGCATCCGCGCCTACCCGCTCGACGCCGTCGTGCTGCTCTCCGGCTGCGACAAGACCACGCCGGCGATGCTCATGGGAGCGGCCTCCGCCGACGTCCCCGCGATCATGGTCACGGGCGGGCCCATGCTGCGCGGCAAGTGGCGCCAGGAGGAGCTCGGCTCGGGCACCGGCCTCTGGCGCCTGTGGGCCGAGCGGCGCGCGGGCCGCATCACCGACGAGGAGCTGTGCGAGGCCGAGTCGTGCATGGCGCGCTCGCCGGGCCACTGCATGGTGATGGGCACGGCGTCCACGATGGCCTCGATGGCCGAGGCGCTCGGGATGACGCTGCCGGGCAACGCGGCGATCCCCGCCCCGGACTCGCGGCGGCTCGCGCAGGCGGAGATGGCGGGCCGCCGTGCCGTGGAGATGGCGACGGCCGGAGGGCCGAAGCCGTCGGAGATCCTCACCGCGCGCGCCTTCGACAACGCGATCCGCACCCTCATGGCCGTCGGCGGTTCGACGAACGCGGTCATCCACCTGCTCGCCATCGCCGGGCGCGCGGGTGTGCCGCTCGGTCTCGAGCGCTTCGACGAGCTCTCGCGCACGACGCCGTTCCTCGTGAACCTGCAGCCGTCGGGAAAATATCTGATGGAGGACTTCTTCTACGCCGGCGGACTGCCCGTCGTGCTGAAGGAGTTGCTGCCGCTCCTGCACGGCGGCGAGCCGACCGTGAACGGCCGCGCGCTGGCCGACAACGTACGCGATGCCAGGTGCTGGAACGAGGACGTGATCCGGCCGCTCGCAATGCCGCTCGCCGCGGAGGGCGGCCTCGCCATCCTCACCGGCAACCTCTGCCCCGACGGCGCCGTGATCAAGGTGTCGGCGGCCTCGCCGCACCTGATGACGCATCGCGGGCGCGCTGTGGTCTTCGAGGACCACGTGGATCTCCACGCGCGCATCGACGATCCCAAGGTCGCCATCGACGAGACGTCCGTGCTCGTGCTCAAGCACGTGGGCCCCAAGGGCGCGCCGGGCATGCCCGAGTGGGGCGCGGCGCCCGTGCCCGCGCGATTGCTACAAAAGGGCGTGAAAGACATGGTCCGCATCTCCGACGCGCGCATGAGCGGGACCTCCTACGGGACGGTCGTGCTCCACGTGGCGCCGGAGTCGGCGGTGGGCGGGCCGCTCGCGCTCGTGCGCGACGGCGACGAGATCGAGCTCGACGTTCCGCGGCGAACGCTCTCGCTACGCGTGAGCGACGAGGAGCTGGCCAAGCGCAGGGCGGCGTGGACGCCGCGCCCGCCGCACTTCACGCGCGGCTACGGCCGGCTGTTCCTGGACCACGTGCTGCAGGCCAACGAGGGCGTGGACTTCGACTACCTGCGAGGCAAGACGCCGACGCGCTTCGAGGACAGCGCCGGCCCCAGCCACGCCTAGCGGTTACGGCGACTGCAATACCACGCGCTCGACGCCGGGGACGACGGCGGCGATGAACGGCGGCGCGAGCGGGCCGGTGCGGCCCGTGACGGCCCGCGGCATGGGCGGAGCCATCACGGGAATGATGCGCGGGACGCTCGGATTGCGTGGCGCCGGGGCAGCAGCCCGCGGCGTGACGACGATGACGTCCGGCGCCTGGGCGCGGGAACGGCCCGCCGCGCGCGCGGGCGCGTCGCAGTCGCGCCGCAGCGGAGGACGCAGCGCGCGCAGGACGGGGCCGGCCGCCGCCGCCGGGCGAACGAGCGCCGCCGGCAGCAGGGAGACGGCAGGCGGCTGGGCCGGTGGCTCGGAGAGCGGGGCCGCCGCCAGCACGAGCGCCGCGGTCAGCGGGATCCCGACGAAGAGGGCCGCCGCGCGCCCGGTGCCCGGCCAGTGCGGCCGCTCCGGGGGCGGCACCGCCCGCGCGTAGTCGGCCATGACGCGGTTTGCACAGGTCGGGCAGATTCCGTCAGAGAATTGCACACTGAGCCCACGCCACGAGGCGACGCCGAGAAGGCGCGGGTAGCCGTGATATCGCGAATGCCAGGCGCAGCGAAGGACGATCACGCCACTCCATAGAGCAATCCCGGTGCCCGACGCGGCTAGCGCGGTGGGAACCGCGCTGCGTACCCGGCGCGTTCAATCACCGGGCGCAGGGACCCGGCCGCCCGCAAGGCGCGGGCAGCGGCATCGGCCGTGAGGTCCCTGCGCGCCATCACGATCGCGACGGGCACGCGTCCCCCGGCGGCCGCCAGCAGCCGGCGGGCCCGCACCGGCGCCACGCCGCCGATCTCGCCCACCAGGCGCGCCGCGCGGGCGCGCAGCTTCGCCGACCGCGGCTGCACGTCCACCATCCGGTTGCCGTAGACCTTCCCCAGCCGCGCCATGCTCGCCGTCGTCAGCGTGTTCAGCACGAGCTTCGTCGCCGTGCCGGCCTTCAGCCGCGTCGAGCCCGCGAGAACCTCCGGGCCGGGCGCCAGCGAGATCGTGACGTCCGCCGGAACTCGCGCGCCGCTACACGTGACGAGAACCGTTCCCGCGCCGAGCCTCCGGGCGGCGGCCAGCGCGCCGCGTACGAATGGGGTGACACCGCTCGCCGACACGCCGACGACGACGTCGCCCGCGCGCACGCGCGCGCGCACGGCGCGCACCGCCGCGCGCGCGTCGTCCTCCGCGCCCTCTCGCGAGCGGAACACCGACGCGCGGCCGCCGGCCATGATCGCCTGCACCATGCGCGGCGACGTTCCGAACGTGGGCGGGCACTCCGCGGCCTCGAGCACGCCGAGCCGCCCGCTCGTGCCCGCGCCAGCGAAGATCAGGCGGCGGCCCGCGCCGAGGGCGGCGACGATCAGCTCGGCGGCGGCGGCGATCGCGCGCGCGGCGCGCCCGACGGCGCGCACGGCGCGCGCGTCCTCGCGATTCATCAGCCGCGCGATGCCGCGGGCGTCGAGGCGATCGAGACGCGCGCTCGCGCGGTTGGCCCGCTCCGTGGCGAGCCGTTCGTAGCGGACGCCGCGCGCCATGGCGCGCATGGTATCACCGGCTGCGCTACCATCTGCGCGTGCCCGCCGTCCTGACCGGCCTCGACGTGCTCCTGCGCGATCGTCTCTCGAGCCTGCGCGGCCGCGCCATCGGCGTGCTCAGCCACCAGGCCTCGGTGAATCGCCGGCTCGAGCACGCCGCCGCGCTGCTCGCCGACGCGCGCGGCGTGCGCGTGACGCGGCTGTTCGCGCCCGAGCACGGGATCTGGGGCGCGCCGCAAGACCACGCGCGCATCGCCGACGAGCGCGATCCCGTCACGCGGCTCCCCGTCATCAGCCTCTACGGCGCGACGCGCGAGCCGACGCCGGCGATGCTCGCCGGACTCGATACGCTCATCGTGGACCTGCAAGACATCGGCTCGCGGTACTACACGTTCCAGTGGACGCTCGCCCTCGCCATGCGCGCGTGCGCGCGCGCGGGCGTGGAGGTCGTCGTGCTGGATCGCCCGAACCCGCTCGGCGGCGCCATCGTCGAGGGCAACCTCCCGGACCCGGCCTTCGCCTCCTTCGTCGGGCTCTATCCGCTGCCCGCGCGCCCGGGCCTCACCATGGGCGAGATCGCGCGCTGGCTCGCGCGCGAGCACGCCCTCGCGCCGCGCTTCACCGTCGTGCCGATGCGGGGCTGGCGCCGCGCGATGCTCTGGGAGGACACCGGCGTGCCGTGGGTGCCGCCGTCACCGAACATGCCGACCCCCGACACCGCGCGCGTCTATCCCGGCGGCTGCCTCATCGAAGGCACGAACCTCTCGGAGGGGCGCGGCACGACGCGGCCCTTCGAGTGGGTGGGCGCGCCCTACCTCGACGCTCACGACTACGCGAAGGCGCTGACGGCGCTCCGGCTGCCCGGCGTCGCGTTCCGACCCGCGCGGTTCACGCCGACGTTCCACAAGTGGGCGGGCCGGCTCTGCGGCGGCGTGCAGGTGCACGTCACCGATCGCGCGCGCTTCAAGCCGTTCCTGAGCGGGCTCGCGCTGATCGGCACGGCGCGCCGGCTCGCGCCCCGGCGCTTCGCGTGGAAGCGGCCGCCGTACGAGTTCGAGCGCCGCCGGCTGCCAATCGACATCCTCCTCGGCACCGACGGAATCCGCCCCGCGCTGGAGAGCGGCCGCGGCCTGAACGCGATCGAGCGCACCTGGGCCGCCGACCTCGCCGGGTGGCGGCGTCGACGGGAACGCGTGCTGATCTACCGGTGATCGAGGGGCGGCACGGCTTCGCCCGGAGCGCGTGCTGTCCTACGCGTGATCGAGGGGTGGCACGGCTTCGCCCGGAGCGCGTGCTGTTCTACGCGTGATCGAGGGGTGGCACGGCTTCGCCGGGCCGCCCCGAGCGCTGGGGGGGTTTGGGGGGCCATTTCGGGGCCCCCCATATGACTAGTTGGAGAAGAGGTTCGAGAAGAAGTTCTTCACGCTCGAGCCGAACGCGTTGGCGCTGTCCTTGACGCTGCCGTCCTTCAGATGCTGCCACGCGCTCTTGGCGGGCGGCTTGGCCGCCTGGCCGGACTCCTTGAACTTCTCGCCGGTGAACTTCGCGCCCTCGACGACGGTGTGGCCGACGCCCTTGGCCGTCTGCTCCACGCCGTCGCCGACCTTGCCGTCGCCGATCTTCTTGGCGCCGCTCTCGACCTCGCGGGTGGCGCCCTTCACCTTCGTCTCGTCGGCGGCGATGGCCGCCGCCGTCATCCAGCCGATGAGCGCCGCCAGCGCGATCGCGACGATCAGAAGCTTCTTGCTCATGGTGTCAGCCCCGGGTGTCGGGTGGATCGGTGGACAGCCGCGCCAGGGGATGACCCGCCGGGATGGCGGTCTCGCGACCGAGACGCACGACGGGGTCGTGCTGCTCGATCATCCAGGCCTCGCCGCCGCCGCGCGCGGGCGCGTGCCCGCGGCCCTCACGGACCGAGGCGAGCACGAACCAGATGGCGGTGACGATCATGACGGCTGCGAACACCTTCATAGCTTCCTCTCCGCTGTTACGAAGTGTAGCCGCGCGCGCGCATGCAGCTCGCGTACGCCGCGCGATAGCGCTCGTCGTGCTTCTTGTTCTCGTTGAGGCCGTAGAGCGTGCCGCCGCCGGCGCCCACGACGCCGCCGATGGCCGCACCCTTGCCGGCGCCCTTGCCGCCGCCCGCGATCGCCCCGCCCGCGGCGCCGACCGCCGCGCCGACGAGCGCGCCGACCGCGCCGTCCTTCACGACTTCCATCGTCTTGTTCTGCGTCCCCGCCTCGCTCGTCGCGTACTTGTTGCACGCGTCGATGGCGTTCTGACTGGGGGCCGCCGGCGCGCTCGCGACGCGCGTGGGCGCCGCCGGGCGCTGCGCCTGCATCTTCTGCTCGGGCGCCTTCTGCTCCTGGGCGGCCTTCTCGCCGCCGGTCCAGTTCGCCACGACCAGGCCCGTCACGAGGGCCGTCGCCATCACGACCGCCATGCCGATCGCGGTCACCTTCCACGGATTGGCCATCTGTCCCTCCGGGCTCGGACGGCTACCTGAGATTGCCGCTGCGGCCGTACGCGTCGTCGACCCTGTTGCCCGCGAGCGACGCGCTGCCGCGCGCCGCACGCTCCGGCGACGGGTCGCCCGCCGTCGTCACGACCGACGCGCTCGGCGTCTTGGCCGACTGGTTGTTGTAGCGCGTGACCACCGTCGCGATGTTCTTGTCGGCGACGAGGCCCTGGGCCCGCATCTGCCGGAACACCTGCTCCCAGCCCGTCCCGCTCTGCTTCATCGCCGCGATCTGATCGAGCGTGAGCGGCTTGGGCGCGGGGCCGCTCGCCGCGGCCGTCGCCTGGGTCGTCGAGGCGGCCGGCGCCTTGCCTCCGCCAACCTTCGTCGTGGTGGTCGTCGGCGCGCGCTGCGCTTCGAAGAGTGCGCGGGCCACCTTCTGGTTGCCCGCCGACAGCTTCTGGTAGGCGCCCGCCGGGTTCTGCGGCGGCGTCACCTGCGCGTCGGCGGTGGCGGCTCCGAACAGCAACAGAATCGCTGCCACGTGTGAGGCGTCGCCCATGTCGGCCTCCCGGTCGGCCTTAGGGGACGTGTGCGCGGCCGGTACCGCCGAAGTGGCGGCCCTGGGGGGTCTCCGTGCACACGTCCCACCCGGCGGTGCATACAGCAGCACCCGTGCCAGACTCATGGGAATCTATTTCCTCACTATAAGATCAGATGCTTAGGTGCCGACCGGGCAGAGTCTGCACCCCCGTTCAGGTGTCGGATTGGTGACGTTCAGCCAGGATTTACAAGCCAGGGTGGCATCCATGTAATTGTTTCAAACAGCGCTTCAACAGCCTTGGTCCAACGAGGGCGTGACTAGAATGAACGCCGTGACCGACCTCGAAGACCTCGTCGGCGAGCACCTGATGATCGGCCTCGCCGGCCCGACGCTGCGCGACGCCGACGTCCGCGTGTTCCGCGACACGCGCGCCGCGGGCCTCATCCTCTATCGCCGCAACTTCGAGAGCCCGGCCCAGCTGCTCGGCGTGCTCGGCGCGCTCGAGGGCGCGCTCGGCCGCCGCCTGCTCGTGGCGACCGACCACGAGGGCGGCCGCATCGTGATGCTCGGACGCGGCGTGACGATCTTCCCGGACAACCTCGCGGTGGGCACGGCCGGTGAGGAGACGTTCGCGTACAAGCAGGGGCTCACCGAGGCGCGGGAGCTGCGCCGGCTCGGCGTCGATCTCAACCTCGGGCCGTGCCTGGACGTGCTGACCGATCGCTACAGCCCGAACATCGGCATCCGCTCGTACGGCAAGGATCCGAAGCTCGTCGCCCGCTACGGCGTCGCGCGCCTGCGCGGCATGACGAAGGGCGGGCTCTCGGCGTGTCCGAAGCATTTCCCGGGCAAGGGCCACTCCCCGCTCGATGCCCACCTCGAGCTGCCGACGATCGAGTCCGACTGGGACGAGATGCACGCCGTGCACCTGGTGCCGTTCCTCGAGGCCATCGCCGCCGGCGTCGAGTGCGTGATGACCTCCCATCCGGTGTACCCGCGCCTGGATCCTTCCGGCGTCCCCGCCACGTTCTCGCGGCTGATCGTCGAGGACTTCCTGCGCGGCGAGATCGGCTTCCGCGGCGTCATCGTCTCCGACGACCTCGAGATGGGCGCGGTCTCCGAGACGTGCCCGATCGGCGAGGCGGCGGTGCGCACGGCCGAGGCCGGCCACGACCTGCTCCTCGTCTGCCACACGGAGGCCGCGCAGCGCGCCGCCGCCGCGGCGCTGGTGGACGCCTACCGCACGCGCCGGCTGCCGCGCGCCGGCCTGGAAGCGGCCGCCGCGCGTGTGCGCGCGCTGCGCGAGCGGCGGAGCGCGCGGGCCGAGGGCGGCGTCCCCGCCCCCGAGCGCGACGGCGAGACGCTGGCGAAGGCGATGGCGACGCGCGCGGTCACGGAGATGGGCGCGGGCCGGGCGGAGTTCGCGCGCGCGCTCAACGGGCGCGTGCTCGCCGTGTTCCCGCGCTTCTCCGAGCTGGCGGCGCGGATCACCATCGAGCCGGAGGTCTGCGACGAGGCGGCGTGGGTGCGTGCGGCGTTCGCCTCGGCGGGCGTGACGGCCGAGCCGCGCGTCGTGGGCGTCGAGCCGCCGGGGGCGGAGATCGAGGCGGCGGCCGCGCGGGCCGCGGACGCGGACGCCACCGTGCTCTTCCTCTACGACGCGCACCTCTACCCGTCCAACCGCGCCCTGCTGGAGGCCGTGCAGGCCCGCGCGCGCCGGCTCGCCGTCGTGCTCCTGCGCGATCCCTACGACGCGGCGCTGCTGGCCCCGGGCGTGGTGGGGATCACGGCCTACGGCTGGCGGCGCTGCCAGCTCGACGCCGTGGTCGCCCGCCTCTCCTACCCGTGAACATTGGAGGGGGCACTCGAAGCGCCCCCTCCAATACCTCCCCATTCACGCTGTGAGCTGACACCGCCCGTTCCTCATCGCCGGCGGCCAAGAAACGGGGTCAGGGCGAGGGCCAGCACGATCGTGCCGGCGGTCCCGACCATGACGAGCCACGACCACGGGAAGGTGATCCGGCCCGTCTCCGCGAGGTAGAGCAGGGCCAGGTTCACGAGCGTCATCGCCACCATGGCGATCACGTTGGCGGTGTCGGCCACACGGCGCCGTGAGAGCAGGCCGAGCAGGAACACGCCCAGCAGCGAGCCGAACGGCACCCCTGCGATCTTGAAGACGAGCCAGAGGATCTGCTGGCGCCAGCCCAGGAACACCCAGGCGATGAGCCCGAGCG
The DNA here is from genome assembly GCA_036002345.1 of Candidatus Methylomirabilota bacterium. GTDB lineage: Bacteria > Methylomirabilota > Methylomirabilia > Rokubacteriales > CSP1-6 > AR12. Next base: position 30,852 of record DASYTM010000178.1, on the reverse strand, counting down.
CCACGCCGAAGACGACGACGCACAGGCGCGAGACGCGGAGGTAGTGCGTCTCGGACCGGTCGCGCGCGAGCAGCGGGCGGTAGATGTCGGTGACGAACGACGCGGAGAGCGAGCCGAGCGGCGAGTCGATCGAGGCCAGCACGATCGCCGAGAGCATCAGGCCGCGCAGCGCCGCGGGCATGGCGTGGGCGACGAAGTACGGCAGCACCTCGTCGTTGCGGCCGATGGCCGGCGCGCCATGCTGCGCGTAGTAGGCGAAGAGCGCGGCGCCGAGGCTCAGGTAGATGGCCAGCGTCAGCAGCGTCGCCAGCGGCGTCAGCGCCAGCGTGCGCTGGCTCTCGCGCCGCGTCTCGACCGTGAGCAGCCGCTGCATGAGGTCGTGGTCCGTGCCGAAGGCGGCCATGGAGCCGATGAAGCCGTTCAGCACCGCCACCCAGAAAATATTCGGGTCACTCGCCAGCCGCGTCCAGAAGTCGGGGGCCCCGGGCGCGGGCCCCCAGTCCACGATGCGCAGCCGGCCCGCCGCCTCGGCGAGCTGCGCGACGGCGGTGACGCCGCCGTCCACCTGCCCCACGACGAAGGCGAGCGTCGCCGCGCCGGCCACGAGGAACATCACCGCCTGGAACACGTTGGTCCAGACGATGGCCGACACGCCGCCCGCGGCGATGTACGCGATCGACACGATCACCGTCAGCACGATGGTCGTCTCGATCCGCCAGCCCACGAGGAGCGAGACGGCGATGGCGGTGGCCGTGAGGCGGGCGCCGGAGCCGGTCAGGCGCGTGAGGAAGAAGAACAGCGAACCGGTGACCTGCGTGGCGCGGCCGAACCGGTCACGCAGGAACTCGTAGATCGTGGTGACATCGTGGCGGTAGAAGGCCGGGATGAAGAGGAACGCCACCGCCAGCTTGGCGAGGCTCGAGCCGACGAAGAACTGGACGTATTCCCAGTTCTCGCTGTAGGCGATGGCGGGCACGGAGATGATGGTGACCGCGCTGATCTCCGTGGCCAGGAACGACAGGCAGGCGGCCCACCACGGCACGCGGCGGCGCGCGAGGAAGAAGTCGCTGGTGTCGCGCTGCCGCGTGCTGAAGATGACGCCGATGACGACGAGGACGCCCAGGGAGACGACGAGAACGGCGTAGTCAGGCCAGGTCAGCGACGGGGCTGGCGAGCCGGGCACCCCGTCATTCTACTTCGCGGGCGTGGCGCGTCCCGTGTTCCCGGTGGTCCGGGCCACCGGCCGGATGGCGAGCTCGGGGCCCTCCACGCGCACGGTGCGCTTGCGGAGCTTGTCCACGAGCCTGGCGTAGCTGGACTGCTGGATGACGCGGTCGAACTCGGCGCGGAACGTGGCCACGAACGAGACACCGTCGAGCAGCACGTCGTAGACGCGCCAGCGGCCGTCGCGCATCAGGAGCCGGTAGTCCAGGCTGATCTCCGCCCGGCGCGTGACGATCTTGCTGCGCACGGTCGCCCACTGCCCGTCCACCGTCTCGCCGGGGTAGGTGATGCGCTCGCCCGACCACTGCTCGATCCGCGCGATGTACGTGCGCTCGAGGAGCTCGGTGAAGAGCCGCACGAACTCCGCCTGCTCCTGGGGCGTTCGCGCGTTCCAGTGCCGGGTCAGCGTGCGGCGCGCCATCTCGTCGAAGTCGAACAACTCGCCGGCGATGCGGCGGATCTCGGCCCGGCGATGCTCGCCGCGCGGCTTGTCGAGGTGCGCGGTGTCGACCTCCTCCTGGATGGCGATGATCACGCGCCCCACCGCGCCCTGCACCACGTCCCGCGGGCTCGCGGTCGCCGCCACCGCGCTCGCCACCATGAGCCACGCGGCCAGTGCCCTGCCCATGGCCGTGAGGGGGGAGCATCCCCCATGCCAGACTCCGGCGGGCCTCCTAACGAGCCGATATCTCGCGCTCGCCGGGGCGGCCGGGAGGGGCGGATAATGACTGTCACCGTCAGCCATGTCGCGGGGTCAACACCGTTCGTCAGGGGTGGTCGTGGGCGTCGACGCGGGGGGCACGTGGGTGCGCGTGCGCGCGGTGACCGGGGGCGGTCGTCGCACCACCATTGTGCAACCGGCCAGCGCCGTGCCCGAACTCGCGACTTTCTTACACAGCCTCTGGCGCCGGCGTGGCTGGTCGCGCGGGCGGGTGGCCGCGCTCGTCGTGGCCGCGCGGGGCGTGTGGCTGCCGCGCGAGCGGCGCGCGCTCGCGCGGCGGCTGCGTGGTCTGGCCGCGCGCGTCCGCGTGATCGCCGACGTGGAGGCCGCGTGGCACGCGACGCTCGACGGCGGCGCCGGCGTCCTCGTGCTGGCGGGCACGGGCTCCATCGCGCTCGGACGCGACGCGCGCGGGCGCTGGGCGCGAGCGGGCGGGCTCGGGCCGCTTCTCGGCGACGACGGCTCGGCGTTCTGGATCGGCCGCGAGTGGCTGCGCGCTCACGGTGACGAGGCCGCGCTACGGCGCTATGCCGTCCGCCGGGACGCCGTGGCCGCCGTCGCGGCCCTGGCCCGCGCGGTGATCGCCCGCGCGCGGCGCGGCGACGACCTCGCGCGGCTGATCGTGCGCAACGCGCAGCAGCACCTGGCCGCGCAGGCGTGCATGGTCACGCGCCGGCTGCGGCTGCCGCCGCCGGTGGCCGTGGGCGGCGCCGGCAGCGTGATGCGCGATCCATGGTTCGCGGCCGGCGTCCGGCGCGCGCTGCCCCGCTTCGGGGTGCGGGCGCGCTGGCGCGAGAGCCGCGCGCAACCCCTGGACGCCGCCGTGCACCTGGCCGCGGCGCTGGCGGCGCGATGACTCCGGCCCGGCGCCTCACCATCACCGTCTGCCCGCGCGAGCGTGGCGTCGTCGTGCTCCCGCTGGAGCGCGGCGGGACGCCGATGCGCTTGGACGCGCCACGGATTCTCGCGGCGCTGAGTGCGCTCGTCGGCACGCGCGGGCTCACCGACCGCGTGACCGTGCGCGACGGGTGCGCGGGCGGGTGCTGGGGCGCGGGCCCCAACGTGGACGTGCGCGTCTACGCGGCGCCGGCGCCGGGCGAGCGCGCCGACCACGTGGCCCTCGCCTGGAAGACCTACGTCTACTCGCTGCCGACGCTGGCGAGCCTCGCCGACGTCATCGACGAGAACCTGCGGGGCGCGCGAGCCACCAGACGAGCGGTCCGCTGAGGGCGGCCGCCACGCCGGCGAGCGTGTTGCCCACCCCGGCCGTGGCCATGGCGCCCAGCGCGAAGAGCGCGGGCGGCACGGCGACCGCCAGCGCGCCGCCCCGGCCGCCCGGCACCCGCCACGGGCGCGGGAGCTCCGGCGCCCGCGCGCGCAGGGCGAGGAACGCCGCCAGCTCCACGAGGAGCGCCAGCGAGTAGAGCCACACGTTCAGCACGATGAGCTCCTTGAACGAGAACTGCGCGCACACCGCGTAGACCGCCGCGGAGACGAGCACGGCCGGCCACGGCGTGCCGAAGCGCGGGTGGACGGCGGCGAAGACGCGGGGCAGCCCGCCGTCGCGCGCCAGCACGTACGGCAGCCGCGAGTTCGTGAGGAGCAGGGCCATGAAGAGCCCGGCGGTGCTGAGCACGGCGCCCGCGGCCACCGCGTGGCCGAGCCATTCGCCGCCCACGCGCGCCGCGATCGCGGGCAGCGCGCCGGTGGTCCACGCCTTCAGATCGACGGCGCCGGTCGCGAGCGCCGCGGCGATCGGCAGCACGTACGAGACGGCGATGAGCGGCACCGAGAGTAGCAGGGCGCGCCGGAACGCGCGCTCCGGGGCGCGCGTCTCGCCGAGCACCGTGGAGGGCGTGTCCCAGCCCGAGTAGTTCCACATCACGACGGCCAGGCCCACGCCGAGGCCGCTCAGGAGCGTGCGGCCCTCCACGGCGAACGGCTCCCACGGCGCCGTGGCCATGCGCGGAACGCCGACGGCAACCAGGAGCGCCACCGGAGCCAGCGCCGCCACGGAGAGCGCGACGGCGGCGCGCCCCGTCGGGCGCACGCCGAGCAGGTTGAGGATCGTCAGCGCGGCGATGAAGCCGAGGGCCAGGAGCCAGCGTTCGAGCGACGTCATCGCCGGATACCAGAATTTCAGGTACTCGACGAAGAGCGCGGGATAGACGGCGACGTCGACGAAGCTGTCGATCCACGACCACCAGCCGACCTGGAAGCCCCAGAACGGGCCGAAGGCGCGCGTCGTCCACGTGACGTAGCCGCCCTCGTCCGGCATCGCGGAGGCGAGCTCCGCCATCACGAGCGCCACGGGCAGGCTCCAGAGGAGCGGCACGAGGACCAGGAGCATCAGCGTGAGGCCGGGACCGAAGGACCCCACGGTGTCCTCGATGCCGTAGGGCCCCCCACTCACGTTGAAGAAGACGATCGCGGCGAGCGAGAGGACGCCGAGCTCGCGCCGGAGCGCGGGCACTAGCCGGCGGCTTGAATCAACGCGGGCAGATCCTTGACCCACTCCTCGATCGGCCGCGCCGCGTCCACCGTGATCTCCAGCTTGCGGTTCGGCAGCCGCCGCACGCGGCCCGGCGCGGCGGGCCCGAGGGGGATGACGAGCGACTCCCGATGGATGCCGAGCGCGTCGGTCACGGCGAAGATCGCGTCGATCTCCTTCATCGTGACGACCTCAAGCATCGAGGCCCACCTCGCGCGCGCACGCCGTGATCTGCCGCCACGTCTCGTCCTCGATGGCGATGCCGTCGCGCCCGCGCGCCGTCTCGGTGCGCGCCTCGGGCTCGCCGGGCACGAGGATCTCGGAGGCGCCCGCCGCCGGCGACGCGCCGCGCACCCACGTGAAGAGATCGGTCACCTGGGCGTGGAAGTCCCCGGGCGGCAGGAAGCGGCCGGGATCGAGCGCCACGATCAGCGTGCCGTTGGCGAACTTGTCCTTCTCCGCGCTGGCCGCCCCGGTGCCCGAGAGGATGCCGCCCAGGATCTCGATGGCGAGCGAGAGCCCGTAGCCCTTGTGCGCGCCGGCCGTGAGCAGCGAGCCCGGCGGGTCGGTGTAGAACTCCCTGGGATCCGTCGAGGGCTCGCCGCGGCCGTTGAGCATGATCCCGGGCGGGACCTTCTCGCCGCGATTGAACTTCACGCGGAGCTTGCCCTCGGCCCACACGCTGGACGCGAAGTCGTGCGACATCGCCACCGTGCCGTTGGGCCCCGGGATGGCGATCGCGTGCGGATTGGTGCCGAGGCGCTTGCCGCTGCCGCCCCACGGCGCCACGTTGAGGCCGCTCTTGGCGTTGGCCCACAGCATGCCGACGAGCCCGGCCGACGCGATCGTCTCCGCGTAGTCCGCGAGGCGGCCGACGTGGCTCGTGCGCCGCAGCGCCACCGCGGCGATCCCGTGGTTCTTGCCGCGCTCGATGGCCACCGCGGTGCCTCGCCGTGTCACGACCTGGCCGAAGCCGAAGTCGCCGTCGAGCACGACCACCGACGGCGTGTCCACGACGAAGCGGATCTTCGGATCCGCGTTCAGGTGACCGTCGGTCAGGGCCTTGAAATACTGCGGCACGCGGATCACGCCGTGCGAGTCGTGGCCGCGCAGGTTGGCGCGCACGAGCAGCGTGGCGATCCAGACGGCGTCCTCGCTCGGCACACCGCGCGCCATGAAGATGTCGGCGGTGAGACGCTCGAGCTCGGCGGCGGGAACGGTCGGCATCGGGCGTTACACTACTCGACGCCATGCCGGAAGAAAAGGTCCGCCTGGGCGTCTCGGCCTGCCTGCTCGGCGAAGCCGTGCGCTGGGACGGCGGGCACAAGCGCGACGCGATCGTCGTCGAGCTGCTGGGGCCGCGCGTCACGTGGGTGCCCGTGTGCCCGGAGGTGGAGCTGGGCCTCGGCGTGCCGCGGCCGCCCATCCAGCTCGCGGGCGACGCGCGCGCGCCGCGCCTCGTGGTCGCCGAGACGGGCGCCGACCTCACCGCGCGCATGCGCCGCTTCGCGGAGGCGCGACTCGACGAGCTCGCGCGCCTCGGGCTCGACGGCTACGTGCTCAAGGCACGGTCGCCCTCGTGCGGCCCCGCCGGCGTCCCCGTGCACGGGACGGCGGGCGCCACGGGCGCGGGACTCTTCGCGGCCGCCCTCGCCGCGCGCTTCCCCGACCTGCCCGCCGAGGACGAGGACGGTCTGGCCGATCCCGCCGTGCGGGCACGCTTCCTGGAGCGGGCCGTCGCGAGAGCGCGGCGGCATCGCGTGTAGACTAGGCGGCCGTGACCAATCCCGACGGACCGCTGACCGGACTCACCGTGCTCGACCTCACCCGCGTGCTCGCGGGCCCGTACTGCACGCGCCTGCTCGCCGACCTCGGCGCGGACGTGATCAAGATCGAGCGCCGCGAGGGCGACGACACGCGCCGCGGCTACGCGCAGCTCGAGCCCGGCCGCGAGGACCAGGCGACGTACTTCGTGCGCATCAACGTCGGCAAGCGCAGCGTGGCGCTCGATCTCACCAAGCCCGAGGCGCGCCCCGTGGTGCTCGATCTCGCGCGGAAGAGCGACGTCGTCGTCGAGAACTTCGTGCCGGGCGTGGTGGCGCGGCTCGGCTGCGACTACGAGACGCTGGCGCAGGTTCGGCCCGGCCTCGTCTACTGCTCGATCTCGGGCTTCGGCCAGACGGGACCGTGGCGCAACCTCCAGGCCTTCGCCCACATCATCAGCGCGGTGTCGGGCATGATGCACCTCGAGCGCAACGGCGCCCCGGAGCCGCAGGTGCAGTATCTGCAGGCCGCCGACGTGCTGGCCGGCACGCACGCCTTCGGCGCGATCTGCGCGGCGCTGTGGCGCCAGGCGCGCACCGGCCGCGGCGCCCAGCTCGACGTCTCGATGCTCGAGTGCCTCATCGCCGCCGAGGACATCACCTACGGCGCCATGCTCAACCGCGGCGCGGAGTACCCGGGGCCGCGCGCGGGCATGTTCGTCCACCAGATCGGCGGCGAGTGGTTCGTGCTGCAGAGCGTGGGCGCGCCCGACCTCTGGCAACGGCTGCTCACGATCATGCAGCGCCCCGATCTGGCTCAGGACCCGCGCTTCGCCACACCGTTGGCGCGCCGCACCAACTGGCCGGAGCTGCGGCCGATCGTGCTCCAGTGGGTCGACACCTTTCCGTCGGCAAAGGCGGCACTCGACGCGTGCAACGCCGCGCGCATCCCGGCCGCGCGCGTGCTCACGCCCGCCGACGTCATCGCGGAGCCGCACCTCGCGGAGCGCGAGTTCTTTCCGACCGTCCCGCACCCGGCGCGCACCGACGTGCGCGTGACGGGCGTGCCCTTCATGGTCGACGGCGCGCGGCCAAAGCCGGCGGGACCCGCGCCGTACCGGCCCGGCGAGCACACGTGCGAGGTGTTGCGCGATCTCCTCGGCTACGACGAGCAGAGGATCGAGGCGCTCCGCAAGGCTGGCGCCGTGGATCTCGTCTAGCCGAACGCCGCCTCGGCGGCGGCCTCGCCGGAGTGGACGCAGTCCGCGATGCCCACGCCGCGATAGGCCGCGCCCGCGAGATGGAGTCCGGGAATCGCGGCCGCCGCGCGCTCGATGGCGTCCACGCGCGCCTGGTGGCCGACGCGGTACTGCGGCATCGACGCCGGCCAGCGTGAAACTCGCACGAGCCGCGGCTCCGCCGTGATGCCGAGGGCGTCGCGGAGCTCGCCTCGAGCCCGGGCGATCAGGCTCGCGTCGTCCTCGCCGACCAGCGCGGCGTTCAGCGCCCCGCCCAGGAAGCCACGGATCAGCACGTGGCCCTCCGGCGCGCGGCCCGGATACTTCACGCTGGAGAACGTTCCCGCGAGCAGCGCCTTGCCCTCGCTGCGCGGAACGACGAAGCCGAAGCCGTCGAGCGGGTGCGGCACGTCGGCGCGGCGATAGCCGAGCGAGACGGTGGCTGCGCCCGCGTACTCGATGTCGCCGAGGAGCGTGGCGAGCGCGGGATCGACGTAGCGCAGGAGCCGCGCGGAGGCGTGGCCCTCGGCCGCGAGGATCACGCGGTCGGCCTCGAACCGCGCGCCCTCGGCGCTCGCGACGCGCCAGCGCCCGGCGGCGCGCTCGAGGCCGGTCACGCGCTGGCCGAGCACGACGGCGCTGTCGGGCAGGCGGTCGGCCAGCGTGGTCACGAGCGTCTGCATCCCGTCGGCGAACGTGACGAAGAGGCTCCAGCGCGCGCCGCTCGTGCCGGGCAGCGGGGCCTTGGCCATCGCGCGACGCAGCCCGAGGATCAGCGAGCGGTCGCGGCGCTCGACCTCCACGAAGCGCGGCATCGTGGCGGCGAGGCTCAGCTCCTCGGGGTCGGCCGTGTAGATCCCCGCCACGAGCGGCTGGGCGACGCGCTCGAGCGCCTCGCGACCGAGCCGGCGGCGCACGAAGGCGCCCAGGCTCTCGTCGTCGCCGCCGCCGCGCGGGAGCACGAGATCGAGGGCCATGCGCGCCTTGCCGCGCCAGGAGAAGAGCGACGAGGTCGCGAACGGCGCGAGCCGCGTGGGGGCGAGGAGCTGGAACCCGTCGGGCAGCGGGTGCAGCCGGCCGCGGAACCAGACGAAGACCTTCCGGAAGCGGTCGTCGGTGCGCACGAGCCGGTGCTCGACGCCGAGCCGCCGGCACAGCGCCAGCGCCCACGGCTTCTCCGAGAGGAACGAATCCGGCCCGGCCTCGACGAGAAAGCCGTCGGCGCGCTCCGTGGCGATCGTACCGCCGAGCCGGGGGCGCGCCTCGACGAGCGTGAGGTCGAGGTCGACGCCGCGCTCGCGCGCCAATTCCACCGCGCGGTGGGCCGCGGCCAGCCCCGTGACGCCGCCGCCGAGCACGAGAAGCTTCACGCGGCCTCGCGCACGAGGTCGGCGAGCATCGCGATGAATTCCGGGTGGTCGTTCACGGCCGCCGCGCGGTGGAAGGCGAGGCCGTGCCGCCCGGCGACCGTGCGCGCCTCGATATCGAGATCGTAGAGCACCTCGACGTGGTCGGCGACGAACCCGATCGGCGCCACCACCACATGCCGCTCGCCGGCCTTCGCGAGGTCGCGGATCGTGTCGCGGATGTCCGGCTCGAGCCACGCGTCGCGCGGCCCGCCGCTGCGGCTCTGGTACGCGAGCGTGAACCGCGGGTGGCCGACCTGGCGCGCGACGGCGTCCGCGGCGGCGCTGAAGTCGCTGACGTACGGCGAGGGCGCGGCCATCGCGAGCGGGATCGAGTGCGCGGTGAAGACGACCGGCGTGCGGGCGCGCTCGGCGTCGGGCACCTCCGCGAGCGTCGCGCGGACGCGCGCGGCCGCCGCCGCCACGAAGCGCGGATGCCCGGACCACGGCGGCGCCCACACGACCTCCGGGGCGGTCGGCACGCGCTCGCGCGCCGCCGCCACGTCGGCCATGTACCGCTCCCAGGAGGCCTCGCAGCGGAAGGCCGAGAGGATCACGCCGAGCGCGCGGCGCCGGCCGTCGCGCGCCATCTGCGTCAGCGTCTCGTGCAAGAACGGGCGCCAGTTGCGCATGCCGACGTAGACGGGTGGCGACCCGGCGCCGAGGGCCGCGCGGAGTCCCGCCGCCTGCGCCTCCGTGAGGGCATTGAGCGGCGAGCGCCCGCCCGGCATGGCCTCGTAGTGGTGCGCGACCTCCTCCAGCCGCTCGGGCGGAATGCCGCGGCCGCGCGTGACGTTGTCGAGGAACGGCCGGATCTCGTCGCGGGTCGTCGGTCCGCCGAACGCGATCAGGAGGACCGCGTCGGTCACCGCACCGACAGCTCGTGCACCATGTCCACGAGCGCCTTGACGTGCTCGACGGGCGTCTCCTGCAGCACGCCGTGGCCGAGGTTGAAGATGTGGCCGGGCTTGCCGCCGGCGGCCGTCAGGATTCGACGCACGGCGGGCTCGAACGTCTTCGGCGGCGACAGCAGCGCGACGGGATCGAGGTTGCCTTGCACGCCGACGTCGTCGCCCACCGCGCGCCAGCCCGCGTCGAGGTCCACGCGCCAGTCGAGGCCGATCACGTCGCCGCCCGCCTCGCGCATCAGCGGCAGGAGCCCCGCCGTCCCCGTCCCGAAATGGATCACCGGCGTGCCCGGCGTGATGGCGCGGATCACGGCGCGCGTGTGCGGCAGGACGAGCTCGCGGTAGTCGTCGGGCGCCACCGTGCCCACCCACGAGTCGAAGAGCTGCACGGCCCGCGCGCCCGCGGCGATCTGGCCGTTGAGGTAGGCGGCGGTCGCCTGGGCGAGGATCGACATCAGGCGGTGCCACGCCGCCGGCGCCTCGCGCATGAGCCGCTTGGTGGCGACGTAGTCGCGCGACGGGCCGCCCTCGATGACGTAGGAGGCGACGGTGAACGGCGCGCCCGCGAAGCCGATCAGCGGCACGTGCGCGGGCAGCGCGCGCACGACCAGCCGGGCCGTCTCGAACACGAAGCCGAGCGCGCTCGCGACGTCCACCGGGGTCAGCCGCGCGACGTCGGCCTCCGTGCGCACGGGATGGTGGATCACGGGGCCCTCGCCCTTGGCGAACTCCAGCCCCACGCCGAGCGGCTCGACGACGAGCAGGATGTCGGCGAAGAGGATCGCGGCGTCGACGCCGAGGCGCGTGTGGGGTTGGAGCGTGACCTCGGCGGCCGCCGCGGGCGTCTTGCAGAGCTCGAGGAAGGAATGGCGCGCGCGGAGCGCGCGGTACTCCGGAAGGTAGCGGCCGGCCTGGCGCATCAGCCACACGGGCGTGAACGGCGTCGGCCGGCGGCGCGCGGCGAGCACGAACGGCGGGTCGGGCACGGGCGAAGCATCGCAGGCGCCCGGGCTGGAATCAACCCACGCCGGGGTTTATGATCCCCCGCACCATGGCCTACCTATCCGGCAAGCAAGCGTTCCTCGAGATCCTCAAGACCGAAGGCGTCTCCGTGATGTTCGGCAACCCGGGCACGACCGAGCTGCCGCTCATGGACGGGCTCGCGCGCGAGCCCGGCATCCGCTACGTGCTCGCGCTGCAGGAGGCCGTCGCCATCTCGATGGCCGACGCCTACGCGCAGGCGCACGGCGGCCTCGCCGCCGTGAACGTGCACGTCTCGCCCGGGCTCGGCAACGCGATGGGCATGCTGTACGACGCGTTCAAGGCCCACTCGCCGCTGCTGCTCACGGCGGGCCAGCACGACCAGTCCTTCACGGTGACGGAGCCCATCCTCTGGTCGGATCTGCCGCCGGTGGCGACGCCGTTCGTGAAGTGGTCGACGGAGGCGCGCCGGCTCGAGGACCTGCCGCGCATCGTGCGCCGCGCCGTGAAGACGGCGCTCTCGCAGCCGACCGGGCCCGTGTTCCTCTCGCTGCCCGTGGACGTGCTGAACGCGGAGCGCGACAACCTGGATCTCATGGCGCCCACGCGCGTGGCGCCGCGGCTGGTCGGCGATCGCGCGGCCATCGACGCGGCGGCCAAGCGGCTCGTGGCCGCGGACAAGCCGCTGATCGTGGCGGGCGACGCCGTCGCCCACAGTGACGCGCTCGCCGAGCTCGTGGAGCTGGCGGAGCTGATCGGCGCGCCCGTGATGCTGGAGGGCGTGTCCTCGACCTGCAGCTTCCCGTTCACGCACCCGCTCTTCGCGGGCGGCATGCCGCGCCTCGGCCCGCCCATCAAGGGCCTCTTGATGCGCCACGACCTCCTGTTCTCCGTGGGCGGCGACCTCTTCACGCTCTCGCTGCCCTCCGACGTGGACCCGATGCCGCCCGGCCTCGACGTCGTGCACCTCGACGTGGACCCGTGGGAGCTCGGCAAGAACTACCCGGCGTCGATCGCGATCCAGGGCGATCCGAAGGCCACGCTGCCCGAGCTGATCGAGGCCGTGCGCCGCCACGCGGGCAAGAACGGTCACAAGGACGCCGCCAGGCGCCGCGAGGCGCTGGCCGCCACGCACGCGCGCGAGCGCGAGGACCTCGTCCGGCGCGCCACCAACGAGGCGAAGAAGTCGCCGATGGGCCCGCTCGCCCTCGTGCACGCCGTCTCGCAGGCCGTCCCCGACGACGCCGTGATCATCGACGAGGCCATCTCCTCCGCGCCGGGCATCCGCACCTTCTTCCGCTGCGCGGACGCCAAGGCGCTGTTCGGCCTGCGCGGGGGCGGCATCGGCTGGGGTCTTCCCGCGGCGCTCGGCGTGAAGCTGGCGCTGCCGCAGCGGCCGGTCGTCGCGCTCATCGGCGACGGAAGCGCGATGTACACGGCCCAGGCGCTCTGGACCGCGGCCCACGATTCGATCCCCGTGGTCTACGTGATCTTCAACAACGCGTCGTACCGCATCCTCAAGGAGCGGACCAAGGCCCTCAAGGGCTTCTCGGCCGAGGACGACACGTACGTGGCCATGGACCTGGTGGACCCGCTCATCGACTACGTCGGCCTCGCCAAGTCGCTCGGCGTGGGCGGCGAGCGCGTCGAGAAGACCGCGGAGGTCGGCCCCGCGATCGGCCGCGCGCTGGCGAGCGGCGCGCCGACGCTCATCGACGTGCGCATCGACCCCGCCTTCAGCTAGGCCGCGACCATGGCCATGAGCTTCGGCATCCACATCGGACACATGGGCGGGCCGCTCGAGGAGATGCGGAAGCTGTGGAAGTTCGCCGACACGGCGGGCTTCGACTGGTTCTCCGTCTCCGACCACTTCCAGGAGTCGCCGCCGCGCGGCGGCGACATCGACTGCTACGAGGCGATCAGCACGCTCACGGCGGCGGCCGTGGAAACGACGCGCGTGCGTCTGGGCGCCCTCGTCTACTGCGTGGCGTACCGGAACCCGGGGCTGCACGCGAAGTCGCTCACGACGATCGATCACCTGTCCCACGGCCGCGTGGATTGCGGCATCGGCGCGGGCTGGCACGAGGTGGAGGCCAAGGCGTTCGGCTACGAGTGGCCGCGCATCGGCGTGCGCGAGGACATGCTGGAGGAGTACGCGCAGGTGATGCGCATGCTCTTCGACACCGAGTCGCGGCGCTCGAACTTCTCGGGCAAGCACTTCCGGCTCGAGAACGCGCCCAACAATCCCAAGCCGCTCCAGCCCCGCGTGCCCATCTGGATCGGCGGCCGCGGCGAGAAGCGCACGCTGCGCGCCGCGGCGAAGTTCGCCGACGGCTGGAACGCACCCTACATCGGGCCCGAGGAGTGGATGCACAAGGGCCGGGTGCTCGACCAGTGGTGCGAGACGGAGAAGCGCGATCCCACGACGATCCTCCGCACCGTGAACCTCGGCTTCTACCTCGGGGCCGACGCCAGGGGCGCGGCGCGCGGCGAGCAGGTCTTCCAGTCGCACTTCGGCAAGGACCCGCGCGACGGCTTCCTGCGCGGCACGCCGAAGGACACGCTGCCGATGCTCCAGCGCTTTCGCGACGCGGGCTGCGTGCGCGCCAACATCGCGTTCCGCGAGGGCCCCTACGACTGGGACGCGCTGCACGCCTTCGCCGAGACCGTCTTCCCCGCGTTCGGCGTGCGCAAACCATGAATTACAAGCGACAAACCGCCGAATAGCGATCCCTCGACAGGCGTCTGACCTTTCGAGGACAATGAGCGCATGAAGGCCCTGCTGTCGACCCTCGCCCTGACCCTCGTCGTGACCGCGCCGACCCTGGCCTACGCGTCCGGACGCGAGCCCCGCGGGGGCAAGCCGTACGCGTGCAATCCCCAGCTGGAATGCCTGGCGCAGGCGGCCGCGCTGAAGGGCGCCGCCGCCGACGGCGCGCGCCGGGATTGCCGCCGGATGCCGACGCAGGGCACGTGCTTCGCGCCGGACGACGCGCAGGCCGACCGCGCCACCGGCCGCACCGACTTCGACCGCACCGACAATCCCGACCGCAAGCGCCGCTAGGCCTTCGCGGCCGTCGCTTGCGGCACCCCGCTCCCGCGGTATACCGTCGAGGCCTATTTCGCCATCGCGAAGGGGCGGGCCATGACGAAGGAAGACAGCGCGCTGATCCGCGGGCTCGAGGGCGTCGTCGCCGCCGAGACCCGTCTCTGTGACCTCGACGGCAAGAACGGCCGCCTCGCCTACGCCGGCTACGACATCGACGAGCTCGCGCGCAAGGCGACCTTCGAGGAAGTCGTCTCCCTGCTCCTCCACGGCGAGCTGCCGAAGGCCGCGCAGCTCGACGGCCTGACCGTCGCGCTCACGGCCGCGCGCGAGATCCCGCGCGAGCTGGCGCAGGCGTTCCGGCTGATGCCCAAGGCCACCGATCCCATGCGCGCGCTGCAGGCCGCCGTCGCCATCCTCGGCATGTCGGACCCCGACACGACCGACAACTCGCACGCGGCCAACGTGCGGAAGGCGGTGCGCCTCACCAGCCAGATGGCCACCGCCATCTGCGCGCATCACCGCATCCGCAGCGGGCAGGAGCCGGTGGCGCCGGCGGCCGGGCTCGGCCACGCGGCGAACTTCCTCTATATGCTCACCGGCCAGCGCCCGGGCGCGGCGGCGGTGAAGGCGTTCGATGCGAGCCTCACCCTCTACGCCGAGCACGAGCTGAACGCGTCCACCTTCACCACGCGCGTGATCGTGTCCACGCAGTCCGACATGCACTCGGCGGTGGCGGGCGGCGTCGGCGCGCTGAAGGGTCCGCTGCACGGGGGCGCCGGCGAGGCGGTGATGCGCACGCTGATGGAGATCGGGGACGTTGCCAACGTCGACGCCTTCACCGAGAAGTCGCTCGCGGAGAAGCGCCGCTTCATGGGCATGGGCCACCGCGTCTACAAGGCCGGCGATCCGCGCGCGGCCATCCTGCGCGGCATGGCCGAGCAGGCGTGCCGCGAGTCCGGCCAGTTCAAGTGGTATCAGATAGCCGTCAAGCTGCACGAGGGAATCGGCCGAGCTAAAGGTCTGATTCCCAATGTCGACTTCTATTCGGCTCCGTTGTTCTATTCATTGGGGATTCCGGTGGACCTCTTCACCCCGGTCATCGCGGCCGGCCGCATCGCGGGCTGGAGCGCCAACATCGTCGAGCAACACGACGACAACCGGCTGATCCGCCCCCGCGCCGACTACGTCGGCCCCGGCCGCCGCGCCTTCGTCGAGATCGCCAGGCGTTAGATGGGCAAGAGCCTCACGCAGAAGCTGATCGAGTCGCACCTCGTCGCGGGCAAGCCGGTGGCGGGCGAGGAGATCGGCCTGCGCGCCGAGCAGATTCTGTTGACCGACACCAACGGCATCCAGTCGTGGCTGCAGTTCGAGGCGATGGGCTTCCAGCGCGTGATCCCGCCGCGCGTGGTGACTTACATCGACCACCAGGTCTACCAGGTCGACTCGCGCAACACCGACGACCACCGCTACATGCAGACGGCCTCGCGCAAGTACGGCAGCGTGTTCAGCAAGCCCGGCAACGGCATCTGCCACCAGGTGCACATGGAGACGTTCTCCGCGCCGGGCCAGATGCTGCTGGGCAGCGACAGCCACACGCCGCTCTGCGGCGCGGCCGGGATGCTCGCCATCGGCGCCGGCGGGCTCGACGTCGCGGTGGCCATGGGCGGCGGGCCCTATTTCCTGACCATGCCCGCGGTGACGCGCGTGTGGCTCACCGGCACGTTGCAGCCGTGGGTGACCGCCAAGGACGTGATCCTCGAGCTCCTGCGCCGCTACTCCGTCCGCGGCGGGCTCGGCAAGATCTTCGAGTACGCCGGCCCCGGCGTGAAGAGCCTCCTCGCCGCGCAGCGGATGACGATCGCCAACATGGGCGCCGAGCTCACGCTGACCACCAGCGTCTTCCCCAGCGACGAGGTCACGCGCTCGTTCCTCACGCGGCTGGGCCGCGGCGACGACTGGCGGCCGGCGCAGGCCGACGACGACGCGGAGTACGACGCGCAGATCGAGCTCGATCTCGGGGCGATCACGCCCCTCGTCGCGCTGCCGGGCTCGCCCGACAAGGTGGTGCCGGTCGAGGAGGTCGCGGGCACGGCCATCGAGCAGGTCACGGTGGGCTCGTGCACGAACGGCTCGTGGCACGACATGGCGTCGGTGACGAACGTCGTCCGCGGGCGCCGCGTCCACCCGTCGCTCTCGTTCGTCCTGTTCCCGGGCAGCCACCGGATCCTCGAGACGATGGCGCGCGAAGGGTTGCTCACCGATCTGCTCGCGGCCGGCGTGCTCGTCTCCGAGCCGTCGTGCGGCTCCTGCGCCGGCCTCGGCCACGTGCCCGCGGCGGGCACCAAGAGCCTGCGCGCGTTCAACCGCAACTTCTCCGGCCGCAGCGGCGTCAAGGACGACGCCGTCTATCTGTGCTCGTCGCTGGTGGCGGCCGCCTCCGCGGTGACGGGCGTCATCACCGATCCGCGCACGCTCGGGGCCGAGGCGCCGGTGAAGCTGCCCGAGAAGTTCGCCGCCTCCGAGGTCGGCTTCGTGGCGCCCGACGGCCAGGGCGAGGTCGTGCGCGGCCCCAACATCAAGCCCGTGCCGCTCGGCGAGCCGGTGGCCGAGACGCTCGAGGCGCCCGTGCTCCTCAAGCTCGGCGACAAGGTCTCGACCGACGACATCTCGCCGGCGGGCGCGGCCGCGCTGATGTTCCGCTCGAACGTGCCCGCCATCGCCGAGTTCTCGTTCAAGTACGTGGACGCGGACTTCGTGGCGCGCGCGAAGGCCGCCGGCCAGAGCCTCGTGGTGGGCGGCGAGATCTATGGCCAGGGCTCCTCGCGCGAGGTCGCGGCCATCGCGCCGATGTACCTCGGCGTCCGCGCCGTCATCGTGAAGTCGTTCGCGCGCATCCACCGCGCGAACCTGATCAACTGGGGCGTGGTGCCCCTGACCTTCGACGACCCCGCGGCCTACGACACCATCGAGCGCGACGACCGCCTGCAGCTGACTGCGCTCAGAGCGTCGCTCGTCGCTGGAACGCGCGTGAGGGTGGTCAACACGCGCAGCGGGGCGGCCTTCACGGCCTCGTGCGTGCTCACGCCGCGCGAGCGCGACATCCTGCTGGCCGGTGGCCTGCTCGCCCATACCAAAGGTGGCGCGTGATCCAGCGGAAGATTCCGGCCGTCTACATGCGCGGCGGCACCAGCCGGTGCCTCGTGTTCCGCGCCGACGACCTGCCCGCCGCCGGTCCCGAGCGCGACCGCGTGCTGCTCGCGGCGCTCGGGAGCCCCGATCCGTACGGCCGGCAGCTCAACGGGCTCGGCGGCGGCATCTCGTCCTTGTCCAAGGCGTGCATCGTCGGGCCACCGAGCCTTCCCGGCGCCGACGTGGACTATACGTTCGCCCAGGTGGACGTGCGCTCGCCCGTCGTCGAGTACAACAGCAACTGCGGCAACTGCTCCTCCGCCATCGGCCCGTTCGCCATCGACGAGCGGATGGTGGCCGCCACCGAGGGGGAGACGGTCGTCCGCGTGCACAACACCAACACCAAGAAGCTGATCGTGGCCCACGTCCCCGTGCGTGACGGCGAGGCCGCCGTGGAGGGCGACTTCGAGCTGGCCGGCGTGGCCGGGCGGGGCGCGCGCATCGCGCTCGACTTCATCGACCCCGGCGGCGCCGGCACCGGGCGGCTCTTGCCCACGGGACGCCCGCGCGACGTCATCGCAGGCGTCGAGGCCTCGTGCGTGGACGCCACGAATCCGCTGGTGTTCGTGCGCGCGCGCGATGTCGGGCTGACCGCGGGCGAGACGCCGCAGGCCGTCGACGCCAACAAGGACGTGATGGCCCGGCTGGAGAAGATCCGGGTGGAGGCCGCCATGCGCATGGGCCTGGGGCCCTCCGCCTCGGCGCCGAAGATCGCGTTCGTGGCTGCGCCCGTGGACTACGACGCGCTCGACGGCGTCCGCCACCCCGGCGCGGGCTACGACGTGCTCGCGCGCGCGATCTCGATGGGCAACTGCCACCGCGCGTTCCCGCTGACCTCCGCGATGTGCCTGGCCGTCGCGGCGCGGATCGAGGGCACCGTCGTCCACGAGGTGGCGCGCAAGCACCCCGGCGACGTGCGCCTCGGCCACGCCTCGGGCGTGCTGCCGCTGGACGCGACGGTGACGGCGAAGGACGGGGCGCCGTGGGCCGAGCGCGTGACGGTGTACCGCACGGCGCGGCGGCTGATGGAAGGCTTCGTCCGCGTTCCATGAGGCGCGCCTCCTGAACGATGGGGCGCCTCTGGTTCATGCCCGACGGCAACGAGATGGTGCGGCGCCGCGCGCGCGTGCCCAAGGGCTCGGTGGTCGAGGCGTGGGCCGATCGCGGCGGCGGCGGCGCGTTCTGGGTCGGCGACGAGTCGCGCCGGCTGCTCGACGAGGCGGGCGAGACGCCGATGGCCGTGCGCCTCTCCATGCCGGACGACGCCGTGCCCGTCTTCTACGGACCGCGCCTCTGCGACGTCGAATCGCTGCCCCGCGAGGAGTCGGTGCGCGCGCGCGTGATCTCGATGGGCGGTATCGCCGTGGCGTGGATCACCCTCGACCGCTTCGGCGAGCGCGTGACGTACGAGCCGAAGGGCCCCGAGGATCCCGTCTTCCACCTCCGCCGCGCAGGCGGCGGCGCCGGCCACGTCTGGCGGCGCTTCGAGACGAAGCGGGAGGCGATCGACTTCATGCGTGAGGCGTACGGCGCCGACTCGGAAGCCTCCGAGTGGGCGGAGGCGCTGCCCGTCGACGGCTTCGACGCCCTGCTCAAACGGTTCGGGGAGAAGGGCGCATGAGACGCGCCGACGTCCGAGGCGCGCTCGACGTGCTGACCTCGATCACGCCGGTCAGGGTGTACGGCGCCTGACGGTGTCAGCCGCGCGCGCGGATCTCCTCGAGCACGGGCAGGAGGTAGCGGCGGAACTGCGCGGGGTGCTCGCTCATCGGGAAGTGGCCGATCTCCTTCATCACCGTCACGCGCGCGCCCTTGATCTTGGCCGCGGTGCGCTCGGTGTCGGCGGGCGTGCACGAGAAGTCATACTCGCCGGTCAGGAGATAGAGCGGGCACTTCGTGGTGTCGATCTCGCCCACGCGGGCGCGGAAGTCGCCGTCGGCCCGGTAGAAGAAGAGATCGCCCTTGAACACGCCGGGCCCGCCCTGCATGTACATCCAGAGCGTGTCCCAGCGCGTCTCGCTCGGGCTCTGCGGCGCGATGAGTCCCGACATGAGGGCGCCGGCGATCTCGCCGCCGTGCACGTCGGGGCGGTGCAGCCAGCCCGTGTCGTCGTACCACGGAGCCTGGTAGTCCGCGGACTCGAGCCCGATGAGCGCGCGGAACTCCGGCGCATGCAGCCGGGCCAGCTCCAGCACGATCTTGCCGCCGATGGAGCAGCCGAGCACCACCGGGCGGGTCTCCACCCCGGGGCCTGTGGCCCCGGTCAGGCCGAGGGCCGTGATGAAGGCGCGGATCAGCGCGACGTAGCCGCGCGTCGTGAGCGTGTACTCCTCGTCCTGCCAGCCCGCGGGCGGCAGCGACTTGCCGTGCCAGGGCATGTCGAAGGCGAGCACGCGGAAGTGCCGCGTGATCTCCGCGTCGTTCAGGAGGTGGCGGAACTGGCGGCCGTCGGCGCCCGCCGTGTGCAGGCACACGAGCGGGATCCCCTGCCCCGCTTCCTCGAAGTACACGCGGTGCGCGCGGCCGTCGAGACTCAGACGCAAGTACCGGCCGACGACGGGCTCGAGGTCGGCCACTCAGGCGCTCCGCCGCGGCTTGGCGAGCACGTCCTTCACGTACCGGAGATTCGCCATGAGCGGGCGCAGGTCGCCCTCGACCTTCGCGTGGCCGCCCTTGGCGAGCGCGAAGAGGTCGTGCCAGCCCGCGGCGGGCACGGGCTCCCAGAAGCGGCGCCACGCGTCCTCGGAGGCGCGCACCGCGAACGTCCACTCGCGCAGCAGGAACGGCCCGCGCTCCACGGCGGTGACGCGCCCCTCGTGCACGGTGACCAGCCACGCCGTCGCACCCGTCTCGACCAGGAAGCGCGTGGAGAGATAGCGGCCGCGCCGCACGAGCGACGCGTCGGCGTTGACGAGATCGGCGAGGCGCTCCAGCACGGCGCGGATTCTACCCCATGAGCGCGCGCGAGCGCATGGACCGGTTCTACCGAGCCGTGCGCGGCGTGGCGCGGTTCTGGCTCTGGTTCTTCTTCAAGGCCGTGGACGTGCGCCATCCCGAGCGCGTGCCCGCCGAGGGGCCGGTGCTCCTCTGCATCAACCACCCCAACAACTTCATCGACTCCCTCGTGGTGGGCGCGGCCCTGCGGCGCAAGGTCCACTACCTCGCCACGGCCTCGCTCTTCAAGAACCCGCTCGTGGCGCGGTTCCTCCTCGCCGCCGGCGCCATCCCCGTCTACCGCAAGCAGGACGCGGCGGCCGGCGCCGCCCCCGATCGGAACGCGGACACGTTCTCGGCCTGCGAGCGCGCCTTCGCGCACGACGCGCTCATCGCGATCTACCCCGAAGGGACGACCCACGCCGAGGCGCGCGTGCAGCGGATCAAGACGGGCGCCGCGCGCATCGCGCTGGCCTGGGAAGCCGCGCATCCGAAGACGCTCTCCGTGGTCCCCGTCGGCCTCACCTTCGAGGCGCGCAAGTCGTTTCGCGCCCGCGTGCTCGTGTCGTTCGGCGAGCCCCTGCCCCTCCACGCCTACGCCGACGCCTACCGCGAGAACGCCGTGAAGGCGGTGGACGCGCTCACGGAAAATCTCCAGGCGGCGATGGAGGCGGAGGTCGTCAACGTCGCGCGGATCGACGACACGCAGTTCCTGCGCGCCATCGAGGAGATCTATCGCGACGTGCTCGCGCTCGAGGTGATGGAGTCGCGCGGCGTCGGCCCACGCCAGGTGGACCTCGTGCGGCTGTCGCGCTCGATCGTCGAGGCCATCGACTGGTTCAAGGCGCGCGAGCCGGAGCGCGTGGAGGCCATCTGGCAGCGCATCCGCACCTACCGCGCGCTGCTGGCCCAGCACCGCCTGCGTGACGAGACGGTGCGCGCCCGGCGCGAGCGCCTGCCCGCGCGCCAGCGGCTCGTCTACTCGTGGGACGCCGTGGTCGGCCTGCCCTTGTTCTTCTACGGCGCGCTGGTGAACTTCCTCCCCTACTACGTGCCGCGCTGGCTGGCCCGGCGGATGGCGCGCAAGGAGACCGACTACGCCACCGTCCGGCTCCTCGCGTCCATCGTGGCGTTCCCCGTCTTCTACGGACTCGAGACGTGGCTGGTGGTCCGCGCGGCGGGCGGCCTCGCCGGGACGCTGTTCGCGCTCTCCCTGCCGCTGTCGGGCGTGATCGCGTATCGTTATCTGGTTGGGGCCGGCCGGTTCCGCAGTCGCTTGCGCTTCACGTTCCTGACCGCCACCCAGGAGGCGGCCGCCCGGCGGCTCGTGACGGAGCGCGAGGCGATCGTCGCGGAGCTGGAGCGCGCCAAGAGCGAATGGCTCGCGGCCACGAAAGGGAGCAGCTTTTGAGCGTGCACCTGCTGGAGGAGATGACCACGCCCGCCCTCGACGCGCTGGATCGCGCGCAGACGGTGGTGCTGCTGACGATCAGCCCGCTCGAGACCCACGGTCCGCACCTGCCCGTCGGCGTGGACGCGTTCACGGCCCGGCACTTCGCCCAGACGATGGCGAGCCGGCTCGTGGCCGCGCGGCCGGGCTGGGCCGCCGTGCTGGCGCCGACGCTGCACCTGGGCTCGTTCACGTTCGAGACCGTGGGCACCGTCGCGGTGCGCCAGCGCGTCGTGCGCGACGCGCTCGTGGACTACGGCGACGCGTTCGCGCGCGCCGGGTTCCGCTACATCCTCGTGGCCAACGGTCACGGCGGGCCGGGGCACCTCGCCGCCCTCGAGGAGGCGGCGGCGCTCGTCTCCCGGCGTCACGGCGTGACGATGGCGTCGTTCACCGGCCACCTCGCGTGGGAGTTCATGCGCGGGCGCTACGCCGCGAAGATCGAGGCGGCTCTCGGCCGTCTGATGACGGAGGAGGAGCGCCGCGCGTTTGCCGAGGACGCGCACGGCGGGTGGTGGGAGACGTCGCTGATGCTGATGCTCCGCCCCGACCTCGTGCACGACTCGTACCGCACGCTGCCGCCCGCCCGCTACTCGTGGCCGGAGCGCGTCGTGCCGAACTACGCGCTCAAGAACGGCGGCCAGGGCTACGTCGGCCATCCCGCGCTCGCCGACGCCGCGTTCGCGCGCGCGACGACCGACGTCCTGATGACCGAGGCCATGGCCATCGTGGACGGCCTGCTCGACGGCACGCTCAAGCACTCCTCGCGCCGTACGTTCTCGCGGGTGCCGGTGTTCCGCACCAACTTCTGGCCCGCCGCCGCCGGCGTGGCGGCCGGGATCGGCGCGCTGGCCGTCGGTTTCGCGGGATGGATGGCGCGCCGGCGACCGCCCTCCGCGTGAAACGGGGTCGCAATCCGTCTTGAGCAGGCCACCCACGGACCGAGCCGGCCACGCGGACCCCGCTACAACAAATCTCGTCCTTCTCGACGAGCCGAGCGACGGCGTCGCGAAGCTCACGCTGAATCGCCCCGATGCCCTGAACGCGCTGAACCGCGCGATGGCCGACGCGCTGGAGGGCGCGCTGACCCGCGTGGCCGCGATGGCCGACGCCCGCGTGCTGCTGGTGGCCGGGCGCGGGCGCGCTTTCTGCGCGGGCAACGACATCGCGGAGATGGGCGAGGTGACGGCCGCCGAGGCGGAGACGAACGCGCGGCGCTGGGCGGCCATCATGGAGCGCTTCGCGGCCCTGCCCCAGGTGACCATCGCCGTCGTGGACGGCCACGCCCTCGGCGGCGGCCTGATGCTCGCCGTCGCCCAGGATCTCCGCATCGCCTCCGACCGCGCGCGCTTCGGCCTGCCGGAGGTCACGCTCGGCTTCAACCCCGCCTATGGCATCGCGCGGCTGCTCGACGTGCTGGGCGGCAACCACGGCCGCGATCTGTTGCTGACGGGCCGCACGCTCCACGCCACCGAGGCGCTGCGCATCGGTCTCGTCAACCGGGTGGTCGCCCCACCCACGCTGGCGGAAACGGCGACGGCGTGGGGCACGGAGATCGCGAAGTCGCCGCGCGAGGGGCTGGCCGCCACGAAGGAGATCGTCGCCGCCATCCGCAGCGGCAAGCCGGGCGGCGACCCGGCCGCTTACGGCGCCGCGCTCAGAACCGGCGCCGCCGCGCGCGAGCGCATCCGCGCCTTCGTCGAGCGCAAGCGCCGCGGCTGAACCCGGCCTCGTTTGGACGAGCCGGACAGTCCCGCGAGTGGCTGCCCGGGAGGGGTGAACCCGATCCGTCTCCGGGCCGACAATGCGGGCGTCATCAGCTGTCGGATCGCGTCGAAGACCGTCTTGAATCGCGCATCGTATCGGCGCTCGAGACGGGCGACCTCGGCCCACAGCTCGTCGTGCGAAATCGCCGCGCGGCGAAGTGCGACGAAGGCTCTCATGATCTCGACGTTGGCGTGAACGGCCCGGCGGCTGCGCAGCACACTCGAGAGCATGGCCACGCCTTGTTCCGTGAATGCGTAAGGTCGAGAGCGCCGACCGCCATGTCCGACCGCCAAACTTGAAATCACAAACTGTGATCTGAAGTTGGCGACCTCCGATCCGGTCAGCTGAAACATGAAATCGCCGGGAAACCGGGTCCGACTACTCGCGCGAGCCCTTCTTCTCCTGCATGTCGCGGTCGGCTTCGCGCAGGAACTCCTCGGCGCCGTCGGGCGGGGTCTGGCTCCACGCGATGCCGGTGGAGCACTCGACGGACACGGGCAGGCGGCGCTGGGTGCCGAGGGCGGCGAGCTTGTCGCGCACGCGGGCGATGACGATCTCGATGTCCTTGGGCAGGGCGTCGAGGAGGAGCACCGCGAACTCGTCGCCGCCGTGGCGGGCGATGACGTCGGTGGTGCGCGTGGATTCGACGAGGGCGTCGGCCACCGTCCGCAAGACCTCGTCGCCGAGCGCGTAGCCGAAGCCGTCGTTCACCGCTTTGAGATTCCGCACGTCGAGGGTGAGCAGGAGCATGCCGTTCTTGCGGCGCTTCGCGCCGGCGGCGAGCCGGCGGTACTGCTCGTAGAAGGCGCGGCGGCTGGCGAGGCCCGTCAGCGGATCGGGCGCGTAGCGCGCGAGCTTGCGGTCGGCGTCGTAGAGACGGCCGGCCACCACGCGCAGGAGCGCGTTGGCGAGCTCGGTGGAATCGTTGAGGACGCCGAGGAAATCGCGCTGGCGCAGCACCAGGCAGTGCGTGCGGTCCACGGCGATGACGGTGGCGGAGCGCGGCTGGTCGCGCAGGATGCCGAGCTCGCCGAAGATCTCCGCCTTGCCGATCTCGCCGAGCAGCATCTCGGCCTGGCCGTCCGCCGTCGCCTCGACCACGCGCACGCGGCCCGAGAGGAGGACCCACAGGTTCTCCGGCGGCTCGCCCTGCCGCGTCACCACGTGCCCCGAGGGATAGACCTGCTCGGTGGCGTGGCGGACGAGGGTGTTGAGCTGCTCGGGCGTGCACTTTCTGAACAACGGAACCGACGCGAGGATGCTCGCCAGGAGCGTCTGCGTCGTCGCGCGGTCCTCGCGGGTCTCCGGCGGCCCGACGGCGTCCTCGCTGCCCGCCACCTGACCGTCGAACGAGACGAGGGTGCGGGCCAGCCACGCGCGCACGCGGGCACGCAGCATGGGCGGGCTGTACGGCTTGGCGAGGTAATCCGTGGCGCCGGTGGAGCCGCGCTCGGCGGTGTCGGGACGGTCGGCGAGCAGCAGGATCGGGAAGTTCGCGCGGTTCATGCGCGCGCGAAACGCGGAGATGAGCTCGACGCCGTCGGCGGGCGGCAGGTCGGCGTCCACGATGGCGAGGTCGGGCAGGTGCTCGGAGCCGCGCGTGAGGGCCGCGTGCATGTCGGGCACGGGCAGCGCCACCATGCCGTCCTCCGCGAGCACCTCCTCGATGGTCGTCACCTGCGTGTCGTCGCCGGTGACCACGAGCACGCGCGCGCCCGCGATGAGCCGCCGCCGCAGCGCCGATACGTCGGCGATGCGCTCGGCCCCGCCCTCGCCCGCGATCTGCAGCTCCTGCCCCTCCCGCGCCGCGAACACGTCCATGGTCGAGCCCGCGGCGCGCGCGCGCGCCTTCGCGGTCTCCTCGAGCTGATCCATCGCGACGTCGTCGTGGGTCGGATCGTGATGGAAGAGCGCCACGCGCTTGGCGCCGGCAGCCATGGCGACGTCCACCGCGTACTCGACGGTGGAGTGGCCCCAGCCCACGCGCTGCCGGTACTCGTCCTCCGTGTACTGCGCGTCGTGGATCACGAGGTCCGCGCCCTTCATGAACGCGACGTGTCGCTGGTCGCCCGGGTGATGGAGGATCCCCTCTTCCGGCTTCCAGAACGGCTCGTGATCGGTGACGTAGGCCACGGTGGCGCCGCCGCTCGTCATCCGGTACGCGATGGTGGGCGCGGTGTGGTTCAGATACTGCGTCTCCACGAGCACGTCGCCGACCCGGAAGAAGCCTTCCTCGAGCTCGGTGTAGTGGATGCGCGAGCGGAGGTCGCGGAGCTTGACGGGGAAGTACGAGTACTCCATCTGCCCCGCCATCGCCTCCTCGAGGCTCTGCTGGAAGCCGAGCGGCGCGTACACGTTGAGCTCGACGCCGGGCATGAAGGCGGGCACGAAGAACGGAAAGCCCTGGATGTGGTCCCAGTGCGTGTGGCCGATGAAGAGGTGCAGGTGGATCGGCGGCTTGAGCGTCTGCGTGAGGTGCAGCCCGAGCTCACGCGCACCGGTGCCGCAGTCGAGCACGATCACGGTACCGTCGTTCGCGCGCACCTCCGTGCAGGAGGTATTGCCGCCGAAGCGAGCCGTCCGCTCGCCCGGAGACGCAATAGACCCACGGGTACCCCAGAACCTGACGTACACGATGGCCCCCCGGTTATCGCGATACGTGGGATGGGACGCGGCCGAATATAGCATCAATGCGCGGGGGCGGGCTACAATGCCGCCCGGCTGGCGGTCGGACCCACCAAGGAGGGACGTATGCGCTTGACACGTCGACACTTTTTGAAGCTGACCGGGGCGGGCGCGGCGCTCGGCACGCTGCCGCTCGACGTGGTGCCCGCGCGCGCCCAGGCCGGGCCCGTGAAGATCGGGGTGCTCGCCGCGAAGGCTGGCGTCACCGCCCCCGTCGGCGAGTCGGGCCTGCGGGGCACCCAGTGGGCCGTCGATCGCCTCAACGCGGG
The DNA here is from genome assembly GCA_036002345.1 of Candidatus Methylomirabilota bacterium. Lineage (GTDB taxonomy): Bacteria > Methylomirabilota > Methylomirabilia > Rokubacteriales > CSP1-6 > AR12. The sequence goes on along the minus strand of DASYTM010000178.1, from coordinate 4,777 downwards.
CGGCGGCATCGCCGGCCGCAAGGTGGAGCTCGTCGTCGAAGAGGAATCGAACCCCAAGGACACCGTCGAGCGGTTCCGCAAGCTCGTCCTCCAGCAGAAGGTGGACGTCGTCACCGGCGTCGTCTCCACCGGCGTCGGCCTCGCCATCGGCCCCGCCGCTGAGGAGGAGAAGAAGCTCCTGCTGATGTGGGACGGCACCACCCAGCGCGGCGTGGAAGAGACGATTCCCAAGCCGCGGTACGCGTTCCGCAGCGTGGACAACGAGGCGGAGGCGGTGATGGCGTCGATCATCGCGGCGCGTCTCTTCAAGGGCAAGATCAAGACGGTGGCCGGCATCAACAACGACTACTCCTACGGCCGCGACAACTGGGCCGCGTTCCTGGCCATCATGAAGAAGTTCGGCATGGACGTGACGCCGGTGGCGGACCTCTGGCCGAAGCTCGGGGAAACCAACTTCACCTCGCACGTGGCTGCGCTCCAGCAGGCCAAGCCGGATCTCATCTTCTGCTCGTTCTGGTCGGGCGACGCGCCGATCCTCCTCAAGCAGGCTCACGCGGCCGGTCTGACGCAGAGCACGAAGCTGGTGATGACCACCGCGGGCGGCGTGCACGAGCAGCTCAAGAAGGCGTTCAGCCCCGAGGGCATGGTGCTCGGCTACAACTCCTTCTACTTCGAGGATCCCAAGGCGAGCGCGCTCTCCAAGGAGTTCACGCGCTGGCACCAGGAGAAGTTCAAGGAGTGGCCGAACTACGAGTCCGATCACGGCTACTTCACGGTGGTCGCCTACAAGGCGGCCGTGGAGAAGGCCGCCAGGGCCGCGGGCGGCAAGTGGCCGACGGTGGAGCAGGTCGCGGAGGCGCTGGCGGGGATCGAGGTGGAGTCGCTCTCCGGGCGGCGCGGCTATCGCGCGGACCACATCATGGAGGCGACGTACTTCCAGGGCGTCTCCACCCACAAGAACAAGCACGACTTCGTCACGCTCGAGTCCGTGGAGTCCATGTCCACGAAGCAGATCCAGAAGCCGAGCGGCATGGGCCTCTACGACTGGATCAACTCCTGGAAGGTGTAGGGCTGGTGCTCGGCGGCGTCTTCCACGCCGCCGCGCTCTTTCTCGTCGCCGCCGGCCTGCAGCTCGTGTTCGGGGTGCAGAAGATCCTGAACCTGGCCTGCGGCTCGTTCTACGCGCTGGGCGCCTACGCCGGCGTCAGCGCCGTGAAGACGGCGCTGGGGCTCGGCATGCCGCCCCCGCTCTTCGTCGTGGTGCTGGTGGGCGCGGGCGTGGCGCTGGCCGTGCTGGGCCCGCCCATCGAGCGGCTGCTCCGCACCATCTACGACCGCGACGAGGCGTTCCAGCTCCTGCTCACGTTCGCGCTGGTCCTCATGCTGGAGGACGTCATCCGGTTCGTGTGGGGCGCCGCGCCCTACCAGCTCGGCGACGTGTACCTCGTCTACGGCCAGATCCGCCTGGGCCGCGTGGCCGTTCCCGTCTACAACCTCGTGGTGATCGGGGCCGGGCTCGCGATCGCGCTCGCCATGGGCGCCCTGCTCACCCGCACGCGCTTCGGGCGGATCGTGCGCGCCACCGCCGAGAACCGCGCGATGGCCGAGGCCCTCGCCGTGAACATGTCGCGCATCTACACCCGCGTCTTCACGCTGGGGCTGGTGCTGGGCACCGTGGGCGGCGCCCTCGTCATCCCCGCCGGCGCCGCCATCAACGAGATGGGGATCGAGCTCATCGTGGAGGCGTTCGCCGTCGTCGTGATCGGCGGCCTCGGCAGCATGCGCGGCGCCTTCGTGGGCGCGCTCATCGTCGGCGTGCTGAAGGCGGTGACCATCGCCGTGTACCCCGAGGCGGAGATGCTGGCGATCTACGTCATCGTGATCGGCGTGCTCCTGCTCCGGCCCGCCGGCCTCTTCGCCCGGGCCGCCGCGTGATCCACCGCGTGGCGGTGGCGGCCGCCATCGCCGCCGTGGCCGCGGTGCCGCTCCTCGGGCGCGATTACTACGCCACGCTCATGCTGCCGTTCTTCGGCTACAGCGTGGCACTGCTCGGCCTGAACCTCCTGTTCGGGACCACGGGCCTCCTGTCTTTCGGTGGCGCCCTCTTCATCGCCATCGGCGGCTACACGGCGGCATATCTCGGCGCCACGTTCCGCGTGCGGTCGCTGGAGGCGATGCTGCTGGTGGCTCTCGTGGCCGCGGCCGTGGTGGCGGTGCCCGTGGGCTGGCTCTGCGTGCGCTACGTGAAGATCTACTTCGGCATGCTGACGCTGGCGTTCGGGATGCTGTTCTACTCGTTCCTCTACAAGTTCTACCGGCTGACGGGCGGCGACGAGGGCATTCCCGTCGCGCGGCCCTCGCTGCTCGGCAGCGGCTTCGGCGACCTCGACAAGACCGCGTACCTCGTCGGCCCGTACTACTACTATTCGCTCGCCCTGTGCGTGGTGGCGGCGGTGGTGATGTGGCGCATCGTGCGCTCGCCCTTCGGGCTCTCGCTGCGTGCGATCCGCGAGAACGCCGACAAGGCCGAGTACGTCGGCGTGCCGGTGCGCCGCTACCGCTTCTACGCGTTCGTCGTCGCCGCGCTGTTCGGCGCCGCCGGGGGCGTGCTCCTGGTGGTGCCGACGGGCCTCGCCGCGCCCACCCTCGCGTACTGGACTCACTCCGGCAACTTGGTGTTCATGCTGCTCCTGGGGGGCTTCGCCAACTTCTTCGGGCCGGTGCTGGGTGCCTTCGTGTTCATCTTCCTCCAGGACCAGGTGATGTCGGTGACGGAGTACTGGCGCTTCGTCTTCGGCGCCATCCTCGCCGCGGTGGTGATCTTCCTGCCCCAGGGCCTGCTCGGCCTCGTCACTCGGCGGGCCGGCGCGTGACGCCGCTCCTCGAGGCGCGGGACGTGAGCAAGCGCTACGGCGACGTGCAGGCCCTCGATGGCGTGAGCCTCGCCGTGCATCCGGGCGAGTTCGTGTCGATCATCGGCCCCAACGGCGCGGGGAAGACCACGCTCGTCAACGTACTCACCGGCCTGCTCGCGCCCACGCGCGGCGGCGTGACGTTCAAGGGCCGCGACGTGGCGGGGGTGGGGCCGGTGCGGCTCGCGCGGCTCGGCATGGCGCGCTCGTTTCAGCTCGTGAACGTGTTCCCCGGCCTGACCGTCGCGGAGACGCTCGCCGTGCCCACGCTCGCCCGCCTGGGCCGCGGCGGGCGTCTCTTCGCCTCGCTCGCGCGCGACGCGGAAGTGTACGACCGCGCGGCGGAGCTGGCCGGCCTGTTCGGGCTCGCGGACAAGCTCGACCGCCCCGCGCGAACCTTGCCCCAGGGAGACAAGAAGCTCCTCGACGTGGCAAGCGCGTTCGCGCTGCACCCGGAAGTGATCCTGATGGACGAGCCCACGAGCGGCGTGAGCACCGCCGACAAGACCGCCATCATGGAGACGCTCGTCCAGGCCGCCCGGCGCATCGGCGTGAAGGCCATCATCCAGGTCGAGCACGACATGGACATCGTCTTCGGCTACTCGGACCGGATCATCGCCCTCCACCAGGGGCGCGTCCTGGCCGATGCGAGCCCGGGCGAGATCGAGGCCAACGAGCAGGTGATCGACGCGGTGATCGGACGGCGCCGGGCGGGCACGCGGTGACGGCACCCGTCCTTCTCGTGGACGCGATCGACGTCTTCATCCAGTCGAGCCACATCTTGAGATCGGTCTCCCTGGACGTCGGCCGTGACGAGGTCATCTGCCTGGTCGGCCGGAACGGGGCGGGCAAGACCACCACCCTCCGGACGATCATGGGGTATCTCCACCCGCGCCGGGGGCGCATCGAGCTCGGCGGCCGGGCGATCCAGGATCGACGCACCCACGAGATCGCCATGCTGGGGATCGGGTTCGCCCCCGAGGAGGGCGGCATCTTCGCCGACCTCACCGTCGCCGAGAACATCGAGATCGCGACGTGGACGCGGCCGACGGCGCGCCCGGCCCCCGAGCGCATCGCCCAGGCTTACGAGGTCTTCCCGAAGCTGCGCGGCTACCGCACGCGCGGCGGCGCCCAGCTCTCGGGCGGCGAGCGGCGGATGCTGTCGATCGCCCGCGCCCTCGCCCTCGACCCCGAGCTGCTGCTGCTCGACGAGCCTTTCGAGGGGCTGGCGCCGGCGATCATCCCCTCGATCACGGACAGCATCGCGGCGATTGCCCAGAAGCTCGGTCGCGCGCTCCTCATCGCGGAGTCGAACATCCACCACGTGCCCGAGTATGCGCGCCGGCTCTACGTCATCGAGCGCGGCGAGATCGTCTTCGCCGGCCTGCCCACGGACGCGCGGCGCGACCGCTCGCTCGCGCGCATCATTGGAGGAAGCGCCTGATGGAACCGCTCCCGCTCATTCCCTCGACCGTCGTCGGCTCTCACGGCAAGCCCGGCTGGTGGTTCGCCGCCGTCAAGGCGCACGAGGCCGGCGACTTCGGCCCCGGCGACCTCGACGAGATGTTCGATGACGCCGTGGACACCGCCATCCGCGACATGGAGCAGGCGGGCCTCGACATCATCACCGACGGCGAGGTGCGCCGGACCGACGGCTACGTCGACACCTATTACCGGATCTTGAAGAACATCGAGCCGCTTCCCGTGCGGCGACAGGCCGGGTACTGGGGCTACGACCAGCAGACCCGCTACGAGGCGGTCGGGCGCATCGAGCCCCCGCCGACGGGCTTCGGTCTCGTCAAGGACTTCGAGTACCTCACGGCCCATACGGGGCGGCGCGTGAAGGCCACGTGCGCGGGCCCGCT
>DASYTM010000177.1:0-8896 GCA_036002345.1 Candidatus Methylomirabilota bacterium | reverse complement strand
CTCTACGACGAGACGCCGCCCCGGTCCATCTTCGCCGCGACCTGGTTCCGCGCCGTGCTCGTGCTGCTGGTCCTCGGCGCGGTCGGCGCGGTGGCGGTGCCCTACATCCTCGACGCGATGAATCCGCCGCCGAAGACGGCGTCGCGCACCACGCCTTCGTCCGCGGCGCCGCCCGTCGCGCCGCCGCCGGCCGTCACGCCCGCGCCCGTGCCGTCCACACCCGCCCCGTCGACGCCGCCGTCCGCGCCCGACAAGACGGTGATGCCGGACAAGCCGGCGACGGCGATGCCGACGACGCCGCGCAAGCCGCTGCCCGCCGACAAGACCACGACGCCCGACAAGGCCTCGGTGCCCGACAAGGCGCTGGCGCCGGACAAGGCGACGGCGCCGGACAAGCCCGCGATGGCGGACAAGCCCGTGGCGCCCGAGAAGAAGGACACGCGCACCGCCGCCGCCGACACGAAGAAGCCGGCGCCGGCGGCGCCGAAGCGCGCGGCGACCACGGCGACCACGACCGCGCCGAAGGCGACGGGCGGTGAGTGGTGGGTGCAGGTCGGCGCGTTCCGCGAGGCGGACACGGCGAAGAAGGTGGCGGCGAAGCTGCGCGCGGAGAATTACAAGGTCGAGGAGTCGGTGCGCGGCGACGCGCCGGCGAAGGCCGCGGCGTCGAGCGACAAGTCAGCGCCCGCCGCCTCCGCCGCCGCCCCCGCGGGCGCCGACCAGTACGACGTCTTCGTCTCCGGCATGTCGGCGGCGGAATTGAACAAGCGCCTCAGCGCCAAGGGTCTCGCCGCCGAGGCCACGGGCGGCGGCGCCGTGATCAAGCCGAGCCTGCCGCTGCGCGACGCCGTCGCGCTGTCGAAGGATCTCGCGGTGGAGGGCTTCAAGGTCCAGGTGCGCCGCGCGGGCGGCGTCGCGCCCGAGCCCGCGCCGCGCACGGCCTCGGACCGGTCGGTCGAGCCGTCCGCGGCCGCCGGCGGCGAGACGCTCTACCGCGTGCGGGTCGGGGCCTTCCCCGACCGCGCGACGGCGATGGTGACGCTCAAGGAGCTGGAGGGCAAGGGCTTCAAGCCGTTCATCGCGCGGGGCGGGCAGTAGGGCTCCCCACGAGGAGGTGAGTCTCCACCGTGACCAAGAATGACCTGGTCAACGCCGTGGCCGCGCACGGGCTGAGCAAGCGCCAGTCCGCGTCGGTGGTCGAGTCGGTCTTCGACATCATCTTCCGCTGCTTCGAGAAGGGGGAGGACGTCAAGATCGTGGGCTTCGGGCACTTCCGCATCCGGCGCAAGGCGTCGCGCCGTGGCCGCAATCCGCAGACGGGCGACTCCATCGAGATCACCGCCCGCAAGGTGCTGACGTTCAAGCCCAGCAAGGGTCTCAAGCAGCGGATCAACACCACGGCCGCGTCGCACTGAGCGCCGCCGTGGCGCCCGAGATCGCGGAGAAGCTGTACTACCGCATCGGAGAGGTGGAGGAGATCGCGGGCGTGCCCGCGTACGTCCTCCGCTACTGGGAATCGGAGTTCAAGCTGCTCCGCCCCAAGAAGAACCCCGCCGGCCAGCGCCTCTACCGCCGCCGCGACCTCGAGCTGGTCCAGCGCATCAAGACCCTCCTCTACGACGAGCGCCTCACCCTGGAGGGCGCGCGCAAGCGCCTCGTGGCCGAGTCGCGCCGGAGCCAGCCGCAGCAGCTCGACCTGGGCATGCGCGAGGCGGCCTACGCGGAGGCGCTCAAGCGGGTACGCGACCGGCTCGCCGCGCTGCGCTCGCGGCTCACGCCTTGAAGCGCCGCGCCCTTTCTGGGAGACTCTACCGTTGCGAGTCGGGGCGTAGCGCAGCCCGGTAGCGCACCGGACTGGGGGTCCGGTGGTCGCAGGTTCAAATCCTGTCGCCCCGACCATTTTCCCGTCAACGGGCACCCGGCCCCCGGCTGCCGGGTGCCCGTTCGGTTTCCCGCGGAGGTCGAGTGCCCGTCCTGCTCGTGACCAACGACGACGGCGTCCACGCCGCCGGCCTCGCTGCGCTGACGGCCGCCCTGGACGATCTCGCCGAGGTCCACGTGCTCGCCCCCGAGCGCGAGCAGAGCGCGTGCGGCCACGCCCTCACGCTGCACCGGCCGCTCAGCACGCACCGCTGGGGCGAGCGGCGCCACTCGGTGAACGGTACCCCGTCGGACTGCGTGAACCTCGGCGTGCTCGGCTTCCTCCCCGAGCGCCCGGTGCTCGTGGTCTCGGGCATCAACCACGGCAGCAACCTCGGCGACGACGTGACGTACTCGGGCACGGTGTCGGCGGCCATGGAGGGCACGCTGCTCGGCGTGCCGTCGATCGCGGTCTCGCTGGTGGAGGGCGACGACTTCGAGAGCGCGGCGCGGGTGGCGCGGCAGGCAGCGATCCGCGTGCTCGTGAGCGGGCTGCCGCCGATGACGCTCTTGAACGTCAACGTGCCCGCGGGCACGCCGAAGGGCGTGCGGCTCACGCGTCTGGGCCACCGCGTGTACTCCGGCAAGATCGTCGAGCAGACCGACCCGCGCGGCCGCGCCCACTACTGGATCGGCGCGGGGCCGCCGGCGTGGGAGGCGCTCGAGGGCACCGACATGGGCGCCGTGCACGAGGGCTACGCCTCGATGACGCCGCTGCACCTCGACCTCACGCACCACCGCGCGCTCGCGGAGATGGCCGACTGGGAGCCCGCGCTCAACGCGGGGCTGCGGGCCCGCCCCGTGCCGGCCAAGCCCGCGGCGCGCGCGCGGCCGGGCAAGCGCCGGAAGCGCTGACGTGGAGGCGGGCTTCGAGGCGCGCGCGGCGCGCGAGCGCGAGCGGATGGTGGACGCTCAGCTCGCGCGGCGCGGCATCACCGACGTACGCGTGCTGGACGCCATGCGCCGCATCCCGCGCCATCGCTTCGTCGAGGAGGGCATCGCCCACGGCGCGTACGAGGACCACCCGTTGCCCATCGGCGAGGGGCAGACCATCTCGCAGCCGTACATCGTCGCGCTCATGACGTCGCTCCTCGAGCTCACCGGAACCGAGAAGGTGCTCGAGGTCGGCACGGGCTCGGGCTACCAGACGGCGGTGCTCGGCGCGCTGGCGCGCCGCGTGTGCTCGATCGAGCGCCTACCGCGGCTGGCCGAGCGCGCGCGCGCGACGCTCGAGGGGCTCGGCGTGGCCAACGTCTGGATCCGCGTCGGCAACGGCGCGCTGGGCTGGCCTGACGAGGCGCCGTTCGACCGGATCCTCGTGGCCGCGGGCGGGCCGTCGGTGCCGCCGCCGCTGGTCGAGCAGCTCGCCGAGGGCGGGCGCATGGTGCTGCCCGTGGGGAGCACGGAGGACCAGGTGCTCACCGTGGTCGAGCGCGTCGGCGGCGAGACGCGCACGCGCCAGGCCGGGGAATGCAAGTTCGTGAAGCTCGTCGGCAAGTACGCCTGGGAGGCGTGAGACCGGGAAGCTTGTATAATGGGCGGGCAGTTCGGGGCGTAGCGCAGCCTGGTCGCGCGCACGGTTCGGGACCGTGAAGTCGGAGGTTCAAATCCTCTCGCCCCGACCATTCTCTCGTTCGTAAGTAGCCGAACGGACTGAGGCCCGGGAGACGATCCCGGGCCTCAGGGCCGGCCCTCACCGCATGACCGTGCGAGAGCCTGCCGTATGCCTTCCACGCTGCGTTTCACATCCGCTGGGTACCGGTGTCGTACACGTCGCTGATGAGCTCGAACCCGCTCCGGAGCGAGGGGCAGTCGTATCGCTGGGTGTGCCTCGGACTGCTGTTCCTCAGCGGGCTGCTGGCCTTCTTCACCCGCCTGGCTCCGGCCGTGGCAATCCCTGACTTGCAGCAAGCTTTTGTCCTGAACGCGACTGAGCTCGCGCTTCTCACCTCGCTGTACCTGTGGCCTTTTGCCCTGATGCAACCTGTGGCGGGTGTCCTCACCGACGCCCTTGGTCCACGCCGTACGGTCACCGCCTTCCTGGTCGTCGCCGGGGTGGGGCAGGTAATGTTTGCCTTCGCTCCGACCTTTGCGGTGGCGCTCGTCGGACGAGCCCTTTGTGGCCTCGGAGCCTCGGTCCTCTACGTCGGCGCCGCCAAGATCATGGCGCAGTGGTTCCGCAGGAGCGAGTTTGGCACCCTCACAGGGGCCTGGACGTCAGTAGCCAACGTGGGTGCGCTGACCGCCGCCGCACCACTCATGGCGCTGATCACATTGGCGGGTTGGCGGTTCAGCCTGGGTGGTGTTGGACTGGTCGTGCTGGCGACGGCGTTTCTGGTATACATCTTCGTCCGCGACAGCCCCTCTGAGCGGGGGCTACCCTCACCCGGCGATATCGATGGTCTGCCGCAGTCTCAGGTCGCCAGCCCGTCGATGGCGCTTTGGCGGGGCGTCCTCGTGGTACTGCGCGAACCCAATACCTGGCTGCTTGGCGGCTATGCGTTCCTGCTCTTCGGCACGATGACGATGATGCAAGGACTGTGGGCGGTGCCCTATCTCATGGATGTTTATGGGCAGACGCAGCAGCAAGCCGCTAACGCTCTGACCCTCTGGGCCATCGGGCTCATTGTCGGGTGCACGCTCTGGGGCTACATGGCCGACAAGATCGTGGGCTCTCGCAAAGGCGTGGTGCTTGCGGGAGCTGGCGTGTATGCGCTCCTCTGGGCGCTTCTTGCGATCTGCCCGGTCGGCTTGCCGGTCGGCATGCTGTGGGTGGCGATGTTCTGGGGCGGGTTCTTCGCTTCGACCTGGATCCCGTCGTACGCTCAACTCAAAGACTCGGTCCCATCCCAGGTCGTCGCGACCGCCATGGGGATTCTCAACCTCTTTTTCTGGCTCGGTGGCGCCGTCTATCAGCAGGTCAGCGGACTGATTCTGGCAGGGTTCCCCAGACTGAACGGACAGACGCCGGTCGCTGGCTATCAGGCCCTGTTCTGGCTGTGCCTGGGTTCGGTGGGGGTCAGCATCGTCCTCGTCGCCCTGAGCAAGGAAGAGGTGCGGGCCTCGCGTGGCTGGCGGCCGAGGCCGAACGACGCTGAGCAAGTCATAATGGACGCGTGACCGCCGCCGAGATCGTCGTCGCCGGACGCGTGCAGGGCGTGGGCTACCGTGACTATGCCCAGCGCCACGCTCGACGCCTCGGCCTCGCCGGCTACGTGATGAACCTTCCCGACGGCCGCGTGCGCGCGCGGGCCGAGGGCGCCCGCGAGGTGATCGAGGAGTTCGTGCGGGCCCTCGAGAAGGGCCCGCCCATGGCGAGCGTCGCCACCGTGGACGTGCGCTGGGTGACCTCGAGCGGCGGCTTCGGCGATTTCGACCTGCGTTTCGGGGCCTTCGACCCGTGAGTCGCGGGCGCGTGCTCGTCGCCGTCGCGCTCGGCACGGCCCTCTGCGCGAGCGCCGTGGTGGTCCCGGCGGACCCGGCCGGCGATCGACTCCACACGGTGGTGCAGGGGGACACGCTGGGCGCGCTCGCGCGGCGGTACGGCGTGTCCATCGTGGCCCTCGTCGCCGCGAACAACTTCCCCGGCGACCGCGTGCGGCTGCGCCTCGGCCAGCGGCTCGTCATCCCCGCGGCCACCGCCACCGCTACGGCGCCGCGCCTGAGCGCCTCGCGTGCGAGCGTCGGCCCGGGGCCGCGCGCCCGCGGGCCGCGCGCGCCCGTGGACTTCGTGCTCGCCGTGCCCGAATTCGCGGATAGCCTCGGCGCGTTCATGTGGCCGGCGGACGGCACGGTGACCTCCCCGTTCGGCCGCCGCCGGAGCGGCTGGCACCGCGGCATCGACATCCGCGCCGACCGCGGCGAGCCCGTGCTGGCGGCGGCCGCGGGCGTGGTCGTGATCAGCGCCGTGGAGCCGCGCTACGGGCGCGTGCTCAAGATCGAGCACGAGTTCGGCTTCACCACCGTCTACGCGCACAACGACGCGAATCTCGTGGAGGTCGGCGACTGGGTCACGCCGGGCCAGCACATCGCCAGCGTGGGGCGCACGGGCCGCGCCACGAACTACCACGTGCACTTCGAGATCCGCCGCGACGGCCGGGTCTACAATCCGCTCTACATGCTGCCGATGCCGTCGCGCGTGGCGCACGTGGACGACAGCCTGGACGACGAGCCCGATGAGTAGCCGCGAGGCCGAGGAAGCGGTCCCCGACGAGCCGCTCGAGTCGCTGCTCGACGCGGTGGACGAGGACGTCCGCGACGAGACGCGCGACACGAGCCGCGCCAACCTCGGCGTGTACCTGGGCGAGATCAAGCGGATCCCGCTGCTCACGCGCGAGGAGGAGCACGCGCTCGCCCGGCGCGTGCGCACGGGCGACGAGGCCGCCAAGCAGCGGATGGTCGAGGCCAACCTGCGCCTGGTCGTCCAGATCGCTCGGCGCTATCTGAACCGCGGGCTCCCGCTGCCCGACCTCATCGAGGAGGGCAACCTGGGCCTCCTGCGCGCCGTGGAGAAGTTCGAGCCCGACCGCGGCACGCGCTTTTCGACGTACGCGACGTGGTGGATCCGCCAGGCCGTCACCCGCGCCCTCGCCAACCAGGCGCGGACGATCCGGCTGCCCGTGCACGTCGAGCTGGTGCTGGCACGCTACATCCGCGAGCAGCGGCGGCTGACCCAGGAGCTCGGGCGCGCGCCGACCCTCGAGGAGATGGCGGCGGCGCTGGGCACGAGCGAGCGCGAGGTCGCCGAGCTGGAAGCGGTGCGCCAGCAGCCGGTGTCGCTCGACGCGCCGGCGGGGCGGGAGAGCACGGCCACGCTCGGCGATCTGATCGCCGACCGCACCGCCGAGCCCGCGTCGACGCTCGCCGACCTCTTCCGGGGCCGCGCCGAGCTCGCGTCGGTGCTCGACGACCTCGCCCCCAACGAGGGCACGGTGCTGCGGCGCCGCTTCGGGCTGGAGGGCGACGCGCCCGAGACCCTGGAGGTCATCGGCCAGCGCCTCGGGCTCAGTCGCGAGCGCGTGCGGCAGCTGGAGGGGTCGGGGCTGCGGAAGCTCCGAGCGCTCCTGAGGGCGCGCGGGATCGATGCCGCCGATCTGGCGTAGGATCAGCGACGGAGGTGGACGCTCCGGTGGTACTGGCGGCCGCAGGTGCGGCAGCGCAGCCAGCCCCGATGAGCGCGGAGCACCCAGCGGCGGCAGTGCGGGCACCGCTGATAGCGGCGGGTGAGGAGGCTCACGAGGACGAGCGCGACGGCGCCGACGCCGAGCGCCTGAACCAGCGGGGAGGCCAGGGCGTCCACCCCGGGGATGGTACATCAGGAGACATGGACGAGAACACGGTCGCGGAGATCCAAGACTACATCGTGCGGCGCATCCCGGACATCCGGGTGACGAGCCACTACGACTTCGACCGCGAGGCTCAGCGGTTCCGGGTGCGTCACGGCCGGATGGTCAGCCACATCCTGTTCATCGAGGAGAGCGCGGTGACCCAGTACTCCCGCGCGGACCTCAACCACCTGCTCGACAAGGCGATCAGCCACCTGCGGCTGACCGCCCCCGAGGTGCAGGTGCGCATCACCCCGCGGGGCGTGGTCGTCGAGCAAGTCGCGCACTGACCCGGGCATTCCGTTTATAATCGTCGGGTCGTGAGCTCCCCAGACGCATCGCGCCGCTGGACGCCCACCGCGTTTCGCGTAGCCGTGGCCGGTGGCGCCGCTTTCGTTGCACTCCTGGCGTGGGTCGTGACCGCCCTGATGGTCGTCTACCCGCCGGACTACGTGCTCCGCGCGGCCCGCTGGGGGCCCGAGAGCGTCGTCGATCATCTGAAGTTCCCGACGCGCGCGCTGCAGGCGAGCGCCCGGCCGTTCCATTTCGCCCACGAGCGCGACGACGGCACGCTCCACGCGCAGCTCGCCGCCGCCTTCGGCGTGGACGCGCCCGAGCTGTTCCTGGAGACCGCCGGCACCCACGCCTTCATCGTGATCGTGGACGACACCATCCGGTACGAGGGCTACTTCAACGGCGCCGACCGCGAGACGCTGGGGACCGTGTTCTCGGTCACGAAGTCGGTCACCTCGGCCCTCGTGGGCGCCGCCATCGCCGATGGTCTCATCCGCGACGTGGACGATCCCCTCACGCGCTATCTTCCGGAATTCGCCGCGCGCGACCCGCGCTTCGCCCAGATCCGCCTGCGCCACCTCTTGACGATGTCGTCCGGCCTCCGCTACGTGGACGTGCCGTTCTTCAACGGCGACAACATCAAGGCGCGCTTCTATCCCGACGTGCGACGGCTCGCGCTCACGGAGACGGCGGTGAGCGAGGCGCCGGGCGCGCGCTTCGTGTACAGCGATTACGCCCCGCTGCTCCTGGGCCTCGTTCTCGAGCGCGTCACCGGGCGGCCGGTCAGCGAGTACCTGCAGCAGCGGCTCTGGACGGCCATCGGCATGGAGTACGCGGGGGCGTGGAGCGTGGACCGCGAGGGCGCCGGGCTCGAGAAGATGGACGGCGGGCTCGCCGCGCGGGCCATCGACCTCGCCAAGCTCGGCCGGCTCTATCTGAACGAGGGCCGCTGGGGGGCGCGCCAGGTGCTGCCCGCGGAGTGGGTGGCCGACTCCACGCGCGAGCACCGCGCGGTGGACTACGACCGCTTCTATCCCTCGCACCCGGCCTTCGCGTCGCATCAGGGCTACTACGGCTACATGTGGTGGGGCCGCCGCCGTGCGGCCGACGACGCCGACTTCTACGCCTCCGGCCACCTCGGCCAGTTCGTCTACGTGTCGCCGCGCGCCCGCATGATCATCGTCCGCACCGGCGACCGCAACGGCCTGCCGCCCCTCCGCTGGATCGAAGCCTTCTCCGCCATCGCCGGCGGTCGCGTCGTGACCGCGCATCGCCCGACGTCGGGCTGATAGACTCGTCGGTAGGCTCGCCGCGGCTTGGGGCCCCGTAGCTCAGGTGGATAGAGCAGCAGTTTCCTA
>DASYTM010000176.1:0-3617 GCA_036002345.1 Candidatus Methylomirabilota bacterium | reverse complement strand
GAGCGGCGTGTGGCTGTCGGTGCCGAGCAGCGTCTGCCCCGGCGCCGAGAAGCTCTCGAGGTGCACCTGGTGGCAGATCCCGTTGCCGGGCTTGGAGAAGACCGCCCCGTAACGGCGCGCGGCCGTCTGGAGGTAGCGGTGATCGTCGGAGTTGCGCGAGTCCACCTGGTAGACGTTGTGGTCGACGTAGGCGACGACGCACGGCGGCGCCACACGCGGGAAGCCCATCGCCTCGAACTGGAGCAACGCCATCGTGCCGTTCGTGTCGGTGAGGAGCACCTGGTCCACGGTGAGGCCGATCTCCTCGCCCGCGACGGGCTTGCCCGCGGCGAGGTGCGCCTCGATCAGCTTCCGGGTGAGACTCTTACCCACGTCTGTCCAACGGCACGAATGCGCGGCGCTTCGGGCCGACGTACTCGCCGCGCGGCCGGATGAGCCGGTTGTCGTCGTGCTGCTCGACGATGTTCGCCGTCCAGCCCGCGATCCGCCCCGCCGCGATCACCGGCGTGAAGAGGTCCACGGGGATACCGAGCGAGTAGAAGAGGGGCGCGGAATAGAAGTCCACGTTCGGGATGAGCCCCTTAGCGGCGTTGATGCGCGCGTGGAGCTTGACGGCCATCTCATACCACTTGAACGCGCCCGACTGGCGGCACGCCTCCTCGGCCATGCCGCGCAGGATCGCCGCGCGCGGGTCGCCCGCCTTGTAGACGCGATGGCCGAAGCCCATGAGACGCCGCTTGGCGGCGATCGCCTGGTCGGAGAACGTGTCGACAGTGGCGACCTCGCCGATCTCCATCAGCGTGCGCATGACCGCCTCGCCCGCCCCGCCGTGGAGCGGGCCCTTGAGGGCGCCCACGCCGCCCGCGACGGCCGAGTGCATGTCCGACTGCGTCGACACGATCACGCGCGTCGTGAAGGTCGAGGCATTCAGCTCGTGCTCGGCGTAGAGGGTGAGGCTCGCGTCGAAGGCTTTGGCCGTCACCGGGGACGGGCGCTTGCCCGTCAGCATGTAGAGGAAGTTGGCCGCATGCCCGAGGTCCGGCGCCGCGGGAATCGGCGACTGCCCGCTCCGGACGCGGTGGTGGGCGCAGATCGCGGTGGCGATCTGGCTCGTGAGCCGCACGGCCTTCCGGAGATTCGCCGCGTGCGAGTTGTCGGTCGCGTCCGCGTCGCGCATCCCGAGCAGCGCCACCGCCGCCTGGAGGGCGCGCATCGGATCGGTCTCCTTCGGCATGAGGCGGAAGGCCTCGACGACCTCGCGCGGGATCTCCCGTGCGGCGACGAGCGCGATCGTGGTGCGGTCGAGCTCCCCCGCGGTCGGGAGGTCGCCGTGCCAGAGCAGGTGGGCGACCGCCTCGAAGCTGGCGTGGCGCGCCAGGTCGGCGATGTCGTAGCCGCGGTAGGCCAGGCGACCGTTCGCCCCATCGAGATCGCAGAGCTGGGTCTCGGCGGCGACGACGCCCTCGAGACCGCGGATGAGCTGGCTGCCTTCCTTGTCCATGGTCGTGCCTCGGGTCGTCCGGATGCCTGGATGGTAACAGGAAACCGGCGCGCGTGCCCTCGGCCGCAGGGCTCGAGGTATTAGGCGTACTATTCGGGACGTGCCGGACGCTTTCTACGTCCCCGACGGCGACGCGTTTGTCGCCACCGTGCACACGCGCGGCCCGTGGAGCGCCTCGCACCAGCACGGCGGGCCGCCCGCTGCGCTTCTGGCGCGCGCGATCGAGGCGCAGGCCCCCGGCTTCGTGATCGCGCGGATCACCGTGGACTTCCTGCTGCCCGTGCCGATCGACCGGCTCGCCGTGCGCGTCGAGACCCTGCGCGCGGGCAGCAAGGTGCAGCGTCTCGTCGCGCGTCTGCTCCACGGCGAGCGCGTGATGGCTCAGGCCCTCGCCGCGCTCGTGCGCCCGGGCGCGGTCGCGATCGCGTCGCCGGCCAACGACCCGGCCCTGGCGCCGCCCGAGCACGGGCGGCCGTTCCAGTTTCCTTTCTTCAACGAGCCCGTCAGCTATCACGAGGCGATGGAGACGCGGCTCGTGCGCGGCGACTGGGGCAGCGGCCGCGTGGCCGCCTGGATGCGGCAGCGTGTGCCGCTGGTGGCCGGCACGCCGACCTCGCCGCTCGAGCGCGTGCTGGTCGCCGCCGACTCCGGCAGCGGCGTGAGCGCGGCCATCGAGCACAAGCGCTTCACCGCGATCAACGCCGACCTCACGGTGAGCGTGCACCGCCTGCTGGAAGGCGAGTGGGTCGGGATGGACTGTCTGTCGATCTACGAGCCGCACGGCGTCGGCCTCGCTGACACCCGCCTGCACGACGTGCGCGGCCCGATCGGCCGCGCGCTCCAGAGCCTGCTGGTGGAGGCGCGTGATGTCGGCCCTTGAGCGTACGCCGCTGGTGCTCGCGAGCTTGCTCCTCGGAGGCTGCATCGGCTCGACCTCGGGCCTGACCATCACGACGTCGGCACCTCACGGCGGCTCGGAGCAGATCCCGGCCACCGTGTCCAAGCCGGACGGGCCGGGGCCCTTCCCCGCGGTCGTGATCATGCACGACTGCAGCGGCCTCGGTCTCACCTCCAGTGGCGCTCCCGGCCGTTGGGCCAGGGAGCTCGTGGGGCGAGGCTATGTCGTTGCTCTGCCCGACAGCTTCACATCGCGCGGCCACGCCGGGGGCGTGTGCACCGTTCCCCCATCGCAGCGCCGGAGCGGCGTCAGCCCGGAACGCCGCGCCCACGACGCCTATGCCGCGCTCGCGTACCTTCGGGCGCAGCCCTATGTCGATGGACGGCGGGTAGGCATCATGGGCGGCTCGCACGGGGGGACGACGACCCTCGCGACGATGGTCGCCAGCGACACGGAGCCGCTCGCACGAGAGAAGCGTGCGGGCTTCGCCGCCGCCGTGGCGCTCTATCCCAATTGCTCGGCCCGACTCGGAGCCCGGGGCGCCAACTCTTCCGGCGTGTACAGACCCGCGGCGCCCGTGCTGATCCTCATCGGGGAGCAGGACGACTGGACGCCTGCCGAACCCTGCCGGAAGCTGACCGAAGCCGCCCGGCAGGCCGGGCATCCAGTGGCGATCAAAGTCTATCCAGGAGCGCACCACTCATTCGACAGCCCAAACCCGGTGCGCTATGTCGCGGCGCGCGTCAACACGAACGCTCCAAGCGGACGCGGCGCGACCACGGGCGGGGAGCCCAATGCCTGGGCCGACAGCATTCGCGAGGTCGTTGCCTTCTTCGGCCAGCATCTCGGGCAGCCCTGAGTTATCGCTTTACGGTTGTCACGTCGCCACCCGCGCCACCCCGCGCAGCATTCGCCCCAGCGGGGCCTGCAACTGCCGCGGCGTGACGCGGCTGAGCGCGACCTCGGCGGCGCCGACGAAGGTGGCGAGGGAGCCCAGCGCCTCCCCGAGGCCGGCGAGCGCCTCGTCCTGATCCACGCGCCCCCATCCGGCGAGGGGTTGCGCCGAGGCGAACCACGGCTCGAAGTGCGCGTGACGGACCTCCAGCCGATGCTCGGCGCGATGAGCCTTGGCGTCGAGGCGGCCGACGAGCCGGCCGTGATGGAGGATCGGCAGCGTGTAGTAGCCGTGCACGCGCTTCGGGCCCGGGGTGTAGACCT
>DASYTM010000175.1:0-9729 GCA_036002345.1 Candidatus Methylomirabilota bacterium | reverse complement strand
ACGAGAAAGAGTACGAGCGCCGCGAGCAGATGGACGGCGCGCTGCCGCATCGCAGCGGCTAGATCACACCGTTTTTGCGGAGCTGCTCCAGGGTCTTGGCGTCCACGCCGAGCAGGCGGCCGTAGACGTCGGCGTTGTGCTCGCCGAGCAGCGGCGCGCGTACGACGTCGGTGGGCGACCCGGACATGCGCACGGGATTCGCGGGCATCGGGTACTTGCCGCGGCGCGGGTGCTCGAGCTCGGTGATCATGCCGCGCGCCTTCATGTGGGGATCGGCGAGCACCTCGTTGGAGTCGAGCACGGCGCCGCACGGAATGCCCGCGCCGGCGAGGATCTCCAGCGCCTCGTGCTTCGTGTGCTTCTCGGTCCACGCCTCGATCATCGCGTCGATGTCGTCCCTGAACTGCACGCGGTCGCGACGATCGGCGTAGCGCGGGTCGTCGCCCAGCTCGGGCCGCCCGCAGATCGCGACGAGCGACTTCCACATCTCCACGGTCGCGCAGTGGATGAACACGTAGTCGTTGGAGCCACCCGGCTGACAGCGATAGATGTTCGACGGGCAGGCCGCCACCGAGCTGTTGCCCTGGCGCGGGGCAGGCTTGCCGGTGACGTAGCTCTCGCGGAGATGGATGCGGAGCAGGTTCACGACGGCTTCCTGCTGGGCGACCTCGACCTGCTGCCCCACGCCCGTGGCCTGGCGCTGGACGAGCGCGGCGAGGATGCCGATGGCCGTGTGCAGGCCGGCGCCGGTGTCGGCGAGGCCGCCGATGGCTTTCGTCGGCGGGCCGTCGGGCGAGCCCGTCATGCTCATCGCGCCCGCCATGGCCTGGGCGATCCATTCGAAGGACTTGTACTCCGCGTACGGCCCCGTGCTGCCGAACCCCTTCACGGAGGCGGCGATGATGCGCGGGTTGATCTTCTTCAACGCCTCGTAACCGAGCCCGAGCCGCTCCATCGCGCCGGGCCCCATGTTCTCGACGACGACGTCGGCCGTGGCCACGAGCTTCTCGAACAGCTCGCGGCCGCGCGGGGCCTTGAGGTTGAGCGTGACGCCCTTCTTGTTGGAGTTCAGCAGCAGGAAGAACCACGCGTCCTCGCCGCGCTTGTCGGAGAGCGCGGTGCGGCCCGGCTCGCCCGTGGGGGGCTCGATCTTGATGACGTCGGCGCCGAGCCACGCGAGCATCTGCGTGCAGGAGGGGCCGGCTTCGTACTGGGTGAGGTCGAGCACGCGGATGCCGTCGAGGGCCTTGGGCATGGTGTAGTCTCCCGTGGTCGAGACTGTAACACCCCGATCCATAAGGAGACCATCATGCCGCGCATCGCTCCCGTCACCGGCAAGGCCGACCTGCCCGCCGAGCATCACGCCCTCGTCGACAAGGTCGAGAAGGTCTTCGGCGCCATCCGCGGGCCGTTCAGCATGCTCCTCCACAGCCCGAAGCTGGCGGAGCGCATGCTCCCGCTGGTCACGTTCTTCCGCGAGGAGAGCCGCGTCGAGCCGAAGCTGCGCGCGGTCGCCATCCTGGCCGCGGTGCGCGAGCGCGAGGCGGCGTACGTCTGGGCCGCGCAGGTGCGCGCGGCGCGGGCCAACGGCCTCGGCGACGACGTCATCGACGTCCTCCGGGCCAAGGGCGATCCCGGCAAGCTCGGCGCCGAGGAGCGGGACATCGTCACCTACGTCCGCCAGCTCATGCGCGCCAACCGCGTCGACCAGGCGGTCTTCGACGCGCTGAAGAGCCGGCACGACGCGCAGTGGCTGGTCGAGCTGACGGCGGCGGCGAACTACTACGCGCTGCTCTCGGGCGTCGTCAACGCGTTCGAGGTCCCGGCGCCGCCCGACGGCGACAAGCTGCCCGCGTAGGCGGGCGCCGAGGGTCAGGGCAAGAGGTCGGCCGCGCGAATCGCTCGGTCGGGAGCGATGACCGGTCTAACGGTCGCCGGCGGGCGTAGCGTCTCGACGCTGCGGTAGTGCCAGCCGTAGCGGGCCTCGGGCGACGCTTCCGGCTCGCGGTGGATTTCGACGGCGTCGTTGGCGACGTCGACGAGCCAGCACTCGACAATCCCGGCGCGCGCGTAGAGGCTGAACTTGTAGGCGCGGTCGGTGCGGTACGAGGTCTCGGCGACCTCGACCACGAGCACGGGCCGCGACGGATGCGCGTGCCGATAGGCGTTGGGATCGGGCGGCACGACGAAGACGTCGGGCTCGGGAAGCGAGGCGTCGTCCACGGCTAGTGGAAGCTGCGAATCAATCTGCCAAGCGTCGCCGAGCGCGGCCCGGAGAGCGGCGACTGCCTTGCGAATCGCCGCGGCGTGCCGGCTGCCCTGCGGCTCACGAACGACGAGCGCGCCATCGAGCAGCTCGAGCCGTTCGCTGGGGTCGAACAATCCCAGCTCGATCAGGCGCTCGTACTCGGCGCGCGTCCAGCGCCGCGTGCGCAGTGTCGGTTCGACGCTCGATGCCATTTCTTCGATCAGAGTACCGAGACTGCCGGCATCCTGCAATCGTGTACGAAGAGATACATGTCACTGATCTGCCCGATCAGCGCTGGCCCTCCAGCATCTGCGCGGCGCGGCGGGCGTCGGCGCGATCGCGCTTGCCGAAGTCGGGATCGATGAGGCGCGCGGGGTGCATGCCGTTGACGTAGCCCATGAGCGGCGGGTGGATGCTGTAGCCGAGCAGCTCCTGCACGCGCGGCGAGCAGCGCGCCGCGACGTCCGGCGGCACGGCCAGCGTCATGTTCTCGAGCTGGCGCGCCCAGGGCTGGCAGTACTGCGGCGTGATGCCGAGGCGCGCGCGCTCGGTGGTGTTCCGGCCGCCGCGGTGCCACATCGTGCCCACGAACACGACCACGGAGCCGGCGGGCATCGCCATCTTTCGCGCGCGCGGGTCGTCCGGCGCGGGCCGCTCCTCGCCCCAGCGATGGCTGCCCGGGATCAGCTCGGTGGCGCCGTTCGCCGCCGTGAACTCGTCGATGGCCCACACCGTGCTGACGCCGACGTGCGGGCGCGGCCGCGGAATGTGGTAGCCGCCGTCGTCGTAGTGGAACTGCTGCGGGTCCTCACCGCCGCCGTGGCTGATCGCGAGCGCGGCCGACAGCAGATAGTTCGGTTCCAGGAGCCGGTCCAGCAGGCGCAGGATGCGCGGATGGCTGACGAGATCGGCGAAGACCTGATCCTTGGCCACCAGCGCGTAGACGCGCTGCGACTTGAGCCCCTCGAACTTGTTTCGCCCGGTCGGTGTCGTGGCAAGGTGGGGGGCGAGCGCCGTCTTGATGGCGGCGATCTCGCCGGCGTCGAGCACGCGCTCGAGCACGGCGAAGCCATCGGTGGCGAGCGCGGCCAGCTCGGTGTCCAGGGTCTCGACCACGGCCATGCTCATGGGCGCCTCCCTGTCGGGCGCCATGAGCATAGCAGTCTTAGAGCGAGCGCAGGAAGTTGAGCAGGTCCTGCTTGTCGTGCTCGTCGAGCCGGTTGAACTTGTCGATCACCTCGTTGGCCTCCGACGGCCGGAACCTGGCGTTGCCGGCGCTGCGGTGGGCGCGGACGGCCTCGATCAGGTCGTTCGTCCGCCCGTCGTGCAGGAAGAAGATGCGCTTGCCGAGACCCCACAAGGGGGCGGTCCGGAACTCGTCACCGTTCGCCGCGCCCTGGAGGATGTCGTCAGCCAGCCCCGGCCCCATCGCGTGGAGCGCGAGGTCGGAGAACAGGTTGGCGGTCTGGTTGCTCAGCGCCTGCACCGTGGTGTCACGCGTGCTGAGCGCCGGGGTGTGGCAATGCGCGCAGCCGACGTTCGAGAAGTGCTGGCGGCCCCGGTCGATGGAGGCCGCGCCGCCCGGCATGGTCGCCGACGGCGCCGGCGGGGCCAGGAACCGCTGGAAGTTGGCGAAGTTTTCGATGGCGCCGATCTGGCGGACGCTCGCCGTCACGTCGTTGGGCACCGTGGCGAACTGGCAGCTCGCCGTCTCGTCGCGCTCCTGCTGGAACAGCTCGCTGGTGATGCCCATCTCGACGTTGTAGGCCTCCCCGGAGAACAGCAGCAGCGACTTGTTCTGCGCCTTCCAGCCGAACCGCGTGATGGTGCCGTCGTTGCCGTTGCGGTTGACCCGCCCGCTGATGCCGAGGCTCTTCTTCGTGTGGGCGTTGGATGCCAGGTTCCCGACGATCGTGCCGTCGTTGACCTGCTCGATGAGGCCCGCGCCGAAGACCGGCGAGGGGATCCGGAAGACGATGTTGTCGTTCCGGATCTGCTTCTCGAAATCCTCCTGCTTGATGTGGCAGCCCTTCGCGTCGGGGTGCCCGGTGACGACGAACAGGGCGTGCACGCCGCCGTCGCGGCTGCCGTCAGCGTTGTACTGGAAGCGGGCTTCGCGAATCGGCCCGTCCGGTTTGATGAAGGAGGGCACGATGTTCCCGGCGAACCCGAGGTCGGCCGGCACGCGGAAGAGCGGGTTCACGGCCGGGCTGGTGCCGCCGACGGCCGGCTGGGAATGGCAGCCCCTGCAGCTCACGAAGTTGAAGCGCGGCCCGACGCCTTCGTCGACCGCCTCCTCCTCGGAGAAGTCTTCGAGGCCGACCGTGAACATCTCGGCTTCGTCGGTGGTGAGCCCGGCGATCGGTCCGCCCGCTCCGGCGGGGCCGCCCCGCAGGCCGGGATCGCGCGCGCGCAATTGCGCCTGAATGGATTGCGACACACCGAACATGACCAGGACCAGCACGGCAAGGATCACCTTCCACTTCGCGTTGTGCATGGTGGTCGGCTCCCGGACTGCAGTGCATGACAGCCCACACGCTCGATCTCTCGGCGGGAAGGCAGCGTGACGAGGATGCCACAGACGCGATCCGGTGGGCGCGGGTGAAAATTACCCGTCGCTCCAGCGAGGAGGTGGGAACGATTTAGCCAGCCACGAGCCGCGCCTGCGCACCCTCCACCCACGGGACGTCCTTCGCGAGCAGCACGGCCGCCGGGCGCACGCGATACGAGGCGGCGTCGAGCCCGGGCGGGGGCACGCGCTGCGCGCGCAGCGCCTGCGCGGCGTCGAGCAGCCGCTTGCGCACGCGGATGATGCCGAGGTCGGCGCGGCCGAGGCGCTCGAGCGTGCGGTCGTAGGCGGCCTGGCTCTCGGTGATGGCCTTGTCCTGCGCGCCCACGCCGGGCACGCCGAAGAACTTGCGCGTGCGTTGCGCCTCCCAGTCGGCGAGATAGTCGTTGGGACGGCTCGCCGCGGGGCGGATGTCACCGTAGGCCTCGTTGGTCGCCGGCGCGTAGTCCATCACGTGGATGCTCGAGCCCGCCTGGAACTCGGCGATTTCCTCGGACGTGAGCGCGCGCGAGGGATGCCACGACACGCACCAGTTCACGAGCCGGTGGTCGTCCATCGGGATCCACACGTGGGTGTGGAAGACGGGATCGTCGCCGACTTCCGGCGGCGGCATCGTGTGGAAGGGCAGGAGGTACTGCGTGATGCGCCAGTAGTACTGGCCCGCGGGCGCCTCGCGGCGCGCGCCGAGCAGCAGTCCCGTCGGCGTGTCGGCGACCTCGATGTGCGGCGCGCGCTCGAGCTGCGCCGCGAAGCCGAAGCCCGCCGCGGCGCGATCGAGCGCCCGGCGCTCCTCCTCGTCGCGCGTGTTCAGGATCCCGTGCAGGAACGAGATGTGGGCGGGATCGACCCCACCCTCGAGGCCCTGGAGGTAGTTGCAGTCCTGCCAGAACTTCGAGACGAACCGCTGCGCGGCCGGCACCAGCGCCCACTCGAGGTCGGGCAGGGGGGGCGGCGGGCTCGCGGGCCCCATGTAGGTCCACACCACGCCGCCGCGCTCGGCGCACGGGTAGGCGGGGAGCGTGACCTTGTCCTGGAAGCACGACTCCGGCCGTTCGTTGGGTTGCTCGAGACAGCGGCCGTCCGGCGCGTACTGCCAGCCGTGATAGACGCAGCGCAGCCCGCGCTCCTCGTTGCGCGCGAAGTAGAGCGAGGCGCGGCGGTGCGCGCAGAACTCGCTCACGAGGCCGGCCTGCCCGGCCGGGCCGCGGTAGACGACGAGGTCCTCGCCGAGGAGCTTGACGCGCTTGGGCCGGCCGCCCGCGGCGATCTCGCGGGACTCCACCACGGGCATCCAGTACTGCCGCATGAGGTCGCCCATGAGCGTACCGGGCCCGACGCGGGTGAGGAGGGCGTTGTCCTCCGCGGTCAGCATGGCCCGATGGTATCGCGGAAGCCTACCTGAGGTTGACGACGTTGCAGCAGGGCTCCGACGCCGCCGTGAGCGTCCTCCCTTTGGTCAGCGTGGGGTCTCGCAACTCTATCCCATTGACGGGGATGGACGGCGCCGCCATCGATGTTCGTCGGCGCTCGGCGTTACTGCGTGCGCCGGCACGTGACGAGCGCGTATACCGGCCCCGAGGTCGGGTTCCCGAGCGCGCTCATGCAGCAGCCGACGTGCTCGAACTTGTAGCCGGCCCCGGACGGACACGCCGTCCGCAGCGCGGCGCACTGGCCGGGAGAGCCCGGGTTGCCGACCCCCGGGAGATAGCACGTCTGCCCGACCGCGACCGCGGGCACGGGCGTCCCGGGCGGCTGCGTCGGGCCCGGCATGGCGAGACAGACCGGCGTCGTCGCCTGGTTGGCGGCGCAGAGGGCGGCCTCGGGCGGCTGGGACGTTTGCGAGCGCTGCGCGACCAGCTGGCACTTCACGCGGCCGCCGGGGACCAGCAGCGTCTGGCCAGCCACGTCCACTTCGACCTTCAGCCCGGCGCGGAGCCCGGCCGCCGCCCGTCCCGTGGGGCACGCGAACTGCCGGACCGCCGAGGCGAGCTTGACCTCGCCGGCGCCGGTGGCCGGATCGTACTTGCCCACGACGCCCATCTCCGCGGCGGCGCTGCCCGTCGTCGGGAGCAGGAGGGTGACGCCGAGGCCGAGGATGAGACGAAACCTGGTCGCGTGAATGGCCATGCGCGGACGCTCCTTGCTTGCGAGAACGGGTGGGCCAGCGCACGCCAGGATCGCAGAAAGGGCACCGCTCCGCCAGCCCCTTGACTCCGCGGCCCGCCCGGCGCAGCCTCGCGTGAGCCGGCGACACCGGCGGAGGACACGGATGGCGACCAGGACGACCGAGCCGCGGATGGACCTCGAGCAGAACCTGCACATGTACCGGCAGATGGCGAAGATCCGCGCCTTCGAGGAGCAGGTGAACGAGCTGTACAAGGGCGCGAAGATGCCGGGCCTCGCCCACCTCTATGTCGGCGAGGAGGCGGTGGCCGTCGGGGTGTGCGAGGCGCTCAAGCGCGACGACTTCATCACGAGCACGCACCGCGGCCACGGCCACTGCCTGGCCAAGGGCGCCACCGTGAACCGCATGTTCGCCGAGCTGCTCGGCAAGGAGCCGGGCTACTGCCGCGGCAAGGGCGGCTCGATGCACATCGCCGATCCCGAGACGGGCAACCTCGGCGCCAACGCCATTGTGGGCGGCTCGGCCGGCATCGCCACGGGCGCCGCGCTCTCGGCCAAGATGCGCGGCAGCGGCCAGGTGGCCGTGTGCTTCTTCGGCGACGGCGCGCTCGGACAGGGCGTGCTCTATGAAGCCATGAATATGGCTGCGCTGTGGCGGCTGCCCGTCGTCTATGTATGCGAGAACAACCTCTACGGCGAGTACACGCCGGGCAGCGAGACCATCGCCGGCGACATCCTCGCGCGGCCGCGCGCCGTCGGCGTGCACGCCGAGAGCGTGGACGGCCAGGACGTCCAGGCCGTGCTCGTGACCATGAAGCGGCTGGTGGAGCGCGCGCGGCGCGGCGAGGGGCCGGCGTTCCTCGAGTGCAAGACCTACCGCTACTACGGCCACCACGTCGGCGACGTCAACCGCGACTACCGCACGCGCGACGAAGAGAAGGAGTGGATGACGACGCACGATCCGCTCCAGACGCTGGCGGGACGGCTGCAGGGCCAGGTCGACGCGGGCACCTTCGAGCGCATCGTCGACGACGTGAAGTCCGAGATCGAAAAAGGCGTCGAGTTTGCCATGGGCGCGCCATACCCGGCGCCGGAGCAGGTGACCCAGGACGTCTACGCGTAGCGGCGCGTGACGACCGACTACGATCCCATCGCCGAGCAGTACAAGCGCTCGAAGCTCACCCCGTGGCGCTCCGACGTCGAGTGCTTCAGCCTGCTCGAGACCATCGGCCGCGTGGATGGACTCTCCGTGCTGGACGTGGCGTGCGGCGAGGGGTTCTACACGCGGCTGCTGCGGCTGCGCGGCGCCGCGCGCGTGACGGGCGTGGACCTCTCGGAGGGCATGGTGACGCTCGCGCGCAAGCAGGAGGCGGCGTCACCTCTCGGCATCGATTACCGCGTGGGCGACGGGCGCGCGCTCGATCTGCCCGACCAGTACGATCTCGTCGTGGCGGGGTATCTGCTCAACTACGCGACCAACCGCGAGGAGCTCGGCCGGATGTGCCGCAGCATCGCGCGCTGCCTGCGGCCGGGCGGGCGGTTCGTGACGGTGAACCAAAATCCTGCCCTCGACTTTACCCAGGCGCCGTCCTATCGCGCGTACGGCTTCGAGACGACCGTGGCGGGGCGGTGGCGCGAGGGCGCGCCGATCACGTGGACGTTCTTTCTCCAGGACGGGCCGTTCTCGATCGAGAATTACCACCTGGACGTCGGCGCGCACGAGGACGCGTTCCGCCAGGCGGGCTTCCGCCGCGTGCGCTGGCACGAGCCGCGCGTGTCGCCCGAGGGCGAGGTGCGGCACGGCCCGATGT
Source organism: Candidatus Methylomirabilota bacterium (assembly GCA_036002345.1). Classification (GTDB taxonomy): domain Bacteria; phylum Methylomirabilota; class Methylomirabilia; order Rokubacteriales; family CSP1-6; genus AR12. The sequence goes on along the minus strand of DASYTM010000175.1, from coordinate 977 downwards.
TCTGGAAGCCGTTCCTCGGCGCGTCGCCCATCGCATTCATCGAGTGCGTCAGGTAACGGAGGCAACGCCATGGCCTTTTCAGTGCGGCGGGTGATCACGGGCCACGACGCCAACGGCCGCGCGATCGTGAAGATCGACGAGGTCAGCAAGAACATGTTTTCGGACGCCCGGGCGCGACGGCGTGCACCATCCACAACTGGGTCAACCGCGGCCCGGCGCCGTGCGTGCTCGCGGTGATCCTCGTCGCGGCCAAGTCCGTCGAGGCCGGCGGCAAGGTCCTGAACGCCGTCGGCTAGTTCACGCGGCGCGTCCGGCCCGCCCAGTACGGCTCGCGCAGCTTGAACTTCTGAAGCTTGCCCGTCGCGGTGCGCACCAGCGCGTCGCGCACCTCGATCGACGTCGGGCACTTGTAGTGCGCCATGCGGCTCCGGCAGTGCTCGATGAGGTCGCGCTCGGCGGCGGTGGCCCCCGGGCGCAGCACGACGAGGGCCTTGATGGTCTCGCCCCACTTCTCGTCGGGCACGCCGATGACGGCGACCTCCGCCACGGCGGGGTGCTGGAACAGGCAGTCCTCCACCTCGATGGACGAGACGTTCTCGCCGCCCGTGATGATCACGTCTTTCTTGCGGTCGCTGATGGCCACGTAGGCGTCCTCGCGGTAGCCGCCGTCGCCCGTGTGGAACCAGCCGTCCGCGATGGCCTTGGCGGTCTCGTCGGGCTGGTTCCAGTACCCCTCGAAGACGTGGTTGGAGCGCGCGCACACCTCGCCCTCGTCGTCCACGCGGATGCGCACGCCCACGGCGGGCACGCCCGCGCGCGCCAGCCGCCGCGCCCGCTCCGCGGCGTCGAGCCCGTCCCACTCCGCGGGCGCGCGGTTCATGGTGAGCAGCGGCGCCGTCTCGGTGAGCCCGTAGATCTGGATGAACTCCCAGCCCAGCTCCGTCTCGACGCGCTCGATGGTCTTGGAGGGCGGCGGC
>DASYTM010000174.1:0-24625 GCA_036002345.1 Candidatus Methylomirabilota bacterium | reverse complement strand
GAACGCCGAAGTTAGACGACGGATGTCCACGCCAGTCCTCCGCCAACAGCGCCCAGCGCTCGTGGTCACGCCACCGGCCGGTAATCTTCAGGTACCGTCGTGAGAACCCTTCGCGACGAAATCCAAGGCGACGCGCAAGTGCGCGCGACGCCTCGTTCCCGGGTTGGATGTTCGCCTCCACCCGATGCAGATGCAACTCGCGGAACGCCCAGCGCAGAACCAGCGCGAGCGCCTCGGTCATGTACCCACGACCCGTATGAGGGACGAACGCGTAGTAGCCGAGGTAGGCACTCCGAAATGGACCGCGAACGATCTCGTTGAGGTTGATCACGCCCACCAGTTCCCGAGACGTGCGCAGGACGACGAAACGACCGTCGTGGGTGGGCTTTCGAAGCCGCTGGAGGTACGCGCGGTATGCCTTCGCCGTGCAGGGAGGCGGCGCCCACCGTCGAAGAAAAGCCCGGCTGCATCGAGCCGCAGCGAGGAAGGCTGGCTCATCGAGCGCGGATGGTTTCTTCAATTGAACTCGCATGTCGGCTCGATCGCTCTTCATCGAGGGCAAGCTGGTCGCCAATGATATTCGACATCGGGTGCGCTTTCAGGGGGCGGGCTCAGCCCGAACCTGACGGCCGTGAAACCATGCTTTTCGTAGAGCCTGCGAGCGGCATGGTTTTGCTGGTGCGTGTGAAGCTCCAGTCCGTCGGGATGCAGCGTCTGAGCCAGGAGCACTAGACGTGTCCCCCAATCTTTTCGCCACTCGACCGGATCGACGAACATCCTGTCGACGTACGAACCCGCCATGGCTAGGAAGGCGACGACCTGCCCGTTGCGTGTCCCCACCCAGATGTCGCAGCGAGGGCGAATCACTTTCCGAAAGATGTCGCCGGCTCGTTCCAGCGTGAGTTCCTGCCAGGTCGGGAGGTACGGGTAGGCCGCCTGTCCCGAACGGTGGGTACAAACCGGGTAGATAGGTAACACATCTGACCGGGAACATGGGTGACACCACTAAGGTCGTCGGTCAACCGGAGGTTGGCCGATGCCCTGGCTGGAGACATCACCCGTGGAGCAACGAGAGCGGTTCATTCGCGATCACCGAGCCGGGTTGTACATGATGACCGAGCTGTGCGCGCGCTACGACGTAAGCCGGAAGACCGGCTACAAGTGGCTGGAGCGCTTCGACGAGGCGGGCCGCCGAGGCCTGCAGGATCGGAGCCGGGCGCCGCACCATTGTCCCCACCGGATCGCGAAGGAGGTCGCGGCCGTGATCTGCGCCGCCCGGCGCCAGCATCCGAGTTGGGGCCCGGCCAAGCTCGTGGCCTGGCTGCGGCCCCGCTACCCGGCCGTGGCCTGGCCCGCCGTCAGCACCGCGGGAGATCTCTTGGCGCGGCGCGGGCTGGTGAAGAAGCGGCGGCGCCGGCGGCACTACCAGCATCCCGGCGTCGTCCCGCCGATCACGACGCAGCCCAACGATCTCTGGACGGCGGACTTCAAGGGGCACTTCCGCACGCGCGACGGGATCTACTGTTATCCGCTGACGATCGCCGACCAGCACACTCGCTATCTCCTCGCGTGCCACGGCCTGCTCTCGACGAAAGGACACGGGGTGCGCCCCGTCTTCGATCGACTGTTTCGCGAGTATGGCCTGCCGGGCGCGATTCGCACGGACAACGGGGTGCCCTTCGCCACGTGCGGCATTCACGGGCTGTCGCAGCTCAACGTGTGGTGGCTGCGCTTGGGCATTCAGCACCAGCGCATCCTCCCCGCCTCGCCCCAGCAGAACGGCGCGCACGAACGCATGCACAAGACCCTCAAGGGCGAGGCCATTCGTCCACCCCGGTCGACGCTGGCCACCCAGCAACGGGCCTTCAACGCCTTCCGCCGCTTGTACAACGACGAGCGACCCCACGAGGCGCTGCACGACCGGACGCCCGCGTCGCTCTACCGCCCGTCACGGCGTGAGTACTCTGGCACCCTGCCGCCGGTCGAGTACCCCGGACACTTCATCGTGAAGCGCGTCACCAACGCCGGCACCATCCGCCTCAGGAAGCGCTTGCTCTTCCTGGCCAACGCGCTCAAGCAGCACCCCGTCGGCCTCGAGGAGATCGACGACGGCGTCTGGTCCATTCACTTCTGCCGCGTGCTCCTGGGCCGCGTCGACGAACGCGACTACATCATCAGGACGTGAACGTGTTACCCATGTTCCCGGTTTACGGTGTTACCTATCTTCCCGGTTGCTCACTTGAAAGCCAAGCATTCTAAAGCAGGTCCTCCGGCTCCTCGCCTGGTAGGAAGCATGAGACCCCCAGCAGGACCGCGCCGATGGCGAGTAGGACAAGTCCCATAGTGATGAACATCCCCATGTCTGCCAGGTTGCTGAACACGCTCAAATCCCGCTTGGGGCTGACGCCATAGCCCGCTGGAAGGCACAGCACTCCAGCCGCGATACTCGCCACGCCCACGATTCGAAGAACGAGTTTCGTTCGTCCCACGGTTAACCGTCGGCCCAGTCGTCTAACGTGCGGATAACCCGCGGGACGAGCGGCACGGCGCTTGCGTCAGTTCTGCAAGCGCCGTGACGCGAAGGACCGACGGGTTCATCCGGTTGTTCGGCGGCCTCTTCATTCGGGTCTCAACAAGCTGTACATGACGGCATCCGAGGGCCCCGTGGGCAACAGCAGGCGACTGCGCAGAACACCCTCGCGTACAGCACCGACTTTCTCCGCCACCCTCTGGCTGCGAGTGTTACGCGCCGCGCACACAATCTCGAGTCGGATCAGATCGGTCTCCCGAAACGCATACTCTGTCACGAGACGAACGGCGGCTGGTGCGACGCCTCGCCCCACCGCCGATGTTCGAACCCAGTAGCCCAGATTGGCGAAGCGATTCGCCTTATTGATCTGATTGATTCCGCAGCCCCCAAGGAAGCGACCACCTTCATCGAGAACCGCGAACTCGTACGCTACGCCCTGTGTGGCGAGATCCTCCTGGACAGCCACCCACTGTCGAGCTTCGGCGAGCGAGTACCGCTCATGGCACCAAGACATCCAGGGGTAGACCTCAGCCACAGACTCGAGGGCGGCGGAGTGCTTTTGCTCCGCGTCGCCCTCCTGATACAGACGGATGCTGTAAGCACTCACCCGGTCCCCCTTTGGTCCGCCGAACTATATCTGTCCTGAACTGCGCTATACGGTTGCGTAGTTCCGTATATCACCAACGACGGATCCCGGGAGAGTTCGACGCGCCCGCGTTTCCGCGGTGTTGCAACGCGAGCGACGGCGGGGCTGGCCGGATAGACTGCGAGGCCCTGCAAGCTAACGCGCCGGCTCCTGCTGTGATCACAAGAACATTCGGTCGGCCGGGCTCCGCACGGCAGCCGGCCCACGATTGAGGACGTGAGTGTAGATCATGGTCGTGCTCACATCCCGATGGCCCAGCAGTTCTTGGACCGTACGGATGTCATGACCATCCTCGAGCAGGTGTGTGGCAAACGAGTGTCGGAATGTATGACACGTGGCCGGCTTGACGATTCCTGCGGTTCGGACGGCATCTCTCACGGCCCGCTGGAGCACCGACTCGTGCAGGTGGTGGCGACGACGCTGCCCGGTCACTCGGTCAGCATAGAACCGGGTCGCCGGGAACACCCATTGCCAACCCCAGTCGCGTCCTGCGGTTGGGTATTTGCGAGCGAGCGCGAACGGTAGCTCGACCCAGCCGGCGCCATGGCGGAGGTCGGTCTGATGCTGGACTCGCGCCAGTTCGATGTGGCTGGCGAGCGGTACCTTGACCGTTGCTGGGAGCATTGTCACCCGGGCCTTGTGACCCTTGGCATTGCGGATCACGACCTGATTGGTCGTGAAGTCGATGTCCTTGACTCGGAGGCGGCAGCACTCGAGCAGCCGCAGTCCGGCGCCATACAACAAGAGCGCCATGAGTCGAGGTACGCCGTCGACGTGCTGCAAGACGGCACGGACCTCCTCACGCGTCAGCACGACGGGCACGTACTGCGGACGCTTCGCGCGTACGACGTCGTCGAGCCAGGGCAGATCGACGCGAAGCACCTCACGATAGAGAAACAGGAGTGCGCTCAGCGCTTGGTTCTGAGTCGATGCGGCGACCTTGTCACGAAACGGCCAGTGCGGTCAGGAACGCTGTCACCTCGGCTGCTCCCATTTCGGAAGGATGCCGCTTGCCGTGGAACAGGATGACGCGGTCGAGAAGCTTGGGTTTGGCAGGACCTGACGGACTCGGCTCGCAGACGACGAACGCCGTCGTTCGCCCCTGCGCGGCCACCACTGGGTAACGGAACCCGTCGAATGATCGGGCGTCGCCCATGCGCCTCCCTGTCAGGCTGGCGCGACGATAGCGCGCGCGGGCGCGGAGAACAAGACGGATCGGTGCGTACGCAGTGGGATACAGCGCGAAGCGCGCGACGACCGACGAGCCCGCAGCCAGTCGCAGTTCGAGGAGTCGTGATCAGCCGGCCAGGCTTTTCCTGTGCTCCGTCAGCGCGCTGTGCCGCGAGCGTCCGGCTTCTGAGGGACGGGCGGCTTCTCCGGCTGGACGTGGCCGCACCGCGCGCACGTGCGCAGCTCGGCGCTGGCGTCGAAGCGCTCGATGGCGCGCTTGAGATCCTTCTCGATGTCGCCCACGTGCATGGTGACCTCGTGGAGCTTCGCGTCGCACCGCTCGCAGAACCACACGAGGGATTCGGTCTGCGCGGGCGAGCGCTTGACCTCGACGACGAGGCCCCACGTGTCGGCCGGGCGGTGCGGCGCGTGCGGGGTCAGGGCGGGCACGAGCAGCATGCCGCCCTCGCGGATGACCTGCGACTGGCGCTTGCCGTCGCGCATGTACTCCAGCGTCATGGCGCCCTTGAGCATGTAGAAGATCTCGTCGGACGGGTCCACGTGGAAGTCGCGGCGCGCGTTCGGCCCGCGGACGATCATGGCCGTGAACTGCGAGTCCTCCCAGATCACCTTGTTGCCGACGGGCGGCTCGAAGGCCCCGCGGTTGTCCTCGATCCAGCGCCAGAGGTCGAAGGCCGTCAGCGGGTTCATGGCACCGTAAGGTACACCGGACTCGTCCACGCCTGGGCCCCGTCCTCCTGGGTCACGCGGATCCAGTAGGCGTGACAGGCGCCCGCGGGCGGCGCCGGGTCCGTGACGTCGAACGCGAGCTCGCGGGCGGGGCCGCGCGCGGGCAGGCGGCGCATGAAGGCGCGCAGGTCCACGCCGCCGGCGGGGAACGTCTTCGTGGCGCCGTCGGCGAGGTCCTTCAGCGGGACGTCCAGGTTCAGCACGGGCGTGCGGAACTTCAGCACGGCTGTCGGCGGGGCGTCGAGGGTGAGATCCACGCCGTCGTCATCGCCGGTGGTGTTCGAGATCCAGTCGACACGGCGCTCGCTTCTCGCGGAGATGCCCTTCTCGGGGTTCTCCATCGCGAACGGCTCGGCGGCGACGATGCGCCCCTCGGACAGCTCGAGGTGGCCGTCCCACGTCGTCAGCCGGTCGCGCCCGCGCACGCGCGAGCCGGCCCACGCCACGCGATAGCGCGGCGAGCCCTCGAACGACGTGGCGGTGTACGGCGTGAGCGTACGGAGCGTCTCGAGCCCGCGGAGCACGTCGATGCGCTCGATGGGCCCGGTGCCCGCGGCGCGGCCGGCCACGCGGACGGGCCCGCGTGCCTCGGCCTCGGCGCCCATGGGCAGGCCGTTGACCGCCAGCTCGACGTGGATGCGCTGGGCGGCGGTGACGCCGTAGCATCGGCGCGCCCTGAGCGCGGCGAAGACGGCCTCGCGCGTGAGCGAGTCGGTGAGCACGCAGGTCAGCCCGCCGTAGGCCCCGAACGTCGAGGCGCCGGGATGGCTCGCGCCGGGCCGGCCCTTGTGGCCGTCGGAGTTGGCGACGACGCCGACCTTGTAGCCCGACCGCAGCGCGTCCTCGAGCAGCCACTCGAAGCGGCCCCAGTCGGAGTAGATCTCGACGAGCGGCTCCAGGGCCGCATCGTGGAAGCCCACGATGTCCGCGTAGCGGCCGCCGATGTGCGGGATCAGCAGCACGTCGTCGCGCCCGCGGAACTGGGCGAAGAGGTCGGTGACGGGGAAACAATCGCTCGCGGCGTCCGCCATGTCGTCCACCTCGGCGTGCGAGGAGCGGTGGAGCGAGGCGACGTCGCCGCGGTACATCACGTTGCGGTCGCCGCCGCCCGGCGTCATGCCCGACCACTCGTAGCCGACGAAGATCACGCACCGGCCGTCGGCGTGGAAGCGCTCGATCTCCGCGCGCAGCCGCTGCCACTCCGCCTCGGTGACCTGGAAGTCGTTGGCCTGGTGACACATCATGTCGAGCAGCGCGACGTCGCGCCCGAACGTGAAGTACTCCTCGATGGTGCCCGTGCCGACGGTGGCCCGCGTTTGCCCGTGCAGGTCGCCCCACCAGGTCTTGGCTTCGCCGGCCGCCAGCGCGCGAACCAGGTTGGACTCCGCGGCGTGGCCGGCGTGGCGCGCGGCGATGCGCGTCTCGGCGCCGGCCGTGGCGAGCGAGAGCCCGGTCAGCCGCCCGACGGCGACCTGGCCGGAATGAAACGCGACACGGCCGGGCAGGCCCGCAAGGCCCGGGGCCGCGAGCTCGACGTCGCCCGTGAAGCGCTCGCACGGGTTGCCCCAGAGGTCCTCGGCCTTGACGAGGGCCTCGAAGGGCTCGCCCGGGCGCACCGTGGTCGGCGCGACGACGACCAGGCGGTGGAGCGCACCGCCGACGACGTCGAGCCTCGGCGAGGCTTCGAGCGGCGTGTAGAGCTCGGTGCCGAACGGATCGACGAACACGCGCCACTCGCAGCCGCGCTCGCGGAAGGTCTGGGCGCGCGAGCCCGGGCCGCCGCGGCTCGTGTCGCCGAGCGTGACGTGGATGCGATCGCCGGGATAGAGCGAGCCGTCGGCGACCGCCACGCAGAGCGTCTTGAACCACGGCCGTACCTGGCCGCGCGGCTCGAACGCGAGGTCGGCCACCGCGGTCTCGCACTTGGTCTCGAGCCGCACGCTGGTGTAGTTGCGGCCCTTCGGATCCTTGAACTGCGGCGTGCCCCAGTCGGAGGCGAAGCGCCAGGCGATCTTGAGCCGCGCGCGCTCGTCGTAGCCGTAGGCGCCGACCTCGTAGGTCAGCGTCCACGTCCCGAGCTGGCCCGCGACGACGGGGTCATCCGGCGTGAGCCAGACGCGGCCGAGGTGGCGCGGGTCGTTGCGGATCGGCACGCTCAGGCCTCCACGACGCCGCGCGCCGGGCACATGCGCACCCGGTCGCCGGTGCGCAGCACGCTGAACGGATCCGGCGTCACACGGTGCATGGCCGGGATGCCCGCGAGGACGAGGCCCTGGATCATCACGGGATTCGTGCGCCCGAAGATCACGCCGGCGGGGGCGACCTTGCGCTGCACGAGGGCCAGGAACGCCCAGCCCGCGGCGACGCCGCCCTGCACGGCGGGGAAGTAGACGATCTTGCCGGCGAGCGAGCATCCCTCGAGGGCGTGGCCCTTGCGCGAGATCACGCCCGTCTCGCGGTCCATGTCGTAGCGGATGCTGAAGGTGTCGCGCGACAGCACGATCTCCGCCTCCACGTCCGCGCCGAAGCCCGGCGGCCCGGTCAGCACCGGCTTCACGGCAGCCGCCCCGTCACCGCCGCCTCGACGCAGACGTCGGTGGTCCTCAAGATTGGATGCAGGCGATAGCCGCCGATGATGTTGGCGATCTTCGCGGAGTTCGTGAGCACGTTCTTCCAGCCGTGGGCAGCGGCCATCTTCGCCGGCTCCATGATGTACCAGCACACGCCGGAGAGCACGTGGCCGCCGGCGTCCTCGATGGCCTTCACGTAGCCCAGCCGCGCCGCCATCTCGCGGTTGGCGAAGTTGGTCGTGACGAGGAGCGCGGTGTTGCCGTGCACGCGGCGCCCGCGGAGCAGGGCGGTAATCCGGCGCAGCTCCAGCAGGGAGAGCTGCGGGCCGGAGAAGACGACGACGTCGATCTCGGCGCGGTCCGCGGGGTAGGTCGCATAGAAGGCCGCGAGCGCCGCGTCGTCCACGACCTCCGTGGCCTCCGGGCTCGCGCCGCCGAAGGCCTCGGCCTCGTCGCGCGCCTCCGGCGTCACCCCGATCATGTGGTACATCGCGCACGACCCGTAGGACGCCAGCGCGGCGCCGAAGTGCTTGAGGTCGTCGCCCGTCGGCGTCTGGCGCACGCCGGTGAGCACCGGCACCTTCCAGTAATCCAGCGTGCGCCGGCCGATCAGGCCGCCCAGCGCGCCCCAGTCCGCGTAGTCCTCCAGCGCGCAGCGCACCTCGAACCGCCGCGTGCCGCGCCGCTGCCCGGGCAGGTGATAGCCGTACGCCGGCGTCACGCCGGTGAGCCCGGCCGCCACCGCCGCCGGCCCGGCCTCGTAGTTGGTCCGCGCGCCGGCCACGGAGTTGGCCCAGATGACCGTGCCGGTGTCGCCCCACGCGAGGTGCTCGCCGAAGCGGGGCTGGTACACGGTCTGGTAATTGACGCAGGTGTCCACCTGGAGCGCGCCGAGCTTGCGGAGATTCGCGACCAGCGCCGCCTCGCGCTTGACGAGCGCCGGGTCCTGGCGCACGGAGGCCGCGCGCTCGAAGTCCACGCAGCGCGCGTTGGTCGTGACGGGCACCGTGAAGGCCGCGCCGTGCGCGAGCAGCGACTCGACGAACGCGAAGCCGGCGTCGCCCATCACCTCCATGTCGCCCATCATGTGGGCGTTGGTGACGGACACGAAGCCCGCGGCGCCGAAGAAGTCGCCGACGGCGATCTGCTGCTCGAGCGCCAGCCGCGCCGCCTCGCCGGCCTCGCCGCCACGGATGCGCGCTTCGCGGTCGGTCAGACGCATGGGGGGCAAGAATACCGGATAATCACGGCCATGGCGGCCCTGTGGTCACTCCTCGCCGTCCTCGCCGCCGGGGCGGTGAAGGGCAGCATCGGCCTCGGCTTTCCGACCGTCGCCACGCCGCTCTTGAGCCTCTTCGTGGACGTGAAGATGGCGGTGGCCGTGCTGATCCTGCCCAACATCGTGATGGACGGCATCCAGTTCGCGCGCCGCGGCGCGCCGACCGCGACGATCCGCCGGCTGGTCCCGCTCTTGATCACGGGCGCGATCGGCACCGTCATCGGCACGCGCCTGCTCGTCACGCTGCCGGGCCGCGGGGTGCTGCTGCTGCTCGGCCTCTTCGTCATCGCCTTCGTCGCGCTGAACGCGACCCGATTCTCGCCGCGGCTGCCGCCGTCGTGGGAGCCGTGGGCCGGGCCGGCGGCCGGGTTCGTGGCCGGCGTCGTGGGCGGCGTCACGAACGTCCCCGGCACGCCGCTCGCCATCTACTTCTACGCGCTCGGGATGCCGAAGACGGATTTCGTCGCCTCGATCGCGTTCTCGTTCCTCGTCTACAAGCTCGTGCAGCTCGCGTCGGTGGCCTGGTTCGGGCTCCTCACGGTGGCGCTGGCGGCGACCTCGGTCGCGCTGACGGGCGTGGCCCTGGCCGGCTTCGTGATCGGGCTCTGGGTCCAGGACCGTCTCGACCAGGCCGCCTTCAATCGCGCCGTGCTGGCCTTCCTCGGCGCGCTCGGCCTCTGGCTCGTCGTGCGGAGCCTGCTGGCGTGACGATGGTCATCCGCCTGATGCGCGACGACATCACCACGCTGGCCGTGGACGCCATCGTCAACGCCGCGAATACGAGCCTCCTCGGCGGCGGCGGCGTGGACGGCGCCATCCACCGCGCGGCGGGCCCGGGCCTGCTCGCGGAGTGCCGGACGCTCGGCGGCTGCCCGACCGGCGAGGTGCGGCTGACGCGCGGATACGACCTGCCGGCGCGCTTCGTGATCCATGCGGTGGGCCCGATCTGGCGCGGAGGCGGCGAGAACGAAGACGCGCTCCTCGCCTCGTGCTACCGCGGCGCCCTGACGCTCGCCGCCGAGCGCGGCTTCCTCACCGTGGCGTTCCCCGCGATCTCGTGCGGCGTGTATGGCTTTCCGATCCCGCGCGCGTGCCGGATCGCGCTGCGGGAGATCCACTTCTTCGAGTCGTACGAGGCGCCGACCGTGGTCTCGCTGGCGTGCTTCGATCCCGCCGTCTACCGCGAGTACGAGGGGCTGCTCGCCGCTGGCTGATCGCGCTCGCCGGTGACGGGCTTCATGGCCAGCGGCAGCCCCGCGTTCGTCCAAGCTCCGAGCCCGCCGCGCAGCACGCGCGCTTCGCGATAGCCCCAGCTCTGGAGCTGAGCGCCCACGGCGCCGCTCGCGGACTCTTCCCTCGTCGTGCAGTAGACGACGATCGGCCGCGTCGGCTCGATCCCGAGCTGCGCCATGCCGACCTCGAGATCCTCGGGGACGACGTGATGCGAGCAAGGGATGCGATAGGGACTCAGCGAGTAGACGAGGCGGTTGCGCACGTCGAGCACGACGAGGCGCGGCTCCTGCTCGTAGAGCCGCACGACATCGGCGGGCGTGATGCGGAAGCGCCGCTCGCGCCGCCGCCGCGCCCACGCCACGCTGCCGCCGGTCAGGGCCACCGCCGCCAGCATCGCGCTCACGAGGCGCCACGGGAACGGCCGCGGCGGCGGGTTCTTCGCCCGCTCGTCGGCCTCGGCGAGCATGCGGCGGACGTCCGGGAAGTCGGGCTGCAGGCGGTTGGCCTCGCGGAAGGCGGCCGCCGCGCCCGTCCAGTCGTCGGTGAAGAAGCGCCGCAGGCCGGCCTGCCAGCGCTCGTTGAACGGGCTCGTCCCTCCCAGGTTCACGGGCGTGCCGCGCAGGAAGTCCTTCACGGCGTCGGCGGGTATCACGAAGTTGAAGCCCTGCACGAGGCTGCCGCCGGTGTCGGGCGCGAGGGAGACGAACGTCAGCACGCCCATGATGTCGCCGCGCGAGTTGACGACGGGCCCGCCGGAGTTGCCCCACGCCGCCGGCGCGTCGGTCTGGATGACCGCCTGGTTCTGTACGTCCTGCTTGAAGCCGGAGACGGCGCCGTTGGTGACGGAGGCCTCGACCTTCGCGGTGGAGTTCAGCAGCTCGTGCGTCAGCACCACGCCGGGATAGCCGAGGATGTGCAGGGGATCGCCGATGCGCGCGTTGCGAGATTCGGCCAGCTTGAAGGCCGGCATCTCCGAGGCTTGAATATGAAGGAGCGCCAGGTCGCGACCCGACATCGCCCCGGCCCCGGTGTCGGTGCTGACGGGCGGGCTGTACTTCGTGACCTTGGCGGGCAGGCGGAAGCCGTTGGAGAGGAGCACGAACACCGACGGCGCGGGCGCCACGCGCGCGTCGGCGGCGGCGCGCGCGGCCGCCGGGTCGTCGCCACAGGCCTGCTTCGCGGCGCGCCGGGCGAGATCGGCCAGGACCCAGCGCGGCGGCTGGTGCGCCGGCTGCACGACGTGAGCGTTGGTGACGATGAAGCCGTCGCCGTCGACGAACCAGCCGGTGCCCGTCTCGCGAAACGGGGGCGGCGTCACCATGCGCGGGCCGGCGCCGCAGTCGAGCGTCACGTCACCCGCGACCTCGGCGACGACCAGCACCGTGGCCGGCTTCGCGCGGAGGATCGCCTCCTGCAGCGAGATCTCCTGCGCCGCCGCGGGGACGGACAAGAGCGCGACGAGACCGAGCGTGGCGGCCGCCGACGCGCGCACGGCTAGGGCGTGGCGATCGTCTGCGCGGCCTCGGCCTGCGCCTGGGCGGCCTTGGCCTTCCACATGGAGTGGGCGTGGTCGATCTTGGCGTTACCTTCCAGGTGGTGCTTCTTGGACTCGGCCACCAGCCGCTTGGCGTCGGTCAGGAGGGCCTTGCCTTCCGGCGGCATGTTCATCGCCTCGGCCTTCTTGATCGCCTCCTCCGCCGACCTCCACACCAGCGGACACTGCCACGCATACACGCTCCCCACCGTCCACGCCACCAGCAACGTGATGACCCCAATCACCACCAGCGCACGCCCCATCCGTTTCCTCCCCCGGTGCCGTTGGGCGGCAGAAAGCCGCCGTCGTGGTGTCTACGTCCGGGGGCGCGCACGCGGATGAGCAGGGGCGTCTAGTGGCTCATCTTCGGCTCGTTACGTGTGCGGGCCGCCTCGTGGAGCCGGCGGCGGGGGCGGGCGGTACGTTGCGAGATCCGTATCTTCTGGGTCCAGCGTCGGCCCCGGCTGAACATCGTGGCCCCGTTACAGGCGCCGAACGAGTGTCGATTTGCGGATCGAGCAACGTGCCGCCCGCCCCCGCCGCCGGCGCGACGATGACGAGCGCGCTACGCGTTGAGCGAGCCGAAGATGCGGCGCGCGAGCGCCTCGTGGTCCTCGAGGTTGTGCGGGAACAGGCCGAACTCCTTCACCTCGGTCAGATCCACGGTGCGGAACGGCTCGCCCTGGCGCACGCTCTCGAAGGCGAGCGCCTGGAAGCACGAGCGGCCGGCCTCGGGGCGCTCCGTCACGAGAACGAAATAGAGCGCGGGCCAGTGGCGGCGCATCAGGTGGAAGATCGAGCGGTCGCCCCGCTGGTTCTCGACGGAGATGAACTGCTCGGCGGAGGGGCGGTACTTCACCTCGATGAGATACTCACGCGGCTCGTCGTCCACGCGCTGGGAGACGCGGAAGTCGGGGGAGAAATCCTCACGGCCGAAGCGCAGCGGGAATTGCTCCCGCCGGAACGGGGCGACCTCGTAGCGCGCGCGCCGGAAAATCGACTCCACCAGGGCTTCGGCGATCCGGCTCTTGGCCTCCAGGAGATCCATCCTGCCTCCTCGAGCGGCCTCGGAAACCCGCGCCAAATCAGCGCTGTGGCCATAGTATCATCCGCGCTGCGTGGCCTTTGGCCACAAATCCGTGCCCGTTTTGGCGCCACCTCCCCGCCCGGGGCCCGGCCGGGGGCCCGGCCGGGGCCGGGCAACCCAAAGGGGGCCAGGGCGGTTTATCGCAACGCGGGCCACGTGTTCCGCGGCGGCCCGGGGAAGTGCCCCTAGCGCTCGCGCGCCGCCCGGCGCGCCTGAGGAGGACCCATCGTATGTTGACCCGTCGCGAGATGCTGGCCACCGGCACAGCGTTCACCGGCTATGCCCTGAGCGTCGACGTCGTCCTGGCCCAGGCGATCAAGACCGACACGGATGGCATCACCGTCACCGACGCCAAGGTGGCCGTCGGGGGCTTCGACGTGCCGGTGTACGAGGCCCGCCCGGCGAGCGGCAGCAATCACCCCATCGTGCTCGTGATCTCCGAGATCTGGGGCGTCCACGAGTACATCCGTGACTCGACGCGGCGCTTCGCGAAGGCCGGCTACTACGCCATCGCGCCCGAGCTGTTCGCGCGCGAGGGCGACGTCAAGAGCATCCCGAACGTGCAGGACGTGCTCAAGATCGTCCTGGCCGTCAAGCGCGAGCAGGCCCTGGGCGACATCAAGGCGGCGGTGGACTGGGCCAAGAAGCGGCCGGGCGTGGCGGCGAGCAAGGTTGGCGTGACGGGCTGGTGCTGGGGCGGCTCGAAGGTGTACCAGGTCGCGGGGACCAACCCCGACATCAAGGCCGCCGTCGCATGGTACGGACCGCCCGCGCGGCCGTACAAGGGCGCGTCGGGCGACGTCACGGGCTTCGATCTCGCCAAGGACATCAAGGCGCCCTTCCTCGGCCTCTACGGCGCGAAGGACCAGAACCCGAAGCCCGAGGACGCGCAGAAGTTCGGCGAGATGCTCAAGCAGCACGGCAACAAGAACGTCGAGGTCGTGGTCTACCCCGAATCGGGCCACGGCTTCCACGCGGACTACCGGCCGTCCTACAACAAGGCGGACGCCGAGGACGCCTGGAAGCGCTGCACCGGCTGGTTCAAGAAGCACCTGGGCTGAGATCCGTGCGCGCGCGCTCGGCCCCGCGGCCGGGCGCGCGCGTCAGCGTCAGCCCAGCTCCACGTAGCTGGTGAAGCGAATCGCGTCGGGATGGTCGACGAGGAACGGCGCGAGCACCTGCGCCTCCCAGCGCTTCCAGTTCTCCGGATAGGCCTCGGGCGGTCGCGGCGATTCCGGCGCGCCCCACAACCGTTCCCATGCTTCCCGGCTCTCATAGACCCACACCGCGGCGTACGCATCACGCCGGGCGCCCTTGAGACCTCTGACGAAATGATGCGCGACCAGGCCCGGCAGGCGTAGCAGGCCCGCCGAGTCCGCCTTTCGGATGGCCGCCTCGAAGATGGCGGGCTCGACGCCGGGCTTGAGGTCGTATTCGTGGATGCTGAACACCCGGGCCATCGTCAGCCCCCGAGGCGGTCGACGAGCGCGCGCGCCCACGCCATCTTGGCGGGGTCCATCACCAGCTTCTCGCCGAACGGCTGACCGAACGGGCGCGTGGCGTCGATGCCGAGCTTGGCGGTGACGCCGCGGTCGTCGGCGCTCGGATCGAGCATGGCGCCGAGGCTGCCGCCGATCGTCACGAGATCGCGGTCGGCCTGCATGCGCGTGGCCACCGCCCACATCACGTCCGACTCGTCGAACACGTCGATGTCGTCGTCCACCACGATCACGAGCTTCAGGTAGTGATCGACGCCGAGGACGATCGGGATCACGTGCTTGGCCTCGCCGGGCCGGCCCTGCTTGATCGCGACGTACGCGCTGAACGACGACGTGCCCGATAGCGGCACGTGCACGCCGCTGACGTTGGGGATCACGCGCTGGAGCGCGTTCCAGATCTCCGCCTCGCGCACGAGCCCGAGCGTCGTGATGTGGTCGCCGGCGCGGCCCGAGCCGATCGACTGGAACCAGGGGTTCGTGCGCATCGCGATGGCCTTCGCGACGAACACGTGCTCCGTCGAGCGGCGGGAGAAGTAGCCGGTGAACTCGCCGAAGGGCCCCTCGGGCTCGCGCACGCCGGGCAGGATCTCGCCCTCGATCACGATCTCGGCGGCCGCGGGGACGGTGAGATCGATCGCCGTGCACTGCGCGACCTCGAGCGGCTCGCCGAAGAGCCCGCCCACGACCTCGAACTTGCCGACGTCCGGCGGCGGGTAGGCGAGCGAGCCCATCGACACCAGCGGGTGCAGACCGAGCGCGATCGCGCAGGGGAGCGCCTCGCCGCGGGCCTCGGCGCGCCGCTGGTACTCGAACATCCGACGGCGGGAGTGGAGGCTGACGCCCATGCGGTCTCGGCCCTTCACCTGGAAGCGGTGGTAGCCTTCCGTCTCCACGCCCGTCTCGGGGTCGCGCGCGACCAGCATGCCGGCCGTGAGATAGCGGCCGGCGTCTCCGGGGAAGTAGGTCGGGATCGGGAGCCGGCCGAGGTCGAGCTCGGCGCCGGTCAGCACGCGCTCGCGGAAGGGCGCGGTGGTGACGACGTTGGGCTTGATCGTGTCCTTGATGCGCCGCGCGTACTCCTGCGCCAGCCGCGACTCCGGCACGCCGAGCGCCCACGCCAGCGCCTTCCGGCTGGCCACGACGTTGGCGATGATCGGCATGTCCGCGCCGGTGACCTTCTCGAAGACGAGCACGGGCCAGCGGCGCCGCCGCTCGTACTCCAGCACGAGCGCCATGACGTCGTAGTCGGTCGTCACGGGCTCCGTCACGCGCACGACCTCTCCCGGAAAGGCGCGCTCGTAGGCGGCCACGAAGTCCCGCACGCTCTGTCGCGGCATTCTCGTCACCGATCCTCGATGATGTGCGGCACGAACGGCGATTCGTTCCGCGTGATGAGCCCCTCGCTCTCGCGAATGCCGACGCCGGCGGATTCCTGGTCCACCACCCAGCTGCCGACGATCGCGCGCCGGCCATCATACACGGGCAGGTCGAAATACTGCTGGTACACGAACCCCTCGTCGGCGTAATCGCCGGGCAGCCGCTCGGTGCCCGCGGCCGTGACCACCTCGACGTTCTGGCCCTCGCGGCCGAAGCGCGGCTTCTTCACCCACTCCGTGAGCGCGCCGGGCTCGCGGAAGGCGGGCAGGAGGTTCGGGTGCTGCGGGAACAGCTCCCAGAGGATCGGCAGGATGCTCTTGTTCGAGAGGATCATCCGCCACGCGGGCTCGATCCAGTAGGGCAGGCCGGAGCTGATCTTCGCCCCGAAGTCCTCGCGCAGCAGCCACTCCCACGGGTAGAGCTTGAAGATGTTGAGGATCGGCCGCTCGTCCGTGTCGGTGAAGCCGCGCAGGTGGTGCCAGCCGATCTCGCTCACGTGCAGCCCGACCGTCGCGTACCCGGCCTGCTCGGCGGTGTCGCGCAGGTAGGTGGCCGTCATCAGGTCTTCCACGTTCTCGCTGTGAGCGAAGTGGATCGGCTCGCGCAGCAGGTCCTGCAGCGATTGCCACTTGGCGATGAGCTTCTCGTGGATCGAGTTGAACTGGTCGGCGGCGGGGAAGACCTCTTCCTTCCACTTCCACTGCACGACGGCGGCCTCGAGCAGCATCGTCGGCGTGTCGGCATTGAACTCCAGGAGGCGCGACGGCTCGCCCGTTCGATAGCCGAGATCGAAGCGGCCGTAGATCGACGGGTGGTCGTCGTTCCACGAGGCCTCGATGAGGGGAATCGCGCGCTCGGGGATCCCGAGCTCCGTGTAGCGCCGCTTGGAGATGACGTGCTCCACGGCGTCGAGGCTGCGCAGCCACAGCTCGTTCGTGGCGGCCTCGATCAGCTCCACGTCGCGGGAAGTCAGCACGTAATGCGCGGCCTCGTTCCAGTACACCTCGCCGTCGGTGTGATGGAAGATCATGCCGACCGCCTCCGCCTTGGCCTGCCAGTCGGCCCGCGGGGCGATCGCCCGGCGCTCGATGGCGGCTAGCTCCCGGAGGAGATGGTGGTCGTGCCGCTGCGGCCGCCGGAGCTGACGCTCGCCGTCGAGCCGAAGCCGCCGCGGGTGGAGGCGCCGCCGGGCACGGCGATCGCGTAGCCGCCGCTGTTGGGGCGGGTGACGAGGCCGTTGGCGGGCGGCACCGTGCTCCCGCTCGTCACCCGCTCGCCGATGTTGGTGCCGTGGCCGCCGTAGTACCAGAGGTAGCGGCTGTTGACGGGCGCGTAGCCGGGACGGGTCGGCTCCGCGTCGCAGTGGGTGTCCGGCACGACCTCCCAGTCGCGCGTGACGCAGCGCTGCGTCTCGAGGCGATGATCCGAGCCGCAGCCGAGCAGGATGGCCGTGGCCGCCACGCGCATCACGAGCGGAACGTCGACGGTGCGGCTGCGTCGCATCGGGGTCAGTGGATGGCGGACGCGACGATCCACGCGATGCTCAGCGCCATGGCCCCGACCACGATGGCGAGGGCGACGTTCTTCTGCTCCACGAGCTCTTTCCAGAGATCGTACGGGGTCACCGCGTCCACGAGCTTGAAGGCCACGCCGAACACGATGATGCCCAGCAGCGAGTAGACGAGCGCGGCCATCACTGATTTGAGCGCCAGCGCCTCTACCATGAGCCCTCCCCCGGGGTCAGAAGTGGAAGTGCGCTCCCAGACCAAGATACTCGATCTTGTCCCGGTAGAATTGCCCGTTGGGCGAGCGGCCCCGGAAGTACTCGATCAGCAGCTGGAGATTGCGCGTGGCCAGCACGCCGTCGAGCTGCACGCCCGCGCGCGCCGAGAAGTCTGTCGACCACGCGTTTTCCTCCCGATGCTGCAGGTCCACGGCCGCGATCGGCCGCCAGCGCGTGTCGCCCGGCCACGGGCTCTTGAATTCGACTCCGTACTGGAGCGACCACGGATCGAGGTTGCTGGGTTCCTGGTCGAACAGGAAGCCGACCCCGGCGTAGACGCGCGCGAGGTCGCCGAACTCGTACGAGGCCTTGAGGTCCACCGACTCGTACGCGAGGTTGACGCGGTTGAACTTCGTGCGGAGCAGGAACTCGTCGCCCAGGTGGCTCGACTGGTGGAAGAGGCGGAACATCGCGGAGAAGTCCCCGGAGCGGTACGAGACGGGGATGGCGATCAGATAGTCGGCGTTGACGAGGTCCATGGAGGGCGCGCCGAGGTCGAAGACCGCGAAGACGCCGGCCTGGATGCCGAGCTCCCACCAGCCGTCGCCGAGCCGATCGCGGTACAGCGAGAAGGTCTCGCCGAAGCTGACGGCGGCGGCGTCCGTGACCTGGGGATCGCGCAGCCGGTGCTGGTAGGACGCCGCGAAATGCGGCCAGCGGGGATCGGCGACGAGCGGCTTGAAGAGCGCGCCGCCCGGGAGCATGCCCGTCTGCCACTCCGAGAGCACGCGCGGCGGGGTGGTCTCGGCGGTGAGCGGCGGCACGGGGACCGGCGGCGGCGCGCCGGGCTCGAGGATCTCCACGCGCGCCGCCCCGCGGACGGCCTTCAGCGCCGCGACCACGCGCGCGCGGTCGGCGCCGACGAGATCCGAGGCCTGCACGCTGATCACGCCGTTCTCGACGCGCAGGGAGGGCGCGGTGATGTTGAGCTCGCGCTCGAGGATCGCGGCGGCGTAGCCGGCGACGAACGCGTCCTCGCTCGCGAGCGCGGCGCTCGCGGGGGAGGCGAGGAGCAGCACGAGAGCGAAGACGGCGCACCCGGTGCGTGAAGGCATGGTCACCTCAGTCGAGGGTCGCGAAGAACCGGGCCGGCGCGCCCTCGGTGCCGGCGATCTTGTAGAAGGGCGCCGCGAACTCCACCCGGCGGCGCGGCAGCGCGCCGAGGTTGGTGAGGCCTTCCATGATGACGACGCCCGCGCCGAGGATCACGCGGTGCATCGGGAAATCCTCCGACGAGAAGTCCGGCAGCCGCGCGCAGTACTCCTCGAAGAAGTCGAAGCCGATGTTCTTCACACCCTTGGCCACCAGCCACTCCGCCGTCTCCGGCGGGCACCAGGGCGACTGCGTGAAGTAGTCGGGCCACTTGCCGTACATCTTGTCGGTCCAGTCCGTGCGCAGGAGCACGATGTCGCCGGCCTTCACCGCGTCGGCGCCGCCGCGCTTGAGGTCGTCGATGGTGATCTTGTGGTTGGCGCCGACGTACGACATGTCCACCACGACGGCCTCGCCGATGACCTGGTCGAGCGAGATCTCGGCGGTGGTGATGCCGTCCTCGAAGACGTGGAGCGGCGAGTCGATGTGGGCACCCGTGTGCAGACTCTGGCGGACGCTCGAGACCTGCCAGAACCCCGGCCCGCGGTTGTGCGGCGTGATCTCCAGCCGCATGTTGGTCGAGGGCGGGCTCAGCGTCGCGTCGTTCACCGTGACCGACAGGTCCACGTAGCGCTTCATTGGAGTGCCTTCGCCATGCGCTCGAGCCCCTCGGTGAGGAGGGCGCGCGGGCAGCCGAAGTTCAGCCGCACGAAGCCCTCGCCGCCGGAGCCGAACAGCTTCCCGTCGTTCAGCGCGACCTTCGCGCGCTCGAGGAAGAAGATATACGGATCGCCGCCCGGGATGCGCGCGCCACGGCAGTCGAGCCAGGCGAGATACGTCGCCTCGGCGGGCGCCACCGTCACGCCGGGCAGGCGATGCGGGACTTCCTTCCCGAGGAAGTCGCGGTTGCCGGCGAGGTAACGCAGCAGCGCCTCCAGCCAGGCGTCGCCCCCGCGATAGGCGGCGACGGCGGCGGTGTGGCCGAGGATGTTGGGCTTCGACATCAGATCGCCCATAGCGGTCGTGAGCCGCTCGCGTAGCTTCGGGTTGGGGACGATCGCGACGGCGCACTTGAGCCCGGGCAGGTTGAAGGTCTTGCTCGGGGACATGAACGTGATCGTGCGCTGCTCGATCTCCGGCGACAGCGAGGCGATCGGCACGTGCTGGCGGCCGTCGAGGAGGAGATCGCAGTGGATCTCGTCGGCGACGATCCAGAGATCACGCGTCAAGCAGGCCGCCGCCATGCCCTCGAGCTCGGCGCGCCCGTACACGCGGCCCACGGGATTGTGGGGATTGCAGAGCAGGAAGACCTTCGTCCGCGGCGTGACCGCGGCCGCGAAGGCGTCGAGGTCGACGACGTAGCGGCCGCTCGTGTCGCGCGCCAGGACGTGCTCCTCGCGCACGCGGCCGAGGTTGCTCGAGGCGCGCAGGATGGGGGGATACGCCGGGGTCTGGAGCAGGATGCCGTCGCCCGGGGCGGCCAGCGCGCCACACGCGAAGTTGTTGGCGACGTTCACCCCGGGGATCAGCACGATGGCCTCCGGGCTCACGCGCCAGCCGTAGCGCTTGGCCAGGCGCTCGGCGGTGGCCTCGTGCAGCTCGGGGTTCTCCCGGAGGTAGCCGAAGAAGCCGTGCTCGACCCGCGCGCGCAGCGCCTCGACCACGGCGGGCGGCGACGGGAAATCCATGTCGGCGACCCAGAGGGGCAGGACGTCGGCTGGGAACTTGCGCCACTTGTTGGAGTCGGAGGTCCGGCGGTCGACGACGCGGTCGAAGTCGAAGTCGGGCATCCCGCCTAGGCTAGCATCCGGCCCCGGTCCCGTGCTATGAGTCTCGCGATCATGCTTCGCCTCGACCCGGCGCGCACCGCTCTCGTCGCCGTCGACATGCACCGCGGCCACCTCGACCCGGCGGTGGCGACGCTGCCGCTGGCCGCCGAGCGCTGCGGCCCCGTGATCAAGCGCGCGGCCGCCCTCTTCGCCGACCTCCGCGCCCGCGGCGTGCCCGTCGTCCACGTGGTGACCGAGTACCGCGAGGCCGGCGAGATCGCCGCCAACCCGTTCTGGAAGGCCGCCCACGACGATCCGTCCAAGGCGCGCAAGGGGATCCTGAAGCACAACCTGGCGGGAAGCCCGGGGACGGAGATCATCCCCGAGCTGCTCGACCCGCGTGACATCGTGGTGCGGAGCAAGAAGCGCTACAGCGTGTTCACGCCGACCGACCTCGAGTTCGTGCTGCGAAGCCGGCTCGCCGTGGACACGCTGATCCTGGCCGGCATCAACACCACCACGTGCGTGCTCTGCGCCGGCTTCGAGGCGACCAACCGCGACTTCCGCGTCGTCGTCGCCGCCGACGCCGTGGACTCGATGGACGGTGAGGAGATGCACCGGTTCGCGCTCCGGCTGATCGCGGCCGCCATCGGCTGGCCCCTCACCAACGACGAGATCCTCCGGGCGCTCGCGCCCTGACCCCATACCTTCGAAGGAGACCGTCATGCGCAGACTGCTGGTGATCGCCGCCCTCGTCGCCGTGGCCGCGGCCGCGCTCGGGGCGCCGTCGTGGGCGCAGAAGGGGCCGATCAAGATCGGCATGCTCGTGCCGCAAACGGGCCCGCTGGCCGCCAACGGCAAGGACATGATCAACGGGTTCGAGCTGTTCTTCGAGGAGCAGAAGTACAGGCTGGCCGGCCGCGAGGTGAAGTTCATCGTCGAGGACGACGAGGGCAAGCCCGCCACCGGCATCACGAAGGCGCGCGCGCTCGTCGAGGGCCAGCAGGTGCACCTGGTCACCGGGCCGCTGAGCGCCGCCGTCGGCTACGCGGTGTCGCCGTACATCGAGTCCAAGAAGGTCCCCGCCATCTATCCGATCGTCTCCGCCGACGATCTGACGCAGCGCAAGCGCAACCCGTACTTGGTGCGCACGGGCTGGTCCTCGAGCCAGCCGTCGCACCCGTTCGGAAAGTGGGTCTACGACACGCTCAAGTACAAGAAGATCGCGATGATCGGCTACGACTTCGCCTTCGGCTGGGAGGTCGCGGCGGGCTTCCAGCGCTCGTTCGAGGAAGCCGGCGGGCAGGTGGTGCAGAAGCTCTGGCCGCCGCTCGGAACCGCCGACTTCGCGCCGTACCTGTCGCAGCTGCGCCGCGACGTGGACGCCATCTACTGCGTCTTCTCCGGCGCCGACGCCCTGCGTTTCGGCAAGCAGTTCGCCGAGGCGGGACTGAAGGAGAAGCTGCCGCTGATCGGCGGCGGCACGTTCACCGACGAGCACGTGCTGCGCGTGCAGGGCGACGAGGTGCTGGGGGTCGTCACCGCGCTCCAGTACTCCGCGGCGCTGACCACCCCCGCCAACAAGAAGTTCGCGGCGGCCTACGAGGCGAAGTTCAAGCAGATCCCGTCGTACTACTCCGAGGGCACGTACGTGGCCGGCGTCGCCATCAAGGCGGCCCTCGAGGCCACGGGCGGCGACATCGAGAACGTGGACAAGTTCCTCGGCGCCCTGCGCAAGGTGGACCTCTCCGACGCGCCGCGAGGCCCGATGAAGTTCGACGACTTCGGCAACCCCATCCAGAACGTGTACGTGCGCAAGGTCGAGAAGGTGAACGGGCGGCTGCAGAACACGGTCATCCACACGTTCCCGGCCGTGTCGCAGTTCTGGACCTACAAGGTCGACGATTTCCTCAAGCAGCCGGCCTACGACCGCAACAATCCGCCGTGCAAGCATTGCTGACATGAGCGTGGGGATCGTCGGACTCGGGCTGCTCGGTCACGCGGTGGCCGGGCGCCTGCGCGCGGCCGGTCACGACGTCGTCGGCTACGACGTCGTGCCCGAGCGCAACCGGGCGCTGGAGGCCATGGGCGGCAAGGCGCTGCGCTCCGCCGCCGCCGTCGCGGAGGCGGCGGACCCCGTGTGCGTGCTGCTGCCGTCGCTCCAGGCGGTGGAGGAGGTCGTGGGCGCGTTGGCGGCCTCCGCGCGCGGCCGGACGATCGTGCAGATGAGCACCATCTCGCCCGCGCTCAGCGAGCGCCTCGCCCGCGACTGCGCGGCGGCGGGCGTCGGCTTCCTCGACTGTCCGATCAGCGGCACCAGCGGCATGGTGGCGCGCGGTGACGGCATCATCTTCGTCGGCGGCGAGCGCGCGGTCTACGAGCGCTGGCGGCCGCTGCTGGAGATGATCCTGCCGCGCGCGGTGCACGTGGGGGCGGCGGGGCAGGCGATGGTGCTCAAGCTCGTGGCGAATCTGCTCGTGGCGCTCAACAGCGCGGCGGCGGCGGAGGCGCTGGCCATGGTGGAGCGCGCCGGCCTCGACGTGCCGCAGGCGCTGGAGCTCCTTTCGTCGAGCGCGGCGTCCTCACGCATGCTGGAGGTGCGGGGGCCGCTGATCGTGAAGCGGGATTTCCCGGCGCAGATGAAGCTCGACCTCTTCATGAAAGACCTGCACCTGATCCAGGAGGCGGCGGGCGCGCTCGGCGCGTCCGTGCCGCTGACGGACGTGGCCGAGCGCCTCTACGCCGCGGCCCAGGCCGCGGGCCACGGCGGAGAAGATCTCGCGGTCGTTGTGACGACCCTCGCCGGCCGTTAAGCCGCCGGCGCTTTGAGGACCAGCGTCGGCACGCTCGTGGCGCGGGCCACCCGCTCCGCCAGCGTCCCCGTGAGCAGCCGGCGCAGCCGGCGCGGCGCCTCGGTCATCGCGATCACGTCGGCCTCGAAGGCCTCCGC
The DNA here is from genome assembly GCA_036002345.1 of Candidatus Methylomirabilota bacterium. Lineage (GTDB taxonomy): Bacteria > Methylomirabilota > Methylomirabilia > Rokubacteriales > CSP1-6 > AR12. Next base: position 1,356 of record DASYTM010000174.1, on the reverse strand, counting down.
CTCCTGCGCGATCTCCTCCGCCGTGTCGCCGAAGCGCACCACCGCCTCGACCGGCACGCCGCTCAGCCGCGCCTCCTCGCGCGCGAGATCGTCGCGCCCCTCGGAGGTCAGCCGGGACATCGCCTGATCGACGTACTCGACCGTGCGCCCGTACTCGCCTTCCATGCGCTCCGGGACCGGGTACACGCGGAGCAGGCGCACCGTCGCGCCGCCGTCGCGGGCGACCGCCGCCACCAGGGGCACGATGCCCTCGCTGCGCTCGTCGCCGTCCAGCGGAACCAGGATTCGCTTCGCCATCGCCATCATCGTTTTCTCCTTTTGCTATTGGGATGGTGGGTGATGGAGGACGGATTCTCCGGGCGGCTGAATCCGTCGAAGTCGCCGGCGCATCTGAACACCATGCGAGTGTTCTATCTGGTCGTCGTGATGCTGCTGACCCTGGCCCTCGGGGTGCTGGAGATCGCCGCGTCCCACGTCACGCGTGAGGTCGCGCCCGGCAACGATCCGTACTGGGACGAGCCCGCCGGGATCGTGCTCCGCGCCCGCTGAGCGGGCTCAGCGCCGCAGGGCGGGAAGTACCCGCGCGCCGAACAGCTCCACGGTGCGCACTGGATCGGCGGCGAGGCTGACCGTGAACATGAGCCGGGTGGCGCCGGCCGCGATGGCCGCGCGCGCCTGCTCGACGCAGTCCTCCGGGGTGCCGGCCACGGCGAGCCGCGCGCGCAGGTAGTCGAAGAGCCCCAGCCGCTTCACGAGCCCGGGATCCATCTGAGCGCGGCGGGTCGTGTACTGCTCGCGCAGCGCCTGGATCGCCGGCACCAGCTCGGTGGGCACGCCGCGCGCGCCCGGCGCCGGGCCCAGGATGTAGGCGGCCACGAAGCCCAGGATGTTGCCGAGCTTGTCGTGCGCGTCCTCGCGCCGGTCCGCCACGTCCAGCGCCGCGATCCACCACACGTCCAGCTCGTCCACTTTCCGTCCGGCTTCCGCGGCGCCCTCGTCGATCAGCGCGCGGGCGTGCCGCGTGTGCTCGGCCTGCAGGCCGTAGTTCACGAAGGCGCCGTCGGCGACGGCGCCGGCGGCGCGCAGCGCGCGCGGCCCGGACGCCGCGGCGTAGACGGGCACGCGGCGGGTGAGCGACGGCAGCTGGGCGGTGGCGCCGCCGAGGGTGGCGCGCTCGCCGGCGAGGAGCGCCCGGATGAAGGTCAGGCCCTCACGGAACTCGGCGGGCGGTGACGCCGCTGAACCCACGTTGGTCACGCCGCTGTGCCCGGTGCCGAGGCCGAGGACGAAGCGCCCGCCCGAGAGCGCGTCGAGCGACGCGGCGGCGCCCGCGGTGACGGCGGGATGGCGCGTGGC
>DASYTM010000173.1:0-10726 GCA_036002345.1 Candidatus Methylomirabilota bacterium | reverse complement strand
TTCGTGTACAGCTCCTCGAGCGGCACCTTGCGCTTGAGCTCGAGGTACTGCGTGTAGGTGTCGCGCGTCTTCTCGAGGCGCGCCGGCTCGAACTGGCCGACGGCGGCCTTGCCGGCCGTGACCTCCTCGGCGTAGACGAAGCGCGCGGCGACCTGCGCGGCGCCGAGGGCGCCGTCGGGATCGACCTCGGGGTGGTGCTTGAGGACGTAGCCGACGCCCTCGTCGAAGTGCTTCTGCCGGAACGCCCAGTCCGCGCCCTTGAGGGTGGCGCGCAGGAAGGCCTTGAGGCCGTCGGGGTCCTTCGCGATCGTGTCCTCGCGGGCGATGAGCGAGGTCGACGAGAGGTCGAGGCCGAGATCGGCCCACGCCGTGAGCACGCGGATGTCGGCGTTCTGCTGCCGGGCGATCTTGCGGATGCGCGCCTCGTGCACGACGAAGAAGGGCACGGCGTCGGTGGCCCCCTTGATCAGCGCGGGCGGCATGGAGGCGGCGTCCATGGTGACCCACGTGACCGAGCTCGGCTTGAGCCCGGAGAGCCGCTCGAACACGGGCCAGAGGATCTGGTGGCTGTTGCCCGGCGAGATCGCGAGCTTCTTGCCCTCGAGCTCCTTCGGCGTCTTGATGGGTGAGTCGGCGCGCACGAAGATACCGTGCGGCGGCCGCCGGTACCAGAGCGCGATGGCCTTCACCTTGACGTCGGTGTTCGCCCGCGCCGCGATCACCGTGGAGATGTCGGCGATCCCGACCTCGCCCTGGCCAGCCGCGATGCGCTTGACGGTGTCGGCCGAGCCCTGGCCGCGCACGATCTTCACGTCGAGCCCCTCGTCGCGGTACCAGCCCTTCTCCAGCGCGGTGTAGTGCGGCACGTACTCGCCGGTGGGGACGAAGTCCAGGATCAGCGTGTACGCGCGCACCGGTTTCTGCGCGTCGCCGGCGAGGGGCAGGGCCAGGGCGGCGAGCACGACGATCAGGGTGAGCAGGACGCGGGCGGCTCCAATCATCGACGATCCTCCTGTGAGTCCTTGATCGTGTAGAGGCCGTACTCGTGCCGGCCGACCATCGCGCTGCCGCGGACCTCGGCCCACGCCTGGAGGAACTCGCGCCAGGGGACCTCCATGTGCGCCTCGGCGATCTCGGCGAAGTGCCGCGGGCGCTCGCGGAGCATCTCGACGATGCGCGTCGCCAGAGGGCTCACAGGTAGTCGTCCAGCCGCAGCGCATCCCTGGCGAAGTAGCGCAGGCGCTCGTACTGCGAGCGCGGCACGCCCTCGGGGATGGTGGCGTCGATGCCGAGCTTCGCCGTCGTGGGCAGCCCGCCCTTGCCCGTGGCCCAGGCCTTGACGCTCGGGTCGATGTGCTTGCCGCGCGCGCCGGAGACCACCAGGACGTCGTGATCGGCCTGCACGCGGAAGGTGAGCGCCCAGTCGAGGTCGTCGGGATCGTAGATGTTGATGTCGTCGTCGGTGACGATGGCGAGCTTGACCTCGGCCACCGAGAGCAGCGCGAGCAGCGCGTTCTTGCCCTCGCCGGGGCGCTTGCGGATCGAGGCGATCAGCGTCCAGTAGCCGCACCCCCCCACCGGAGCGCGGATGGCGACCGGCTCGACGCTCGCCACGCGCAGGGCCTGCAGGCCCGCGGCCTCCGTCACCGGCGCGGCCAGCCAGTCGTTCTCCCAGGGCATCTGCAGCATGTAGAAGATCGGGTCCCGACGGCGTGTGATGCACTTGACCCGGAAGACCGGGTTCCACTTGATGTCGCCGGTGATGTGGCTGAATTCGCCGAAGGGGCCCTCGTCCACGGTCCAGCCGATGGGCAGGAGCTCACCCTCGAGCACGAACTCGGCGTCGGCCGGCACCTCGAGATCGACGGTGCGGCAGCGAACCAGCTCCACGGGCTTGCCGTGAAGGCCGCCCGCGATCGCGAACTCGTCGATGTCGATGGGCGCCTTGTAGGAGGCGGCGAGCATCTCGAACGGATGCACGCCCACCGCCACCGCGATTTCCAGGGGACGTCCCTGGTCGAGCGCGCGCTGGTAGTAGCGCCGCATGTCCGAGGGCGAGACGAGGTCGATGCCCGTCTCGCGCGGCGTGCGGTACATCAGCCGGTACGACCCGACGTTGCGGCCGTACTCCGGGTCCTTGGAGACGACGAGGGTGGCGGAGATGTACGGGCCACCGTCCTTGACGTGCATCAATGGAATCGGGATCGAGGTGAGATCGACGCCGTCGCCCTCGACGACCACGTCCTGGCAGGGCGCGTCCGTGACGAGGCGGGCGTCGATCGGATGGCGCACGCCTTCCTCGAACCGCGTGGCGATGTCGCGCTCCGAGCACCCCATCGCCACGGCCAGCCGCCGGCGCGTGGACAGGAGCGCTCCCGCCAGGCGCCAGTCGGGATAGCCGGAGATCGACTCGAAGAGCGTCGCCTGCTTGGACTGCGCGGTGAGGCCCGACACGTACCGGGGATCGACGGGCTTCGGAACGCGGAGCAGCTCGCCGGCCCCGTCGAGGGCCTGCAGGACGTCGCGGAATCCCGGCTTGCCGGCGCTCATGCCTTGGCCGGAATGTAGCGCTTGACGCTGTCGCGCACCTGCGCCCACTGCGCGGCGGTGAGCCGCGTCTTGCCCGCGAAGGCGTTGGTGAAGAGCTGATCGGCGGCCGGGACGTCCTTGGCGCCCATGTACGTGATCACCGTCTCGCGTGTCTTGCCGACCATGGCCGGGTCGAACGCGCCGAGGCCCTGCTTCTCGAACTCCGGCACCAGGGCCATCGCCGTGCGGACACCCTGGCCGTGCTTGATGACGTCGCGGTTGGTCGGGCTGCCCTTGAACTCCTTGACCATGTCGAGATGGATGTCGACGGCCTGCTCGGGATTGACGTAGGTCCAGGCCATCGCTTCCATGACGCCGTCCACGAACTTGGCGCAGAGCTCCGGCTGCTCCTTCACGACCTTCGGCCGCGTGGCCAGGGTGAGCCCGTAGATCTGCACGCCGTGATCGGCGTAGAGCATCGTGGTGAGGTCGAGGCCCTGCGCCCAGACGCTCGGCGCCAGCGAGCCGTAGAAATTGCCCTCGGCGTCGATCTGCTCTTCGATCAGGGACTTGATGAGCGCCTCCGGACCCATGAAGACCTTCTGGATCTTGCCGTCGTCGATGCCCGTCAACTTGACGAAGGCGGGCCAGAGCTGAAAGTCGCCGCTGCCCGTCGCGAAGCCCACCTTGCGGCCTTCCAGGTCGGCGGGGCGTCGGATGCCCTTCTTGGGGAGCGAGAAGATGCCCATGGTGGCCTTGGGCTGGATCAGCCCCAGGGCCACGAGGTCGAGTCCCTTGCTCACGCAATTGGTCATCACGCCGAAATCGATCTCGCCGAACTCGTACTGGCCCAGGCCGAGCGTCTTGCACACCTCGCCGGAGCCGAAGCCGCGGTCGATCTTCACGTCGAGGCCGCGCTTGTCCCAGTACCCCATCTTCTTGGCCACGAAGTGGTGGGTGAAGCCTCCGTGGGGGATCCAGGGCAGCGTGAGCCGCACCGGGGTGAGCGACTGGGCGCGCGCGGCCGGCACGGCCGCGAGGGCGGCGCCGGCGCCGGCCAGGAACGTTCGTCGAGAAAGCGTCATGGCAAGACCTCCTAGGGAGTGCCGCCCGCTGTGGTTTCGGCCGGCGCGTGCCAGTACACCACGACGCGCTCCAGCGCGACGATCAGGCCGTAGAGCGCCAGCCCCATCGCGCTGAGGACGGCGATGGCGGCCATCATGAGGGGCGTGTCGAGCAGCCCGTTGGCCATCACGATGAGGTAACCGATCCCGCGCTGGGCCGCCACGAACTCGGCCACCACGATGCCGATCACGGCCAGCGTGATCGAGATCTTCATCCCGCCGAAGATCAGGGGCAGGGCGTGGGGCAGCCGGATCTTGGCGAAGATCTGCCACCGCGTCCCCATGAAGGCGCGGGCCATCTTGATGTAGTCGTCGTCCACGCTGGTGAGTCCGACGACGGTGTTGATGACGATCGGAAAGAACGCGATCAGGAACGCCAGCAGCAGCCGCGAGAGGTCGCCGGTGCCGAACCACACCACGAGGAGGGGCGCGATCGCCACCTTCGGCACGATCTGGGAGGTGACGATGAGGGGGAGCACGCCCTTGCGGATGGGCTCGGAGTAGACGACGAGGACGGCCATCACGAGCCCCCCCGCCACGGAGAGCACGAAGCCGAGCAGGATCTGGTAGAACGTCGGCCACAGGTGCTCGAGCAGGAGCGGCCAGCGCTCGAGCACGACGGCGGCGACGGCCGAGGGGCGCGGCAACACCACCGTCTTGACGCGCAGGGCGGCCACCGCCATCTCCCAGGCCATGAGCATGACCGCGGTCACGCCGAGCGGCCAGGCCAGCCTCGAGGCGCTCACGCGACCTCCTCGGCCTCGATCGCCCGTCTCAGCGCGCCCGCGTGGCGGTTGAACGCTTCCGATTCCTGAATGCTCAGCTGGCGGGGACGCGGCAGCTTCACGTCGACCTCGAAACCGATCGTGCCCGGCCGCGCGCTCATCACGAGCACGCGGTCGGAAAGGAACACCGCCTCGCGGATCGCGTGGGTGACGAAGACCACCGTGGGGCGCAGCCGCTCCCAGAGACCGAGCAGCTCGAGCGACATGCGCTCGCGCGTCAGGGCGTCCAGGGCGCTGAAGGGCTCGTCCATGAGGAGCAGGCGCGGCTGCATGATCAGGGCGCGGCAGATCGCGACGCGCTGCTTCATGCCCCCCGACAGCTCGTGCGGCAGCCGCGCCGCGAAGTCCTCCACTCCGGCCATGGCCAGCAGATCCCGCGCCCGCCCTTCGTGATCCCGGCGCCGCAACCGGAGCAGCTCCACCGGCAGCAGCACGTTGTCGAGCACGGTGCGCCAGGGCAGGAGCACGGCGGACTGGAAGACCATTCCCACGTCGGCGCGCGGCGTGGTCACGACCGTGGCGTCGATCCGGATGCCTCCCGAGCTGACGGGCACGAGCCCGGCGATCATCATGAGCAGCGTGGACTTGCCGCAGCCGGAGGGTCCGAGCAGGCTCACGAACTCGCCGGGCGCCACCCGAAACGTCACGTCGCGCAGCGCCTCGAGGCCGCTCGCGTACGTCTTGCAGGCTCGCTCGATCTCGACGCTGTCGGGCACGGCCGCCATCTACGCGGGAGGCACGATGTCCGACTCGATCTGCATGCCCTCGGACAGCGTGTTCAGCGTCGTGTAGTGATCGACGACGCCCAGGATCTCGAGGATCTCGGCGTCGCCGTCGCCTGCGCGGCGGACGAGCGCGGCGTGATACTCGATCATGTAGCGGGCGCGCAGCGACATGGCGATGCCGAGGGCGACGCGGCGCTTGTCGCGGGCGTTCAGCGCGCCGTCCCGCATCACGACCTGCTCCTTGCGCCACGTCGATCGGAGGTAATGCGGGTTGCGCGCGAGGATCCGCCAGAGGACGGCCGAGGGTACCTCGGTTCGGATGTCCGCCAGCAGCGTGCGGACCTCCTCGTCCTCGGGCGCGTCGGTCACCGCCGGCACGAGCCCGCCCGCGTCGTCGAGGCGCTCGAGCAGCAGCGCGGCCGCCGTCGTCGCCATCGCCCGCGCGTGCTCGGTCACCGCCATCAGCTCCGTGACCCCGACCTCGTCCAGCCCGAGCCGCATCACGGCGGCCACGTGGGAGTCGATTCAGTAGGTACAGGCGTTGGCCGCCGAGACGGCGGTCGCGATCAGCTCGCGCTGCAGCGGGGCGAATCGGCCCCGCTGCATGAGCGCGCGCGAGCGCTCCCAGTTGGCCTCGACGTAGTCGGCCACGTGGCCCTGGCAGCGCCAGATGTTCGAGACGGCCGTGGCGCCGAACACCTTCTCCTCGCGTCGCAGCACCGCGTCGAAGACCGCGCGGGTCTTGCCGGTCACCGTCGCGGGGTCGACCATCCGGATCGTCGTCATGGCGAGCTCCTCACCGCGCGAGCGCGGGCTTGCGATCGAACCACGGCCGCGCCGCCTCGAGCTGCGCGGCGAGCCGGAACAGCGTCGCCTCGTCGCCGTAGCGCGCCACGAGCTGCACCGCCACCGGCACGCCGCTCGCCGCCACGCCGATGGGCAGCATCATCGCGGGCTGGCCCGTGATGTTGAACCAGACCGTGAACGGCGAGAAGTGGAAGACCCGCCGCCAGTATTCGTCCACGTCGGGCAGCATCATGTCGATCCAGCCGAGCGCGGGCGGCAGCGTGGCCAGCCCGGGCGTGAGGAGCACGTCCCAGCGCTCGTGGAAGGCCGCCATCTGCCGGCCCAGCCGGTGCGCGGTCTGCGTCGCGCGCACGTAGTCCGCGCCGCTCACGCGCTGGCCCATCTGGCCCGTCGCCCACGTGACCTTCTCGACCTCGTCCTCCCGCGCGGGCCGCCCCTTGGCCGGGTTGCCGGCGAGGTTGACGACGGTGTTGGCGGAGGCGAGCGTGAGAAACGTCGGCACGACGGCCTCGCCGTCGATGGCGGGGTTCGCCTCCTCGACGGTGTGGCCGAGATCGGCGCAGAGCTTCACCGTCTCCGCGAGCGTCCGGAGGCTTTCCGCCTCGACCTTGGCGCCGTTGGGCGTGACGTGCGTGAAGGCGATCCGGAGACGGCCCGGGTCGGCGCCGGCCTCCTGGGAGAACGGCCGCGCCGGCGCCGGCGCCACGTACGGATCGCCGGGGCCCGTGCCCGCGGTGGCCTCGAGCAGCGCGGCCGAGTCGCGCACGCTGAGCGTGACCGCGTGCTCGGCCGAGAGCCCGCCGAGGCCCTCGCCGAGATAGGGCGCCTGCGTGTTGCGGCCGCGGGTCGGCTTCAGCCCGACCAGCCCGCAGCACGCGGCGGGCGCGCGGATGGAGCCGAAGCCGTCGGTGGCATGCGCCATCGGCAGCATGCGCGCGCCCACGGCCGCGGCGGCGCCGCCCGAGGAGCCGCCGGAGATCCGCGCCGGGTCCCACGGATTCCGCGTGGGCCCGTGCATCTGCGGCTCGCAGGTGAGGGAGAGCCCGAGCTCGCACGTGTTGGTGCGGCCGAAGATCACGAGCCCCGCGCGCTTGAGCCGGCGCACGTGCTCGCTGTCGGCGGTGGGAGCGGGCGCGTCGGCGTAGTAGCGGGACGAGCGCGTCATCGGTATGCCCGCGATGGACGCCGTGAGGTCCTTCATCAGATAGGGCACCCCGCGGAACGGGCCGTCGGGCAGCCCGGCGGCGATCGCGCGCCGCCCGTGGTCGTAGAGCTTCATGGTCACGGCGTTGACGGCGGGGTTGCGCGCCTCGACGCGCGCGATGGCGGCCTCCAGCAGCTCCTCGGCGGTGAGCTCGCGGCGCGCCACCAGCGTGGCCAGTCCCAGCCCGTCGTACCGCTCGTACTCCGGGAATGCGCTCATCGGGTTCTCCTTGGTGGCGGTCACTCTACAGTAGAATCGCCTCGACTTCGCATGGACCGCCTCCTCACGCGCGGCCAAGAGGCGCTCGGACGCCGCGACTTCGCGGGCGCCGAGGCGCTCCTGTGCCAGGCGCTCGCGCGCGATCCCGGCTCCGCGCACACGCACCTCTACCTGGGCCACGCCCTCGCCGAGCAGGAGCGCCGCCCCGAGGCCGAGGCCGCGCTGGGCCGCGCCATGAGCCTCGGGCCCGAGAATTTCGTCTTCCCGCTCCATCTCGGGATCGTCCGCGCCGACGCCGGCGATCCGGCGGGCGCGCGCGCGGCGCTCGACACGGCGGCGCGGCTCGCGCCCGACAACCCGCTCGTCGCGGGCTACCTCGCCCTCGTCGCGTGGGACGTCGACGGCGGCCGCGACACGCTCGCCGCGCTCGGCCGCCGGGCGCACGACCTGCCCGAGTCGTTCCGCGCGCGCCTGCTGCTGCGGCTGGCCGCGCTCGCGCTGGCGCGCCGGGGGGGGAAGGCCGCGCTCGCGCTCCTCGAGCCTCCGCCCGACCCGCCGTTCGGCATCCGGCTGCCCGGACCGCTGCGGATCCGGTGGCGCCGGCGGCGGCTCGCGCGGGCGCGCCGGCTGCTCGCCGCCGGCCGCGCGGAGGACGCCGCCACCTACCTGGCGGCCCAGCCCGACGTGCTGGAGGAGGCCGAGGCACCGGCGCTGCTGGCCGAGGCCCGGCGCGCGGCGGTGTCAGCGCTCCACACCGAGCTCGAGCAGGCGAAGGCGGAGGACCGCCCCGGGCTCCTGCTCCGCCGCTACGAGATGGAGAACGACCTCGGCGACCACGCCGCGGCCGGCCGCAGCCTCGAGGCGTGGCTGGCCGCCTATGCGGAGGCCGACCCGTCGGCGTCCGAGCGGGTGATCATGGCGGCGGCGTCGCGTCGGCTGGCCGAGTTCGGCGTCGAGCGGGGTGACTGGGAGCGTGCCCTGCAACGCTGTGCGGAGTCGCGGGCGGGGCGCCCGGCACGGGAGACGGATGGGGTGGAGGCCGTGGCCCTGCTCGCGCTCGGCCGGCGGCGCGCGGCGCGCCATCGATTCGAGGACTTCCTGGCCGACGCGCTCTTTCCCATCGAGGTCAGCGTCACGCGGGTGCTCGACTCGACGGCATGACGGCTGCAGCCGGAGGCCTCACATGGCCTCCGATGCCTCACCCTGGAAACTCGGTGGCCTCACCCTCCGCGAGCTGGCGCACCGGGTCTGGCGGGAGATCGGCGAGGACGAGGTCGCCGACCGCGCCGCCGGCCTCGCCTACTACTTCCTGTTCGCGCTCTTCCCCACGCTGCTGTTCCTGACCGCGCTGCTCGGGATGGTGCCGGTTCCGCACCTCATGGACAAGCTGATGGCCTACGTCACCCAGGCCCTGCCCCCCGACGCCGCCTCCGTCACCCAGAAGACCCTCATGGAGATCGTGCAGGGCGCGCACGGCGGCCTGCTCTCCCTCGGCGTGCTGGGCGCGCTCTGGGCGTCGTCCAACGGCATGTCGTCGATGATGACGGCGCTCAACGCCTGCTACGACGTCCCCGAGACGCGCCCGTTCTGGAAGCGCAAGGGCCTCGCCCTCGGCCTCACCGTGCTCTTCGCGCTGTTCATCCTCACGGCGCTGATCCTGCTCGTCTTCGGCCCGAAAATCGGCGAGATCGTCGCGGGCTGGGTCGGGCTCGGCGAGCTCTTCAAGATCGTGTGGAACGTCGTGAGCGTGCCCGTCATCATCGTGCTCGTCACCGTCGGCGTCGGCCTCGTCTACTATCTGGCGCCCGACGCCGAGCAGAAGCTGCGCTGGGTCACCCCGGGCTCCGTGGTGGCCGTGCTGCTCTGGCTGGCCATGTCCAGCAGCCTGCGCTACTACGTCATGCACTTCGGCAACTACAACGCCACCTACGGGTCCATCGGGGGCGTGATCCTCCTCATGCTCTGGCTCTACCTGAGCGGCATCGCGCTGCTCCTCGGCGCCGAGATCAACGCCGAGATCGAGCACGCCGCCGCCGAGCACGGCGCCGCCGACGCCAAGGCCGAAGGGGAAGCCGTGCCCGGGGAGGCCGCGGTCCTGCCCACGAACGTCCTGCGCCTGCCCCTGCCGCGTCCCGCGCGCTCCGCCGCCTCGGTCACGGAGGGCGTGGCGCGGCTGGCGCGGCTCGAGGTGGAGCTGGTCGTGAGCGAGACGCGGCGCGCGGCCCTCGGCCTCGGCCTGGCGTTCGCGGCGGCGATCGTGGCCGCGGTGATCCTCGTGACCGGGCTCACCGTCACGCTGGCGGCCGCGCTGGCGCCCGCGTTCGGCGCCGACCCGCGGCCGCTGCTCATCGCGGGCGGCGGCGGCGCCCTGCTCGCGGCCGCCGCGCTCGGCTGGTCCGTGTACCGCGTGCGCCACCTCGGCGTGCTGCGGCAGACCCTCGCATCCATCAAGGAGACCTGGCAATGGGCCGAACGGCGGTTGAAGTCCGAAACGACGTAGCGCTGGCGGGCCGCCTCCTGGCGGACGCCCTGCAGTACGCGAAGCGTCGCGGCTGGCTGCCGTGGATTCCGATCGCGGCCGCGGTGGCGGTGGCGGCGGGCCTCCTGCTCAGAAAGCGCCCCGCGGCCGACGTCACCGATCGCGCCGCGGACGCGGCGCAGCGTGTGCTGCAGGTGGCGGGCGCGCTGGCGGCGATCGAGCGCTTTCGCGAGCGGAAGCGCGCGGCGTAGGGGCGGCGGCGCGGCGTTTCGGCGGAAACGAGCAGCTGGACCGCACTGTATTTAATTTTCCACTCTTGACAGCGTTGATCGTGTGCGTGTCCCGCACATAGACGATCGACGTCTGATCTGGCTTCAGCATCAAGCATTCCGGCCGAGACGCGCGGGCATCAGCGCCCTCGGTAAAAATCGAGAACGCGCGTCGATCGCGCGTTCTGGAGGCGCCGCGGACCCTTGAAAATCGCGGTGTAGAGTCGGCGCAGACGAAGAGGAGATGCGCCGATGAAGATGCCGTCTGATGTGAGTCTCGCGCCGCCTATCCCGCCGACTATCAACCCCGCCGCCGTCGAGCTGGAACACCTCGGCGACCAGATCGCCGAGCTCTCCGCTCATCTCGACGCCGCCACCGCCCGGCTGCTCGATCTCATCCGCGAGTTCGACGCGCGCGGCGGCTGGGGGAACGGGTTCCGATCATGTGCTCATTGGCTGACGTGGCGGATCGGGCTCGACCACGGTGCCGCCCGCGAGCGCGTCCGTGTGGCTCGGGCGCTCGGGAGCCTCCCGCGCCTCACGGAAGCGCTCGCCCGCGGTGAGCTGTCGTACTCCAAAATCCGG
>DASYTM010000172.1:0-8792 GCA_036002345.1 Candidatus Methylomirabilota bacterium | reverse complement strand
CACGCCACGACCGCCGTCATCACGCGCGAGATCGTCATCAACGTGTACGAAGGCCTGTTCGCGCTCGACGCCAAGTACCAGCCCGTGCCGCTGCTCGCCGAGAGCGTGGACGTGCAGGACGGCGGCAAGCGCTACGTGATCCGCCTCCGGAAGGACGTGAAGTTCCACAACGGCAAGACGCTCGGCGCCCCCGACGTCGTCGCCTCGCTCAAGCGCTGGGGCGCCGTGGCCAGCCCGGGCAAGGCCGTCTTCAAGAACGTGGAGGCCGTGGAGGCCAAGGACCCGCTCACGGTGGAGATGCGGCTGAAGGAGCCCTCGAGCGGGCTCTTGACGATCCTCGCCCACGTGGACAGCGCGGCGTCGATCTACCCCAAGGAGGTCATCGACAAGGCGGGCGACGCGCCGCTCAAGGAGTACGTCGGCACGGGCCCGTACAAGTTCGTCGAGCACCGTCCCGACCGCCACATCAAGCTCACGCGCTTCGACGGCTACGCCGCGCGCGGCGAGGCGCCGAGCGGTCTCGCCGGCCAGCGCACCGCGTACGTGGACGAGCTGCTCTTCCTGCCCGTGCCCGACTACGCCACGCGGCAGGCCGGCGTCACCACGGGCGAGTACCAGTACATCCAGCAGGTGAAGCCCGATCAGTACGACCGCATCAAGTCCACGCCGGGTGTCGAGCCCGTCGTCGTCAAGCCCTACGGCTGGGTCACCGCGGTGCTGAACACCAAGCAGGGCGCGCTCACCGACAAGCGCCTGCGCCAGGCGATCCAGGCCGCGCTCGACTCCGAGCCGCTGATGCTGGCGGGCCTCGGCCACAAGGACTTCTACCGTCTCGACCCCGGCATCGTGTTCCAGGAGCAGGCCTATCACTCGCGCGCGGGCGCGGCCTCTTACAACCAGCGCGACCGCGAGAAGGCCAAGCGCCTGCTGAAAGAGGCGGGCTACACGGGCCAGCCGCTGCGCTGGATCGTCACCACGGAGTACGAGCACCACTACAAGCCCGCGCTGGTCGCCAAGAGCCAGCTCGAGGAGGTGGGCTTCAAGATCGACATGCAGGTCTCCGACTGGGCCACCGTCGTCCAGCGCCGCGCCAAGCCGGAGCTATGGGACATCTTCAGCACGGCCTTCGTGTTCGTGCCCGAGCCGACCGTGCTGCCGCAGGTGCTGTGCGACTGGCCGGGCTGGTGGTGCAATCCGGAGAAGGACGCGCTGCTGCAGGCCATGGGGCGCGAGTCGGATCTCAAGAAGCGCCAGGCGATCTGGGAGAAGATCCAGACCGTGTTCTACGCCGACGCGGCGCGGATCAAGGTCGGCGACTACTTCCGCCTCGACGCCCGGCGCAAGGACGTCCAGGGCTACGAGCCCGGTCCTTATATGCACTTCTGGAACGTCTGGCTGGACAAGAGGTGAGTCATGCGTGAGCTCGTCGAACGCCTCGACACCCTGTGCGACGCCGTGCCCTTCCACGCCTCCTGGTATTTGAAGGACGTCACCACCGGCGCCCGCGCCGACCGGCTCGGCGACGTGCCGGTGCCGTCGGCGAGCACGCGCAAGATCTCGATCATGATGGCGGCGCTGGCGGCCGTGCACGCCGGCAAGCTCGCCCTCGACCAGAAGGTCACCATCGACAAGCGCTTCCAGGACAACGACTCGGGTACCTTCCAGCACCTGACGCCCGGCTTCTGGATCACCTTCCGCGACGCGCTGGTGATGATGATCATCGTCAGCGACAACACGTGCACGGGCCACGTGGTGGACCTCGTCGGGCTCGCCAACGTGCAGCACTGGTGCGAGGCCGTGGGCATGACGGGAACCATCCACCGCTTCGGCATTCCCCCGAAGCTGCCGGCCGATCACACGCTGGAGCAGGTGACCTCCACGACGCCGAACGACCAGGGGCTGCTGCTGGAGCTGATCCTGAAAGGCACGACGGATCCCGCCGTCGCCGCGCGGCTCGGGAGCACGCCGGAGCTGTGCCGGCTCGGGCTCGACATCCTGTCGTGGCAGAAGCTCAAGACCCGGCTGCCGTCGCAGCTGCCGCTCGGCACCAAGGTCGCGCACAAGACGGGCACGGGCGAGCGCGGCTACATGGACGCGGGCATCCTCTTCAAGGACGAGCGCCCGCTCTGCATTCTCACCGCGTACACCGATCGCGTGCCGGCCGCGCTGCCCGACGGCACGCCGGGCTTCGCCGCCGCCGCGCAGCTCATCGGGCGGATGGCGCGGCTCTGTTACGACGCGCTCGGCGCGCGCTGACGTCGCGTGCCCTGGCGCTGGGCGCTGACGAAGGTGCCGTGGCGGACGCTCCTCGCCCACGCGCCGACGCTCGTGGACGCGGCGCGACGGTTCCGGCGGCGCGGCCCGGAGGCGGAGCGGGTCGAGAGCCCGCCCGGCGATCTCGACGCCCTGCGCCGCGCCGTCGACACGCTCCAGTCACGCGCCATGCAGCAGGCCGCGCTCGTGGAGGATCTCGCCAAGGAGGTCCGCGAGGTGACGATCGCCGTCGAGGTGCTGCGCGCGCGCATCCGTCTCGCGTTCATCGCCGCGGCGGTGGCGGCGGCCATCGCGCTCCTCGCCCTCCTGCTCGGGCGCTGAGCGGCCGCGCTCAGCTCGAGGAGCGCGCGCAGACCTCCAGGATCGTCGCGCAGAGATCCCGCACGTGGAACGGCTGGGGCAGGCTCGCCTGAAACCCCTTGCCGGTCGGGCGGCGTGGCGAACCGAACGGCAACAGACCGATGGCCGGCACACGAGGCTGCCGCTTCGACGCCGCGCCGCGAAGCCGGCGCACCAGCGCGTAGGCGCGATCGTCGGCGGGCGGCACCTCGACGACGAGGACGTTGGGCGTCATGTGCGACATGAGGCGCGGCGCCTGCAGCGTGCGGCACGTGGTGACGAGCGCTCCGTGATACTCGAGCGGTTTCGTCACGAGCTCGAGGCCCGCCGGCTCGTCGTCGACGACGAAAACGTGGATCCCGCGAAGCGATCCCGAGGACGCGCTCCATCCCTTGCGCATACCCCGTCATGGGTTCAATCGCGATGCCAGGGGCCGCCTGTCTTATTCGACGCGGACTTGCGTCCCTCCGCGGCGCGGCGATTGATCGATTGCTGACCGATACGACGTCAAGCTTTTGACCGCAGCAGACGCCCGAAACCGTCGATCGTTTCGCGACGGCCGGCCACGCGGAGCGCGTGCCAGAGGCAGGCCTGGACGCTGCTGACCACCGGCTTGCCGAGATCGCGCTCGAGACGCTCGAGCACGCCGATCGTCGGCAGCCCCGTGCCGCTCAGCAAGACTCCGTCGGCGTCGGGCGCGTCGGCCTCGCGCGCCAACGCATACGCGCGCTCCTCGGTCTCGTCGTAGATCGAGCCCGTGTCGCCGAGCCGCCCGTAGCCGACGATCTCGAAGCCCGCGGCCTGCCAGTACGCCTTGCCCTGCTCGCTCACGCTCGCCTCGTACGGCGTGCCGAGCCCCACGCGCTTGACGCCGAGGTGCTGGAGCGCCGCGCGCACGGCACCGGCCGCCGTGACCGCCGGCGCGCCCGTCAGCGAGGCCAGCTCTGCAGCGAAGGCGGGCTCGTTGGCGAAGCCCTTGGCGTAGCTCGAGGCGGTGTGCGCGTGCACGACGACGGCCGGCCGCACCTGGGCGAGCGCGCGCGTCACGACGGGCAGGGACGCGAGGTACTCGCGCGTCCGGTTGTTCATGCCGGTGCGCGAGCCCGGGTCGTTGGGCTCCGGGCCGGGATCCAGCCGCGCGAAGTGGAAGGTCACGCCGGGCGGCGCCATCCGGTAGAGCTCGGGCTCCACGGTGGGGTTGCCGGGCGGGACGAGGACGCCGATCCGAATGCGACCACTCATGGCCGCGGATTATACGCGCGGCGCGCGCCACGTCTCCGGCGCCCGGTACGCGAACAGCAGCGCCACCGCCACCACGAGCGCGGCCGTGGCGGCGAGGGCCACGTCCGCGCCGAAGGCGTCGGTGACGAGGCCGAGCACGATGGGGCCGACGACGTAGCCGAGGTCGGCGAGCGTCCGGAACGTGCTCATGGCGGCGGCGTTCATCCCCGGCGGCGCGACGTCGGCCGCGTACGCCGACGGCGCTCCGCCGGAGGCGCCCGAGGCCAGGCTCCACACCACGCACGCCACGAGGAACCACGGGTACGAGGGCGCGACGATGAAGAGCAGCAGCGAGACGCCGGTCAGGATCTTGGCGGGCACGATGACGGCCTTGCGCCCGAAGCGATCGGCCCACACGCCGGAGTGGTAGGTGAGGACGAGACCGGCCAGGTTCGAGAGGGCCATGCCCACGCCGATGCGGTCGGCGTGAAGGCCACGAGGCTGGCGAGCAGGAAGCCGACGTGGCTCGTGAGCAGGCGCACCTGCGCCGCGAAGGGCGGCGTCGCCGTCGCGTCGGCGGCGCTCAGGCCCGTCGCGCGCGTCTCGGGAATGGTGAGCCAGGCGACGGCGGCCGCGACCGTCCCGGCGGCGGCGTACACGAAGAACGGCGCGGCGAGGCCGAAGTGCTCGGCGAGCAGCCCGCCGGGCAGGGGACCGACGCCGACGGCGAACACGAAGACGCCCTGGTAGATGGCGATGACGCGCCCGCGGCGCGCCGGCGTGGTGATGTCGGCGAGCACGATCTGGCCCGCCACGAGCACGAGGGCGGCGCCGACCCCGGCGATGAAGCGCGCGGCGACGAAGATCGTGAAGGTCGGCGCGACGGCGCAGAGGAGGTTGCCGGCCGCCGTGACGAGCCCGCCGAGGGCGAGGGCCACGCGGCGCCCCACGGCGTCGGTGAGCCGGCCCACGGGCATGGCCACCAGGAAGCGCGCGAGCCCGTACACGGCGATGGCGAGGCCGATGGCGGATTGCGTGACGTCGAACGAGCGCGCGTAGAGGGCCAGGGCGGGGACGACGGCACCGAAGCCGAGCTGGTTGACGGCGATGAGCACGCACATCCACACGAGGACGCGCGTCGGGTTGGGCGGGGCCATGGGGCGCGACTATTCTATAATCCGCCCACGCAGGCCAAGGAGGAGTCGATGACGCTCACCCGCCGCACGTTCCTCAAGACCACGCTCGCCGGCGCCGCCGTCGCCGGCGCTCCGCGTCCGCTCCGCGCGCAGCCGAAGACCTTCAAGATCGGCGCCGTGCACCCGGTGACCGGCCCCTTGGCCGAGCCCGGCCAGGCGTGCCGGCTCGGCGCCCAGCTCGCCGTCGAGGCCGTCAACGCGGCGGGCGGCGTCAAGGGCAAGGGCGGCCTGCAGCTCGAGCTGATCGTGGGCGACACGCAGACCAAGCCCGAGAACGGCCGCGTCGAGGCCGAGCGCGTCGTGAACCAGGGCGCGCAGATGCTGCTCGGCTCGTTCGACTCCGGCAGCACGGCGGCCATGGTCTCGGTGGCCCAGCAGAAGCGCGTGCCGTTCCTGGTGGACATCGCAGCCGCCGATCCCATCACCGCCAACGTCGCGAAGTCGGTGAAGGAGGGCCAGCAGAAGGTCCAGTACGTCTACCGCAACTTCCCCACGGGCTCCTCGTTCGGCCGCAAGGCCGTCCAGTACTTCACGGAGATCTTCGCGGAGACGCGCGTCACGCCCAAGCGCGTCGTGCTCATGCACTGCAACGACCTCTTCGGCGTGAACCAGGCGCGCGGCTTCCTGGCCGCCTACAAGGCGCAGAAGCCGGCGTGGACGCTGCTCGAGGACGAGGTGATCCCGTGGCCGGAGCCGCCGTCGGACCTCTCGACGGAAGTCGCCAAGCTGAAGGCCCTCAAGCCCGACGTGATCGCGCCGATCACGCGCCCCGCGAGCGCGCAGATCCTCTTGCCCGAGATCCGCAAGCAGCGCGTCGAATCGCTCGGCGTCGTCGGCCCCGGCAGCCCCGGGCTGTACGAGGCGGGCCAGCTCGCGGCGCTCAAGGAGGACCTCGAGTACATCCTCACCTCGGTGCCCTGGCCGAACTTCAAGAATCCCCGGACGCAGAAGCTCGCCGAGGAGTACCAGAAGCGCTCGGGCGGCAAGCTGTTCGACACCAACTCCGGCTACTCCTACGACGCGGTCTTCGTCATCGCCAACGTGCTGGAGCGCGCGGCCAGCCTCGACGATCCCGACGCCATCGCCGACGCGCTCAAGAAGACCAACTACCCGACGGGGCTCATGCAGTACGCCGGGCCCATCGTGTTCAACGAGGTCGGCGACAACCCGAACGCGATCCCGACCATGATCCAGATCCTCAAGCAGCGCCCGGTGGCCGTCTGGCCCAGGGAGGCCGCGCTCCAGAAGTTCGTGTTCCCGCGCCCCAAGGCCTGACGATCGACGCGACCCTCGTCGCGCAGGCCCTGCTCAACGGCGTGCTGTTCGGCGGCGTGTGGAGCCTCATGGCCGTCGGCCTCACCCTGATCTTCGGCGTCATGCGCGTGGTGAACTTCGCCCACGGCGACATGATGGTGTGGGGCATGTACCTGGCGTGGCTCATGGCCGCGCGCGGCGGCGTGGATCCCTACGTCGGCTTCGTGGTCTGCGCGGCCGCCCTCTTCGTGCTGGGCCTCACCGTGCAGCGCGTGCTCGTGCAGCGCATCGTGGACGCGCCCCACGAGATGCAGATCCTCTTGATGCTGGGCGTGGCGCTCGTGCTCGAGAACGCGGCGCTGCTCGCCTTCGGGCCCGAGCCGCAGCGCGTGCGCAGCGCGCTGGCGCGCTCCACCGTCTGGCTCGGCCCCGTCTTCGTGGACGTGGCGCGGCTGATCACGTTCGGCGTGGCCGTCGTGCTCACGCTCGCGCTGTCGCTCTTCCTCTTCCGCACCGACCTCGGCCGCTCCATCCGCGCCGCCGCCGACAACCCGTACGGGGCGCTCGTCGTCGGCACCGACGTGCGCCGGGTGTACGCGACGGCCTTCGGCGTCGGCGCGGCCTGCGTGGGCGCGGCGGGAGCGCTCGTGGCGCCGCTGCTGCCGTTCTCGCCGTCCACGGGACTCCAGCTCTCGGTGGCGTCGTTCAACATCGTCATCATCGGCGGGATGGGGAGCCTGCTGGGCGCCTTCGTGGGCGGGCTGCTCGTCGCCGTCGCCGAGTCGCTCGGCGCCGTGTTCCTGAAACCGTCGCTCAAGGAGCTGGTGAGCTTCTCGCTCCTCGTGCTGATCTTGCTGTTCCGTCCCGCGGGGCTCTTCGGCAGGCGCGCGTCGTGAAGGCGGGCGCGGCGGTGGCCGCGGTGGTCGTGCTCGCGGCCCTGCCGCTCTTTCCCGCGCTCGTGGGCGGCTACACCGTCACGCTCTTCACGCTGATCTTCTTCTACGGGTTCCTCGGCCAGGCGTGGAACGTCGTGGGCGGCTACGCCGGGCAGCTCTCGGCCGGGCACGCGGCGTTTCTCGGCATCGGCGCCTACACCGCGGCGCTCCTCTCCGTGGAGCAGGGGCTCACGCCGTGGGCGGGCATGTTCGTGGGCGGCCTGCTCGCGGCGGCGCTGGGCACCGTGGTCGGCTTCCTGGGCTTCCGCTTCGGGCTGCGCGGGTTCTACTTCGTCCTGCTCACGGTGGCCTTCGCGGAGATCTGCCGCATCGTGGCCTCCAACACCGAGCGGATCGGCGGCGCCGTCGGCTACTACATCACGTTCACCGGCGACGCGCGCCAGATGCAGTTCCAGGACGCGCGCATGTACTACTACCTGGCGCTCGTCCTCATGCTCGCGGCCACCGGCGTGGTGGCGTGGCTCGAGCGGCGGCGCTTCGGCGTGTACCTGGCCGCCATCCGCGAGGACGAGAGCGCGTGCGAGGCGCTCGGCGTGAACACGTTCCGCTACAAGATGCTGGCGATGATGCTGTCGTCGTTCCTCACCGGCGTGGGCGGCGCCTTCTACGCCTTCTACCTCTTCTCGCTCCAGCCCAACACCGTGTTCGGCATCCCGCTCTCGGTCGAGATCATCATCCGCGCCATCGTCGGCGGCGCCGGCACCGTGCTCGGGCCGATCCTCGGCTCGTTCATCCTGAGCCCCCTCGCCGAGCTGGCCCGCCATTACTTCGCCCAGGGCGGCTGGCACGGCGCTCATCTCGTCGTGTATGGCCTGCTGCTCATCGGCGTCGTCCTCTTCCTGCCCGAGGGCGCCTACCCGCGCCTCGCGCGGCTCTTGCGCCGATGAGCGCGCTGCTCGAGACGCGCGGGCTCTCCAAGCACTTCGGCGGCGTGCAGGCCGTCAACGGTCTCGACCTCACGGTGGAGGAGGGCGAGGTGCTCGGGCTCATCGGCCCCAACGGCGCGGGCAAGACGACGGCGTTCAACCTCCTCTCAGGGTTCCTGGCGCCCGACGCGGGGGAGATCCGCTTCCGCGGCCGCTCGCTCGTGGGGCTCAAACCCCACGCCATCTGCCAGCTCGGGCTGGCGCGTACGTTTCAGATCGTGCGCCCGTTCCCGCGACTCTCCGTGCTCACCAACGTCACCGTCGGCGCGCTGGCGCGGCACCCCGACGCCCGCGCCGCTCACGACCGGGCGCGCGCGGTGGTCGAGCGCGTGGGGCTCGGCGCCAAGGCCGCTCGGCCGGCCTCGGGGCTGACCCTCGCCGAGCGCAAGCGGCTGGAGCTGGCGCGGGCGCTCGCCACCGAGCCCGTCCTCCTGCTCCTCGACGAGGTCATGGCCGGGCTCAACCCGACGGAGATCGCGACGATCGTCGCGCTCATCCGCGAGATCCACGCCGGTGGGGTCTCGATCCTGCTCATCGAGCACAACATGCGCGCGGTGATGGCGCTCTCGCACCGCATCGTGGTGCTGAACTTCGGCGAGAAGGTCGCCGAGGGGCTGCCGGCCGCC
>DASYTM010000171.1:0-45284 GCA_036002345.1 Candidatus Methylomirabilota bacterium | reverse complement strand
CTCTATCCGCGAGAGGGCCAGGATCTCGCGCTCGGCGCGTCGGCACACCGTGCGCGCCTGGTGGAGGAAGCCCTGGATGGGGCCGCCGCCGGGCAGGATGAACGACTTCAACGGCTTCAAATCCTTCTGGCAGCGATCCATGAGCTGTTCGAGCTCGGTGACTTCGGCCGCGCCGACGCGAAACATCCCGTCGTAGGCGGCGTCGGGCGGCGTGGCCAACTCGCTCCCGAGGTCGAAGAGCTGGTTCTGGACCTTCTTCAGCGCCTCGTCGAGCCAGCGGTGGCGCTCCCGCTTCGCGCCGCGCGCCGTCATCCGCTGCGCATTGAAGACGCGCGCCAGCCCCACGGCGGCGTTCAGCTCGTCGAGCGTGCCGTAGGCGGCGATGCGCGGCGAGTCCTTCGCCACGCGGCGGCCGCCCACCAGCGCGGTCTCCCCCTGGTCCCCGAGCCGCGTGTACACCCGCGTGATGCTGATCGGCATGCGCGCCTCCTCTGACGGGCCGGTATTCTACTTGAACCCTGACGCGCCCCCGGGGATGATCACGTCGTGAAGCCCCGGCCCCGCGCGGTGCTCGCCACCGCCTCCGTGATCCACTTCCTGCACGACGGGTTCTCGGAGACGCTCTACGTGTTCCTGCCGCTGTGGGCGAGCGAGTTCGGGCTGTCGTTCTCGCAGGTCGGCCTCATCCGCTCCGCCTACACGGGCGGCATGTCGGCGTTCCAGATCCCCGCCGGCTTCCTCGCCGAGCGCATCGGCGAGCGCTGGCTGCTCGCGGCCGGTACCGCGGTGACCGCGCTCGGCTTCGTGGCGGCGGGCTGGGCGGGCGGCTTCGTCGGGCTGCTCGTGCTCCTGCTCTGCGCCGGCCTCGGCTCGGGCGTGCAGCACCCGCTGTCGTCGTCGATCGTCAGCAAGGCGTACGAGGACCGCAACCGGCGCACCGCGCTCGGCACCTACAACTTCTCGGGCGACATCGGCAAGGCGGGCGTGGCCGCCGCCATCGGCCTGCTCGCCGGGCTCATCGGCTGGCGCGCGGCCGGCGCCACCTACGGCGTGATCGGCGTGGTCGCCGCCTTCGCCATCGTGCCGATGCTCTCGCGCCTGGGCGCGGGCGGCCCCGAGCCGCGCGGCGAGACGGACCGCGCCAGGTCTTCCGGCTGGGGCATCCGTGACGGCCGCGGCTTCGGCGCGCTGTGCGCGATCGGGATGATCGACAACGCCACGCGCACGGGCTTCCTCACCTTCATGCCGTTCATCCTGATGGCCAAGGGGCTCGGCGTGGGCGGCGTCGGTCTGGCCTTCGCGCTCGTGTTCGCGGGCGGCGCCACCGGCAAGTTCGTCTGCGGCGTGATCGCCGACCGCGTCGGCGTCATCCGCACCGTCGTCATCACCGAGGCCCTGACCACGGTGTTCATCCTGACGGTGGTGGCGGCGCCGCTGCCCATCGCGCTGGCCGTGCTGATCCCGCTCGGCGTCGCGCTGAACGGCACGTCGTCGGTGCTCTACGGCACGGTGGCCGATCTCGTGTCCAGCGAGCGGCGCTCGCGCGCCTACGGGCTGTACTACACGGTGACCATCGCCGCCTCCGCGGCGGCGCCCACGGTGTGGGGCCTCGTCGGCGATCTCGGCGGCGTCCCGATCACGCTCAGCCTCGTGAGCATCGCCGTGCTGGCGACGATCCCCCTCTGCCTCGTGCTCCGTCCCGCCGTCGCGCCTGTAAACATGGGGGGCCCCGACATGGCCCCCCAAACCCCCCAGCGCTCGGGGCGGCCCGGCAAAGCCGTGCCACCCCTGGATACACCGCCCCGCTAATCCTCCGGGATGGTCACGGCGAACGGCCACTCGCTGTTCGCGGCGGAGAGCGTCACGGTCTGCTCACCCGCGCCGACGCCGATCCCCAGCAGCCAGCGCGCCGTGCCCGCGCCGTCGTCCAGCGGCAGCGCGGCAAAGACGTAGTAACGCCCGAGCGGAACGTCACGCAATGCGAAGTGGCCGATGACGTCGGTCTGGGTGCCGCCGACGCGATGGCGGGCGATCGTGTCGAGCGCGCGCCGTTCGAAGCTCGGCACGGTCGCTCTCAGGTCCTTGGCCACGCTCCGGCGCCGGTCCAGCGCGGCCTGGTAACGCGCGGCGGCCGTGGCGCGCTGGCGCGCGTCCGCCCGGTCCTGGGCTGAGCGGCTGAAGGTCGGCGTTGCCCCCTGCGTGGCCAGCGGCCTGTACTCCTTGATGTCGGCGTTGGCCCGGTCGACGGTGATCCGAAGGCGTTCGGAGACTCGCTGGAACTCCTCGACCAGCCGGATCCACTCGGCGCGAAACGGCTCCGCCTTGACGAGGACGACGTCGACCCGGTACGCGCGCTGCTGCCGCCCATCCGGCAGCGCGGCGCTGACCTCGCCGCTCACGAGGCCCGTCTGCGAGCAGGCCGCCGAGCCGAGGAGCAACGCTCCGAGCATCACCAGGCGCGCGCGCGTCACGTTGGGGCGAGCATATAGCGCGGCCGCGCGCGTTCGCTGGCACATCGAATGCTTTCTCCCGGCGCCGGAGGACTGGCCATGGCTCTCAGCGGCGCGCGACTCGGCAAGCACCCCATCCACCCTATGCTCGTGGTCATCCCGCTCGGGCTCTGGGTCGCCGCCCTCGGCTTCGACATCCTCCACGCCGTCACCGGCAACCCGGCCTGGCGCACGACGGCCTTCTGGAACATCGGCTTCGGGATCATCGGCGCCCTGCTCGCCGCCGTGCCGGGGTTCGTGGACTGGCTCGGCATGACGGGCCGTGTCGGCCGGCTCGCGACCTATCACATGCTGCTGAACCTCGGCGCCGTGGCGATCTTCGCGGTGAACTGGTTCGTCCGCACGCGCCTGACCGGCGACTCACCGTGGCCGCTGATCCTGACGATCGTGGGCGTCATCGGCGTCGGGATCTCGGGCTGGCTCGGCGGCGAGCTCGTCTACGTCCATCGAATCGGCGTCGAGGAGGAAGAGGACCGCCGCCGGGAGGCGCGTGCCCGCCGCGTCGCCTAGCCTGCCCGCGCCGGCGTGCTACGCTCGGCGTGGATGCCAACGCCGACCGTTCCCCTGCCCGCCGTCGCCGAGACCTGGATCTCCCGCTCGAAATATCTCCGCTGGCTGGACGCGCTCGCGGCCTGGCTCGTCGGGCTCGGCGCCATCCTGGGGTTCTTTCCGGAGGCGCCGGGCGGCACGGCGGCCGTGGTGGCGCTCGTGCTCGTCGCCGCCGGCAGCGCGCTCCAGCCGCTGCGCATCCGCTGGCGCCCGGTCAGCGGCTGGGTCGGCGTGGTCGTGAGCAAGTCGCTGCGCCCGGGGGCCCGCGCGTGGTTCGTGCGGGACGGCCGCGCCGACGCCGTGCTGATCACGGCGCGTCACGGCCTGCGGATGTCGATCGCCCCGCCCGGCTTCGGCGAGGCCGAGACGATGCGCGTCCGCCGCACGCGCGTGTTCCTCGTCCCGCTCGGTTAGACCTCGCCCAGGCCGTACTCCTCCCAGCGCTCGCGCACGCGCGCCTCGTCTTCCGGCGCGGGACGCACCGTCGGGGGAAAGCGCTCGCCGCCCCACTCCGCGCGCTTCTCGAACTTCCAGTTGCGGGTGGCGTCGATGAGCACGCGGTTCCAGAGGCCGGTGCCGAGCTGGGCCACGTTGCGGTCTTCGAGTGCGGTGGAGGGATCGATCGGCGAGCCGAACGAGCCGGGGAAGATCACGATGCCGCCGTCGCCGGCGTTCACCCGGTGCGCGACGGCCCAGTCGATCTGCTCGTAGGACGAGACGTCGATGTCGTCTTCCACGACCCAGACGTGCTTGTAGCGGTACTGGGCGGCGCTGTTGCCCCAGAGCGCGGCGGCGATCTGCTTGGGCTGGCCCTGATAGTGCTTGGTGATCTTCACGCAGACGTTCACGCCGTTGGTGATCGGGTGGACGTAGACGTCGCGGATGCCGGGGATGCCGGCGCCGGTGAGGATGTTCCACGCGATGGCCGCGCGCTGCACGGAGGACATCACGCTGTTCTCGCTGTAGGAGCCCGGCAGGGTGCCCTCGAGGCAGCCCTGGAAGATCGGCTCGCGCCGGTGCGTGATGCACGTGATCTTCATGGTCGGGCGCGGCGTCGGCACGTCGGAGACGTAACCCGTGAACTCGCCGAACGGCCCCTCCGTCTCGTACGTGGCGGGATCGTCCGAGATGTGGCCCTCGATCACGATCTCGGCGCTCGCGGGCACTTCCAGGTCCACCGTCTCGCACCGCACCAGCTCCGCGGGCTCGCCGCGATAGCCGCCCATGACGTCCCACTCGCAGACGCCCGCCGGGATCGGCGAGCCGGCGAGGAACGGCATGATCGGGTCCCAGCCGATCACGCACGCCACGGGCATGGGCTGGCCCTTGCCCGCGTACTTCACGAAGTGCGCGCCCCAGTGCTGGCCGCCCTTGATCAGGAGGAACGGCGTGGTGTCCTTCCGGCCGATCATCCCGCGGTAGATGCCGACGTTCATCACGCGCGTGTCGGGATCGCGCGTGACGATGCCGGAGAACGTGTGGATGTAACGCCCGCCCTCGCGGAAGTTCCACTTCGGGACGGGAAACTCGTTCTGGTCGATGGCCGCGCCGCGGACGACGACCTCCTTCACGGGGCCCGTCGTCACCACGCGTGGCGCGATCGTCTCGCGGTTCTTCTTCATGACGTACTGGACCAGCTCGGCGTTGCTGACGTCCCGCGGAAAGCCCAGCGCGAGCGCGAGCCGGCGGCGGTCGCCGAGGGCGTTGGTCAGCACCTTGGTGCAGCGCCCGGTGCGGTAGCCCTTGACGGCCTCGAAGAGCAGCGCGGGGCCTTTCTTTTCGAGCGCGCGGCGCGAGATGGCGCCGATCTCGCGGTCCCAGTCCACCTCGGCGCGGATCCGCCGCACCTCGTTTTCCTTCTCGAGGAGCGCGACCCACTCTCTCAGGTCCATGAAGCCCTTGCGCGTTTCCCGCCGGCTGAGAGGCATGGCGGAAGGTTACACTGTCACGGGAGGCGCGTCTGCACCCCTTTCCCGACTATCACCGCTACGACGGGCTCGGCCTCGCCGAGCTCGTGCGCACCAAGCAGGTCGCGCCGGCGACGCTGGTCGAGGAGGCCATCGCCCGCATCGAGATCGAGAACCCGCGGCTGAACGCCGTCATCCACCCGATGTACGACGAGGCGCGCCGCGTGGCGCAGCGGCCGCTGCCCGCGGGCGCGTTCGCGGGCGTGCCGTTCCTCCTGAAGGACCTGATGGCGGCCTACGCGGGCGTGCCGACGGGCGCCGGGAACCGCCTGCTCCGCGGGATTCCCGCCACGCAGGACACCGAGATCGTGCGGCGCTTCAAGGCCGCCGGCGTCGTCGTGCTGGGCAAGACCAACACGCCGGAGTTCGGCCTCGTGCCCTTCACGGAGCCCGAGGCCCTCGGCCCCACGCGCAACCCGTGGGACCTCGGCCGCACGCCCGGCGGCTCGAGCGGCGGGTCGGCGGCGGCGGTCGCGGCGCGGATGGTGCCGCTGGCGGGCGGCGGCGACGGCGGCGGCTCCATCCGGATTCCCGCCGCGTGCTGCGCGCTGTTCGGCCTCAAGCCCACTCGCGGGCGCACGCCGGCGGGCCCCGAGGTCGGCGAGCACTGGCACGGCTTCGCGGTGGAGCACGTCGTCACGCGCTCCGTGCGCGACAGCGCGGCCATGCTCGACGCCATCGCCGGACCCGACGCGGGCGCGCCGTATCCGGCGCCGCCCCAGGCCCGTCCGTTCCTCTCCGAAGTGGACGCGGCGCCGAGCCGGCTCCGCGTCGCGGTCACCTCGCAGCCCTTCCTCGGCCGCACGGTGCACGCCGACTGCGTCGCGGGGCTGGAGGCGACGGCGCGCCTTCTGACCGAGCTCGGCCACGACGTCGTCGAGGCCGCGCCCGCCATCGACGGCGAGGCGTTCAGCATCGCGTTCCTCACCACCGTGGCCGCCGAGGCACGCGCCGACATCGAGTGGGCCGCCGCGCTCGCCAAGCGGCGGCCGGCGCCCCGCGACTTCGAGCCGACGACGTATGCCCTGGGCCTGCTGGGACGCGCGCTGAGCGCCGCCGAGTACACCGGCGCCGTCCGCTACCTGCAGTCCGTGGCCCGCGCCATCGGGCGCTTCTTCGAGGGCTACGACGTGCTGCTCACCCCCACGCTGTCGTGCCCGCCCGTCGTGATCGGCGCCTTGCAGCCGAAGCCGATGGAGCGCGTGATGCTCCAGGTCCTCGGGCGGCTGAACGCGCCGTGGCTGCTGAGAGCGCTGGGCGCGATCAAGCCGCTCGCCACCCAGGCCTTCGAGTTCATTCCCTACACGCCGGTCTTCAACGTCACCGGCCAGCCGGCGATGTCGGTGCCGCTCCACTGGAACGCGGACGGGCTGCCCATCGGCATGCACTTCGTCGGGCGCTTCGGCGACGAGGCGACGCTGTTCCGTCTGGCCGGTCAGCTCGAGCGCGCCCGCCCGTGGTTCGATCGCGCGCCGCCCGGGCTCATCTCGCTGTCCTGACGCGCCGCCCGCTGCGAGAAGACGACGAGCGCGAAGCACGCGATGCCCGCCACGTCGCTCCAGACGCCGGGGAAGATCAAGAGCAGCGAGCCCGCCAGCAGGAGCGCGCGCTCGAGCGGCCGCGTCGGCGCGCGGAAGTAGCCGATCAGCCCGGCCCCCAGCATCACGATGCCGAGCGTGGCCGCGAGCGTGCGCCACGCGATGTGGATCACCCCCGCGTTCATGAGCAGCAGGGCCGGGTCGTAGGCGAACGAGAACGGGATGATGAAGCCGGACAGGGCCAGCGTCATCCCCAGCCACTGGGTCTTCCACACGTCCGCGCCCGCGATCGACGACGTGGCGTAGGTCGAGATGGCCGTGGGCGGGGTGAGGTCGGCGAGGATGCCGAAGTAGAAGACGAACATGTGGGCCACGAGCTTCGGGATGCCGAGCGACTCCAGGGCGGGCGCGGCCATGATCGACGTGATGATGTAGGTCGCCGAGGTCGGCAGCCCGGTGCCGAGCACGAGCGCGGCCACCATCGTCATGAGCAGCGTCAAGATGAGGCTTCCGCCCGCGATCCCGACGATCCCCGTGGCCAGCTTCAGCCCCAACCCCGTGACCGACACCACGCCCACCACGATGCCGACCGTCGCGCACGCCAGCGCCACCGGCATGGCGGCGTGCGCGCTGTCGGCGAGGATGGCGACGATCTTCCGGGCGCCGATGCGCGTGTCGCGCCGGACCCACGACAGCGCGAAGGCCACGACGAGCGCCCAGAAGCCCGCGAACATGGGCGAGCGGCCCTCGATCAGGAACCAGACGAGCACGGCGGGCCCGGCCAGCAGGTGGAGGTCGCGGCGCAGCACGGCGCCGAGCCGCGGCAGCTCGGCGCGCGGGAGCACGGGCAGCCCCTGGCGCGCGGCCTCGAAGTGGACCATCACGCCGACGGCGACGAAGTAGAGGACGCCGGGGATCGCCGCCGCGATGGCGATCTGGCTGTAGGGCATCTGGAGCGTCTCGGCCATGATGAAGGCCGCCGCGCCCATCACGGGCGGGATGAGCTGGCCGCCCATCGACGCGCACGCTTCCACGCCCGCCGCGAACTCCGGGCGATAACCCGCGCGCTTCATGAGCGGGATCGTGAACGCGCCGGTGGTCACGGCGTTGGCCATGGCGCTGCCGTTGACGGTGCCGAAGAGCCCGCTCGCGATGACCGCGACCTTGCCGGCCCCGCCCTTGGTGCTCCCGGCGACGGCGAGCGCACCGTCGGTGAAGAAGCGCAGCAGGCCGCCGTAGGACATCACGCTGCCGAACACGACGAAGAGGAAGATGAACGTCGCGGACACCAGGGTGGGGATGCCGAAGACGCCCTGCGTCGTCAGCATCTGCTGATCGATGAGCTTGATGGCCGGCTCGCCGCCGTGCGAGAGGAACCCCGGCAGGTACGGGCCCACGAAGACGTACGCGATGAAGGCGAGCGCCATGATCACGAGCGAGGGGCCGATGTGGCGCCACGCCGCGGCGAGCAGCAGCGCCACGAACAGCACGCTCACCGCCACGTCCATCGGCAGCGGGTCGTCCACCATCGCCATGCGGCTGGCCAGCCGCTCGTTGTGCCAGACGAAGTGCGCGGCGCACGCCGCGGTGAGCCCCGCCAGCACGAGCCCGGGCCACCGGCGCGGCGGGCGCGCGGCGAGCCTGGCGGCCGCCTCGGGGGAGTCCGGCATCGGCGGGGTGAGGAAGCCGAGCGCGGTCGCGAAGGCCACGTGCACGGGCAGCTGGATGAGCAGGTCCCACATCCCCGCGTACGCCGTGTAGAGCTGGAACACCGGCCACGCGATGGCCAGCCAGGCGCGCGGCGAGCGGAGATCAGGCAT
Organism: Candidatus Methylomirabilota bacterium; assembly: GCA_036002345.1. Lineage (GTDB taxonomy): Bacteria > Methylomirabilota > Methylomirabilia > Rokubacteriales > CSP1-6 > AR12. The sequence goes on along the minus strand of DASYTM010000171.1, from coordinate 36,900 downwards.
CGCCGTACACGACCTCACCGCCGACCATCGTGAGACGCGCGCGGTTCTCGACGAGCGTCTCGAGCGGCGCGGTCAGCGGATCGTGCTCGAGCACGGCGAGGTCGGCGGCGTAGCCCGGCGTGAGGCGGCCGCGGTCGCGCTCCGCGAACGTGACGTACGCGCCGCCCGTGGTCAGCGCGGCCAGCGCCTGGGCTCGCGTCAGCCGCTCGCGCGCGCCGAGCACCGTCCCGCTCGCGAGGTCGCGGCGGTCGACCACGGCGACGAACGCCCACCACGGGTTCGCGGGCTTGTTGTCCGTCGCGATCCCGAAGGGGATGCGCAGGCGCGCGAGCGAGCGATGCGGCAGGAGCGTGTCGGCGGCCCCCGCGCGCGCGGCCTCGGCGGCGCCCGAGCGATAGAGATACGAGATGGGGTTGGTCGTCGCGACCACTCCGAGCCGCCGGATCCGGGCGAGCTGATCCGCGGTGGCCACGCCGAGGTGGACGAGGACCCACCGGAGCGGCGCGATCGGCGTCTCGCCCGCGATCTTCTCCCAGATCTCGAGCACCTCGGGCAGGCAGCGCGTGACCAGCGTGTTGACGCGCAGCCCGAGCCGCGCCGCGAGCGTCGCCTGGGCCGTGTACTCCTCGCGCGCGTTCGCGCTCTCCACGAAGCCCGCCCAGCCCGTGTACGGCTGGCTGGCATGCAAAACGCGCGCGACCTCGGGATCCCCGCCGAAGTGCAGGCAGATCCCGCCCACGCGCAGGCGGCCGTCGCCCAGCCCGCGTCCGCCCGCCCACGCCGCGAGATCGGGCAGCGCGCGCGCCCCGTCACGCGCGCCCTCCCACGTCGGGCTCAGCGCGAGGGTGGCGCGGACGCCCAGCGCGCCGCGCGCGTGCGCCTCGCGGTAGACCGCGAGCACCTCCGGCGCGATGCCGTGGCCCTCGTAGATGGCGGTCACGCCGCGCGCGGCGTAGACGCGCTGGGACTCGCGGAGCGCGGCGAGGCGGAGGGCGTGGGTGAAGCGCGGCGCCGCGCGGACGAGCGTGAACTCGATGACCTGGATGAGATTCGACTCGACGAACAGGCCCGTGGGCTCGCCCCGGGCGTCGCGCGCGATCTCGACGCCCGGCGGCGGCGGGGTGTCACGCGTGATGCCGGCGGCCGCAAGCGCCCGGCTGTTGGCGATCGACGTGACGGGCGGCTTGTTCCAGTAGCCCCAGATGCCGCGGACATAGACGGGATGATCGGGCGCGGCGGCATCGAGGTCGGCGCGCGTCGGCCAGCGCCGCTCCGCGAGCGTGGCGGGCGGGTCCGGGTAGAAGGGCGGCGCGCCGACGGGCATCGTGACGATCCACTCGCCCTTCGGCGTGCGCGCCGCCAGCCGGCGGATCACGTCCTGGATGTCGGCGATCGACCGGCAGCGCGCGAGCGACGGGAAGACGGACTTCAGCCCCTCGCGTTCCAGGTGCGCGTGGGCATCGACGAGGCCGGGGACGACCGTCGCGCCGCCGGCGTCCACGACCCGCGTGCCGCGGCCGCGCCAGCGCCTGACTTCCGAGCGCCCGCCGGCCGCCGCCACGCGGCCGCCGGCGATCGCGAGCGCGGCGGCGAAAGGACGGCGCGGGTCCTGGGTGAGGACCCGCGCGTTCTCGAAGATCCAGTCGGCGGCTATTTCATCCACCCTTTCTCGCGGTACGCCTTCTCGGCGCCCGGATGCAGGGGGATGCCGACCTTCTCGGGCTGCCACGCGGTCTTGGGGTCGAACTCTGACAGCCCCGCGTGACCGCGCACGAGCGCGTCCTTGTTGTCCACGATGGCCTTGGTGACGGCATAGGCCACCGCCTCCGGCAGTTCCTTGTTGGTGATGAGCACGGTCGGGAAGCCGACGGTCTTGACGGGTTCCGGCTGGCCCTTGAACGTGTTGGCGGGCATGCTCGCCTGCACGTAACCGAGCGGCAGGAGCGCCTTCGTCGTGTCGGCGTCGAGGCCGAGGAAGACGACGTTGCCGTCGTTGGCGATCTCGCTCACGGACGGATGCTTGGGCGTGATCACCGCGAACAGCACGTCGGCGCGGCCGTCCTTGAAGGCGTCCACGATGACGTTGTAGCCGACGTGGGTGGTCGTACCCCCCCAGCCCTTGACGTCGGCGTACGAGAGCCCGAGCGAGCGCAGCACCTGGCGGCCCGCGAACTCACCGAGCGCGCCGATGGGCTGCGTGTAGATCTTCACGGGGAGCTTCTTGTCGCGGATCTCGCGCACGGCGTTGATGCCGAGCTTCTTGTGGGCGAGGGCGACGAGGTAGTAGGTGTCCAGCCCGCCCACGAGCGCCCGGATGTTCTCGAGCTTCTCGGTGTAGGCCTCCTTGCCCTCGAAGGCCCAGCGGTTGGTCACGGTGAAGCCGAAGCCGAGCGGCGTCTCGTTCTTGGCCACGAGCCGCGGGTTGCCGACGCCGCCCGCGCGCGGCTTGACGTCGATGTTGGAGCCGGGCGGCAGCGCCTTGCGCAGCAGCTCGGCCATGGTGGCCCCGTAGACGTACCAGGCGCTGCCGGTGTCGAGCGTGGCGAACGCCAGGTTGACCGCGGGCGGCGTCTGGGCCGCCACGCCGCTGACGCCGACGGCCAGCGCCAGGATGAGTGCGAGCACGAGTCTCATCGAATGACCTCCTCGAGTAAGCGCTTGAGCTGGCCCTTCTGGTCCCACGAGCTCAGGCGGAGCGCCATGTGGCCGAGCCCGGCGTCGGAATACGCGCGCAGCTGCTCCGCGCACGACTTCGGGCTGCCCGTGATGGTCCACCCCTCGACGAACCTCGGGGTGAAGTTGGTCGAGTAGTACGTGTCGAGAAACTTCTTCGTCTCCTCCAGCCCCGCCTGCCGATCCTCGTTGACGTTGAGGTTGTGATAGAGCGCGCTGCCGAGGGCGGCGGGGTCGCGGCCCTCTTCCTCGGCCATGGCGCGGATGCGCCCGAACTGCTCGGCGAATTCTTCCGGGGTGAGCTTGTTGGTCATCCAGCCGTCGGCGTACTTGGCCACGCGCCGGAAGGAGCGCTCCACGATCGCGTCGGGCGCGCTCGCGCCTTGCTTCCACGTGAGCCCGGTGGGGTTGGACGCGATCCAGATCGGCAGCGGCGTCTGCACCGGCTTCGGGTGCAGCGCCACGTTCTGGAACTGGTAGAAGCGCCCCGCGTGCGAGGCCTTCTCCTCGGTGAAGAGCGTGCGGAGGATGGTGATGCCTTCCTCCAGCCGCGCGACCCGCTCCGCGGAGGGAATCCCCATCACGGCGTGCTCGGCGGCCTGCGCGGCGTTGGCGCTGTCGGGCCCGCCCAGGCACACCGCCAGCAGCGCGCGGCCCTCGCTCAGCACGTCGAGGCTCGCCCACTGCTGGGCGAAGAGGACGGGATGGCGGTGCACGAACGTCGCCATGCAGCCGACCCCCAGGCGCACGCGCCGGGTGACCGCGGCCAGCGCGGACAGCAGCGCGACGGATTCCAGGCGGGGCTTGGCGAGCAGGCTGTCGCCCACCCACACCGCGTCGAAGACGCCGGCCGCCTCCGCCGTCGCCGTCTGCTCGAGCAGGTCACGCGCCTTGATCGCGCCCAGCACCACGGCGCGATTCGCGAGGATGAGTCCGAGCGATTGTGTACCTGTTTGGGCCATGGTCATCGCCCCCGGTATTTCGGCGGTCGCTTCTCCACGAACGATTTCACGCCTTCCTCGTAGTCGTGCGTGCTGCGCAGCCACGCGTACGCCTTGCGCTCGAGCTCCAGCGCCGTCTCGAGCGGCGCGTCGGCGCCGCGGTTGAGCACCATCTTGAGCGTGCGGAGCGCGAGCGGCGGGCGCTCGGCCAGCTCGCCGGCCAGCGCGTCGACGGCGGCGTCGAGGCCCTCGTTGGCCACGGCCTGGGTGATGAGGCCCCACGCCTCCGCGCGCTCGGCGTTGATGCGCTGGCCCGTCATCATGAAGAGCTTCGCGCGCGTCATCCCGATCAGCCGCATGGCGCGCTGCGTGCCGCCCGAGCCCGGGATCATGCCGAGCCGCACTTCCGGGAACGCGAACTCCGAGCGGAGCGTGGCGATGCGGAAGTCGCAGGCCACGGCCAGCTCGAGGCCCGCGCCCATGGTGAAGCCGTCGATGGCGGCGATGACGGGCTTGCGGAAGCGCTCCGCCGAGGTCAGCGTGTCGCCCCACATCTCGAGGTCGGCGGGCGCCAGCGTGAGGAACTCCGCGACGTCGCCGCCCGCGCTGAACGCCTTGCCGCCCGCGCCGCGCACGACGACCACGCGCACGCCCTCGTCGGCCTCCAGGCCCGCGAAGATGCCGGGGAACTCGTTGCGCATGGCGACGGTCATGGTGTTCATCTTCGGCTGCCGGTCGATCCAGAGCGTGGCGATCGGGCCCTTCTTCTCCACTCGAAGGAACTCGCTCATGTGGAAATCTCCGCGTACTGGCCGTTCCGCAGCAGCCGGCGGAGGATCTTGCCGGAGGCGGTCTTGGGAATCTCGCGCACGAACACGACGCGCCGCGGCCGCTTGAACGAGGCGAGGTCGGGCGCGGCGCGGCAGAAGGCGTCGAGGGCCTCGAAGGTGAGCCCCGGCGCCGTCGGCACGACGAAGGCCACCACGCGCTCGCCCAGCCGGTCGTCGGGCTCGCCGACCACGGCCACGTCGGCCACGTCGTGGTGGCGGGCCAGCACGTCCTCCACCTCGACGGGATGGATGTTCTCGCCGCCGCTGATGATCATGTCGTCCACGCGCCCGGCCACGTGCAATTCGCCGTCGGCGTCGAGCCAGCCCATGTCGCCCGTGAAGTACCAGCCCTCGCGCAGCGCCCTGGCGTCCGCGTCGGGCCGGTTCCAGTAGCCGGCGAAGGCCTCGTCGGAGGCGAGGCTGGCGATGATCTCGCCCTTGTCGCCCGGGGCCACGACCTCGTCGGGCTCGACGCGGCGCTCGGTCGAGGCCGCGACGACGCGGATCGCCGAGTGCAACCCCGCGCGCCCGGCGCAGCCGGGCTTGGCGCCGACGTCCGGACGCACCGTGAAGGTGTAGATCTCCGTCGAGCCGTAGTGATTCACGAAGACGTCCGGATGAAACGCGCGCGCGCACGCCTCGGTGAGCGGGGCGAGCATCGGCGCTCCTGCGTAGGCGAGCTTCCGCACGCTCGACACGTCCGCCGCGGCGAAGCCGGGGGCATGAATCAGATCCCAGAACAGCGTGGGGATCAGGTAGAGCGCGGTGACCCGCTCGCGCGCGACCAGCGCCAGTGCCTGCGCGGCGTTCCAGTCGGGCTGGCAGACGAAGCAGCCGTCGACGGCGGTCATGCTCGTCAGCGAGTGGATGCCCATCGTGTGGTAGAGCGGCATCACGCCGAGCGTCCGCTCCTCCCACGTGTAGCCGCACTGCACGACCTGCGCGACGGCGCCCGCGTAGTGGTTCCGGTGCGTCCGCGGCACGCCCTTGGGCCGGCCGGTGGTGCCCGACGTGTAGAGGAGGAGCGAGAGATCGCTCTCGCTCACGGCCGGCGGCGCGCCCGGGCGCGCGGCGGCGACCTCGTCGAAATCGAGCGCGCCCGGCGGCCCGCCCTGCCCCACCGCGACCACGCGCACGGCGGCGCCCTCGGCGGCCTCGGCCAGCGCCGGAGCCGTGGACGGCTCGCACAGCGCCACGCGCGCGCCGGAGTCGTGGAGCACGTAGCGCAGCTCGCCGGCGGCGAGCCGGAAGTTCACCGGGGCCGCCACCCCGCCGAGGAGCTGGAGCGCCCAGTACGCGAGCACGTGCTCGAGCCGGTTGCGGAGCACGATCAGCATGCGATCGCCGCGCGCGACGCCGAGCTTCCGGAAGCCTTCGGCCAGCGCGCGGGAGCGCGCCAGGAGCTCGGCGTAGGTGAGCCGGCGGTTGCCGTCGACCACCGCCGGCGCCTGCGGCCGGCGCAGCGCCGCGCGCTCGAGGAGGCCGGCCAGCGTCAAGGGACGAGGAGGACCTTTCCCTTGTTCTTGCGATCGAGCACGTGCTGGACGGCGGCGCGCGCCTCCTTGAGCGGGAACGCGCGATCGATCACGGGCGCGAGCCGGCCGGCGGCCACGTAGTCGAGGACCGTCCGCAGCTCGCCCAGGGTCCCCAGGTTGGTGCCGACGATCCTCAAGTTCTTGGAGTAGACATGGCGCAGATCGAGCCGGCCCCAGTGCGTGTCGTGCGAGCCGATGGACACCAGCGTGCCGAGGCGCGAGAGCGCGTACGACGAGCGCTCGAACGTCTCGCCGCCGATGTGCTCGACGACGACGTCCACGCCGCGCTTGCCCGTCCACTTCTTGGCTTCCTCGACGAAGTCCTGGGTGCGGTAGTTCACCACGTGCTCGGCGCCGAGGCGGCGCGCGAACTCGATCTTGTCGTCGCTGCCCACCGTCGTCATCACGCGCGCGCCGACCAGGCGCGCGATCTGGATGGCCGCGCTGCCCACGCCGCTGCCCGCGGCCTGTACGAGCACGGTCTGGCCGGGCTTGAGGTCGGCCTGGGCGATGAGCGCGTGCCACGAGGTCAGGAAGGCCAGCGGGAGCGCGGCGCCGGCCTCGAACGAGATCGTCTCGGGCAGGGGCAGGCAATTCGCGGCCGGCGCCTTCACGAGCTCGGCGTAGCCGCCGTCCTTGTGCGCGCCGAGGTAGCCGTAGCGCAGGCACACCGTGCGCTCGCCGCGCAGGCAGAACTCGCAGGCGCCGCACGAGAACCCAGGAAAGACGATCACGCGCTGGCCGCTGCCCTCGACGACGCCGGTGACCTCGCAGCCGTTGACGTGCGGCAGCCCCTCGGGCGGCGGAAAGCGCCCGTCGAGCAGGAGCATGTCCACGTGGTTCAGCGCGCACGCCTTCACCCGCACGAGGGCCTCGCCGGCCCCGGGAACGGGATCGCGATAGTCGGCATAGAGGATCTTGTCGCTGCCGCCGTGCTCCTTGAAGAACGCCGCTTTCATAGGGCCCTACTTGTACCACGAGCCTCGCCTGGGACGAGACCGAGTGGGAGTGGTAACGTCCCGGTTCGACATCCATCTCGTCCGCCTCGATCCCACCCAAGGCCACGAGATCCGCAAGGCCAGACCGTGCGTCGTCGTCTCACCTGACGAGATGAATCGCCACATCGACACCGTGATCGTGGCGCCGATGACGACGAAGGGGCGGCCCTACCCGACGCGCGTCCCCGTGACGTTCCGGCGACGGGCCGGGGCAGATCGTGCTCGATCAGATCCGTACGGTCGATCGCGCGCGCCTGGTCCGGCGTCTCGGTGCGCTCGATGAAGAAACTCGTCGCCGGATGCTCGATGTCCTCGCCGAGATGTTCGCGCCGTAACACGGGCCTCACCTCCGCCGCCAGATCCCCTGCCACTGCGCCCAGGAGCCGGTCTTCGGCGCGTCGCGCGCGATGACGTCCTCGTGCACCTCGCCCACGGGCTCGAAGCGCGCGCGCGTCAGGGCCGCGAGCTCGTCGCGCGAGCAGAAGTGCACGGGGAGCCCCGTCTTCGGCCCCGCGCCGTAGCGGACGGTCACGCCCCCCAGCGCGTCGCGCTCCAGGATCGTGTGCGCGTGGTAGATCTGCGTGGCGGCGGAATTGATGCGGAGGAACAGCAGCCCGCGCGGCTCGAGCAGTTCCCACGCGTGCTCGACGTAGGCGGCGACGTCGGCCGCCGTCCCGTGCTGGAAGACCTGCAGCGCCACGACGTAGCCGAACGGCCGCGCGCTGCTGAAGGCGCGGAACTCGCCGCAGACCAGCGGCAGCGAGGTTGCGGGCCGGCGGCCGGCGAGCTGGCGAAGCGACTCGAGCGAGAGGTCGAGACCGCAGAGGCGCAGGCCGGCGTCCACGAGGGGCAGGTAGTTGCGCCCGTTACCGCAGCCGACGTAGAGCCCGAGCCCGCGGCGGAGCGCGGGATGCGCGTCCAGCGCGCTGAGAATCTCGCCGACGAAGCGGAGGGGCGGGTCCCCGGCGTAGCGGCCCGCCCGGTATTCCGCGTCCCACCGTCGCGCGATGAGGTCCGAGTCCATGCCACCTCAGAAGGGAACTTCGGTGCGCTCGTCCCTCACGCGCCGGGCCTTGTGATCCCAGCGCGGCAGCGCCCCGGGCTCGGTGGCCTCGACGGTCACGCGGATGCCGAGCCCGACGCGCAGCGCGTCGGCGAGCTCGCCGCAGAGCCCGTCGCGGGCGGCGCGCGCGAGCGCGGGCGACGGATCCACGCGCACGAGGATGTCGTCGAGCCCTTCGTGGCGGCGGAACACGATCTGGAACTCGTCCACGCCGGCGAAGGGCCGCACGAGCTCCTCGACGCGCCGCGGGTACACGATGATCCCGCGCACCTTCTTCATGTCGTCCAGCCGCGCGAGCACGCCGCCCTCCAGGGCCAGGAGCGTGCGCCCGCACGGGCAGCGGCGGTCGGCCACCTGCACGAGATCGCGCGTGCGGTAGCGGATGAGCGGCATCGCCTTGCGGTAGAGGCTCGTGAAGATCAGCTCGCCGCGCGCGCCCGGCTTCACGGGGTCGCCGGCCTCGTCGAGCACCTCCGGATACACGTAGTCCTCGTTGACGTGGACCAGGCCCGCGCGCGCGTCGCACTCGAAGCCCCACGCGGCGATCTCGGTGAGGCCCGGCAGGTCGAAGGCCTGGGCGCCGAAAGCCGCCTCGATCTTCGCCTTGGTGGCCGGGATCGAGGCGCCCGGCTCGCCCGTGTGCCAGGTGATGCGGACCTTCGTGTCCTTGGCGAGGTCGATGCCCTTCTTGGCCGCCTGCTCGGCGAGGAAGAGCGCGTACGACGGCGTGCAGCCGAGCACGGTGATGGGCCACGTCGTGAGCGCGTCGATGCGCTGCTCGGTCGAGAACCCGCCCGCGGGGAACAGGAGGCAGCCGAGATCCTGCGCCGCGTAGAAGCCCGACCAGAAGCCGATCCAGGGCCCGTACGAGAACGCCGCCATCACCATGTCCGACTTCCGGACGCCGAAGGCGTGGAGCGCTCGCGCGTACGAGTGATAGAAGCCGTACCAGTCGTCCTTCGTGTCGAGGAAGGCCAGCGGCCGGCCCGTGGTGGCCGACGTCATGTGGATGCGCAGCACGTCCTCGAACGGCACGGCCAGCACGTCGCCCCACGGCGGCCTGGACGCCTGGTTCTCTTTCAGCTCGTCCTTCGTCGTGAACGGCAGGCGGCGCAGGTCGTCGAGCGTTTTCGGGGGCTTCACGCCGGCGAGCTTCCGGCGATAGAAGGGACTGTGGGCGCGGGCGTGGGCGAACTGCTCGCGCACGCGCTTCCACTGGAGCCGCCGCATGTCGGCGCGCGAGGCGCGCTCGAGCCGCGGCTCGAGGTAGCGGGACGCCACCGACTACTTGCCCTTGAGGAGCTCGGACATCTTGCCGAAGAACTTGTCGGCCATCATCTTCGACACGCCCCCGAGCATGCGCTGGCCCACGGAGGCGATCAGACCACCGACCTGGACGTCGGCGCTGTACGCAACCCGCGTGCCGCCGTCGATGTCGCTGAGCGTGATCAGCGTCTCGCCGCGGACGAAGCCGGGGCCGCCGCTACCCTCCACGGCCAGCTTGTAAGACTCGGGAGGCTTCCGGTCGGCGATGCGGACCTTGCCTTCGAACGTTCCCTTCACCCCGCCGACGCCGATCTTCATCGTGGCCTTGTACTCGTCGGTGCCGATCGCCTCGAGCTTTTCGCAGCCGGGAATGGCCTTCTTGAGGCGCGCGGGATCGAGGAACGCATCCCACACTTTCTGGCGCGGCGCGGGCACGTCGTGCGATCCCTCGAGTTTCATGGGGCGGATCGTACCACGGGCATGTCCGTTGCACCCTTCCGGTGCGGGGTTTCGAACCAACCCACAACAGGAGGAGCATCGGCAATGAAGAAATTGCTATCGGGGCTCTGCGCCCTCGCGCTGGCCGGCGGCATGATCGCGTGCAACCGGGCCGAGACCGATCGTGTCGGCACGGTGCCGGACCGGACCAGTCCGTCGGCGTCCCCGGGCACGGCGACCACGCCGCGTTCGTCGGACACCACCACGGGCTCGTCCTCGTCCACGACGACCAGCCCGAGCAGCTCGACCGCTCCGTCGGGCGGCAGCGCGAGCGGCAGCGGTTCGGCGGCGACCAGCACGCCGAGCGGCAGCAGCTCGACCACGAAGTAACGGCGAGAACGCCGGCGCGCCCGGGGCTCTCCCGCGGCGCGCCGGCGCGTCACGCCGGCCGCCACGTCGCTCGTCCCACCCGCAACCCCGCGATCCGGCCCGCCGGCACCGGAGTTTCGATGATGATCCGACCTCCCTCCACCGATCGCACGCGCGCGATGCCGAGCGTCTCGCCGCCGGCGTCCAGCACGCCGAGCAGGAGCCCCTCGCCGACGGCCTCGACGGGCGTTGCGCCGCGCCGGTCCGTCAGCCGCACGCGCGCGGGGTCCAGGGTGACCGCTTTCGCCCCCGCGAAGTAGTCGCGGAGCGCGTGCTCGCGGTGCTCGCGCCGCCGGGTGGCGGTGCGGCGAACGATCGCCGGCGACGGGGCGAGCCGGACGACCACCGGGCGTGCGCCGCCCTCGAGCGCGCGCGCGATCGGCTCGCTCTCGTCACGCTGCTGCAGCACCAGGACGAGGTCGGGATCGACGGCGCGCGCTTTCGCGCGCTTGAGCGCCAGCGCCAGGGGGCCCTCGATCATCCCGCCGGTGTCCACGAGGACCCGCGTGAAGCCGGTGTCCAGCGCCCGGCGCACGAGGCGGCCGGTGGCGTCCGCGGTCTCGCGGATGTAGCGGGCCGGCGAGGTGTCGCCGACGAACTCGAGGGCGAGGGGCTCCGCGTCGCCGAGCCGTGCGAGCGCGCCGGTCACACGGCCGAGCCCGACCGTGGTGGGCGGCCCGATCTCCGACTGGCCGACGTCGGCGTCCACGACGGCCACGCGCTCGCCGCGGGCGGCCAGCGCGCCGGCCAGGCGGACGGTCAGCGTCGTCTTGCCGGTGTCGCCGGCGCCGACGATCAGGGTGACGCGGACCCGCGCCGCCGCCTGGAGGGCGGCGTCCTCCATGTTCTAGCCGAGGGTGGAAATAGCGGCCTGCATGCGCTTGAGACCCTCGCTGATGAGCGCGTCGCTCGTCGCGTACGAGAGCCTCACGTGGGCGTCGGAGCCGAAGTCCACGCCGGGCACGACGGCCACGCGCGCCGCCTCCAGGAGGAACGACGTCACGTCGACGGAGCCCGTGAGGGTCGTGCGCGCTCCGCCCTGCTGCCACGTCCGGCCGAAGAGGCCCGAGACGTTGGCGAAGGCATAGAAGGCGCCCTTCGGCATCACGCACGACACGCCGGGCAGCGCGTTGAGCCCGGCGACGATCAGCCGGCGGCGGCGATCGAACTCGCCGGCCATCTTCGCCACGTCGTCCTGGGGACCCGAGAGCGCCTCGACGGCCGCCCACTGCGCGACCGAGGACGGGTTGGACGTGACCTGGCTCTGCACGTCGGTCATCGCGCGGATGAGCGCGCGCGGCCCCGCGGCGTAGCCGATGCGCCAGCCCGTCATCGCGTAGGCCTTGGAGCACGTGTTGACGACGATCGTGCGCGCCTTGATCTCGTCTCCGAGCGCGGCGATGGAGACGTGGCGCCCCTCGAAGGTCAGCGACTCGTAGCACTCGTCGGAGACGACCCAGAGCCCGCACTCGATGGCCAGCTGCGCCACCGTCGACAGCGCCTCCGGTGAGAACACGGCGCCGGTGGGATTGTTCGGGCTGTTGAGGACGATCAGCTTCGTCAGCGGCGTGACCGCGGCGCGCAGCCGCGCCGGGTCGAGGTCGAAGCCGGTCTGCTCGCGCGTCTCCGCCATCACCGGCACGGCGCCCAGCAACCGCGCCTGCTCGGGATACGAGACCCAGAACGGGCTCGGCACGAGCATCTCGTCGCCGGGATTCAGGAGCGCGGTGGCGACGTTGAAGAGTGTGTGCTTCGCGCCGCACGAGACGAGGACGTCGGCCGGCTCGTAGGCCAGGCCGTTGTCGCGCTTGAGCTTGGCGCAGACGGCGGCCCGCAGTTCGGGGATACCGCCGACCTCGGTGTACTTCGTCTGCCCGCGGCGCATGGCCTGGACGGCCGCGTCCTTGATGCGCTCGGGCGTGTCGAAGTCGGGCTCCCCCGCCCCGAACGAGATCACGTCGATGCCCCGGGCGCGCAGCTCCTTGGCTTTGGCCTGGACGGCGAGCGTCGACGACGGGGCGAGTGTCTTGAGGCGATCGGCCAGCATCACTTCAGCGGATATTTCTCGGTGAGGCGCTTCTCGACCACGGGCGGCACCATCCCGGCCACCGAGGTGCCGAAGCTCGCCACCTCCTTGATCAGCCGCGACGAGATGTACGTGTACTTCTCGTGGGGCATCAGGAACACGGTCTCCACCGTGGAGCGCAGCTTGCGGTTCATGAGCGCCATCTGGAACTCGTACTCGAAGTCCGAGACGGCGCGGATTCCGCGCACGATGCAGTCCGCGCGCTCGCGCGCGACGAGGTCGATGAGCAGCCCGTCGAACGAGACGATGCGCAGGTGCGGGCCGACGCCGAGGTTGGCCGTGGCCTCGTCGATGATCTCCAGGCGCTGCTCGACGGTGAAGAGGGGCGCCTTGGACGGGTTGGCGACCACGGCCACGATGACCTCGTCGAAGATGGCCAGGCTGCGCTGGATGACGTCGACGTGGCCGTTGTGGAGCGGGTCGAACATCCCGGGATAGACCGCACGCTTCGCCACTCGCTCACCCTCGCTCGCTGACGGATGGAGACGCCGCATCGTAGCCGCCGCCTCGAAAGAATGTCAAGGCACGCGGGCCGCGCGCGCGAGCGATTCGAGGCTCGCGTGCAGGCGGCGGTGGCCGTCGAGCCGTTCGAGATAGCCCCGCTCGCTGGGCGCGCCCTTCGCGCGCATGATCGCCGCGAGCCGCGCGCGCTCGGCGGCCGGCCAGCGCGCGAGGTCCGGGATCAGCGCGATGATCGTCGCCATGCGGGCGAACGCCCGCCGCTCCGGCGGCGGCCAGCGCCGCCAGCCCGGCGCCACCGCCCGCCCCACGCGCGCCGCGGCGGCCGCGGCGGCGGCCACCCGGTCGCCATCGAAGGCGCCGGCGATGTCGCGCGTCACGAGCCAGGCCAGCGCGCTGCCCGTCACCGGCGAGGGCGCGGCCCGGCCGTCCAGGGCGAGCTCGAGATCGGCGGCGCCCAGCCGACGCAGCGTGGCCAGCGGCGAGCGATAGCCGGGCTCGCGCGCGACGCGCGTCCGCTCGCCCTCGGCGAGGGCGCGGATCCCGGCGTCGGTGGAGCGGAACCCCAGCTTCGCGTAGAAGTAGAACGCGCCGCTCTCGAGCGCCTCGGGGTTGGAGGCGTCGATCTGCGAGCGGTCCACCACGATCGTGCGCGCGCCGAACACCCGGCGGTAGACGCGTAGCACCTGGCTCACCACGAGCGCCGACTCCCCCTGCCGGAACGACTCGAAGATGTTCAGCGCGAACTCCAGGCGGCCGAACGAGCCCCACCCCCCGCCGTAGCTGACCGGCACCCCGTTCTTGAGCGCCAGGTACGCGTAGTAGGCGTCGAGCGGCAGGCGATCGTCGGGCAGGAGCCCGATGAGGGCGACGCGGAGGCCGTGGCCGGGATCGGCGACGAGGACGTCGTCGGGGTTGGGGCTCGCGAACGCGTGCAGCTCGCGGGCGCGCGTGGCCATCGTCGCGCGCGCGGCGTCGATGAGGGCGAGCGCCTGCGGGCGCTCGGCGACCCTGACCGATGGCAGCGGGCGCGCGAGCTCGTCGGCGAGGTCGATGCCCGACCGGCGCAGGCCATCGGCGTGGTACACGGCCGGCGCGTCGGCGAACCGGAGCCGCGTCCGCGAGGGCGCGGCGCCGCGCAGGCGCCAGGCGATCGGCAACGCCAGGCTCTCGAACAGCCAGTCGCGCGTCTCGTCCGGGATCCGCGCGTCCGCGAAGAGGGCAAGCAGCGCGTCGAGGTCGCTGGGCCGCCGGCCGCGCGCCAGGCGGAGCCAGCGCCGCCAGCCGAGCCCGCCCTCCGTGAAGGCCTCGCTCTCGGTGGGCGTGACGAGCAGGCTGAGCGCTTCCTCCATGCGCTCGTCGCCGCCGCGGAAGGAGCGCCACGCCACCTCGACGTCACGCGGGAACCGGCGCGTCAGCCAGCGCGCCATGGGCAGGCCGAACGGGTAATCGAGATCGGTGCCGGCGATCCCGGTGTCGTGGAGCCGGGCGCGCGCCCGCGCCGGCAGGCGCGCCACGCGGGCCTCGAATCCGTCGAGCGCGCGCGATGCCGCCGTGGCGATGGCCGCGTCGTCCGGGTACGCGAGCACGAAGCAGAGCGCTTCGTGGAACCGCAGCAGCGTCGCGGGCGCCGCGATCCTGGTCTCGTCTAGTTGCTCCAGCAACCGCATCTTCGCGACGCGCGCCTCGGCGCCGTGGCGGGCCGCGCATCCCGCCAGCGCCTCGACCAGCCGCCGCGCCTCGCTCACGCGGACGGGCCGCCACGACGGAAGAACGTGAGCGTCGTCTCGCCGAAGCGCCGCGCGCGAAACGCCGCGAGCACACCGTGCGCGGGGGCGGGCGCCCGCTTGGTGAAGTGCTGGGCCACCACCACCGCGCCCTCGGTCAGCACGTGGCCCTGGCCGAGCGCGTCGAGCGTGGCCTCCACGTCGCCGCCGTCGTAGGGCGGGTCGAGAAAGACGACCCCGAAGCGCTCGCCGCCACGCGCCAGCGCGCCGAGCGCCCGCACGACGTCGTCGCGGACGACGCTCACGGCGCTCTCCACGCCGAGCGTCGCCACGTTCGCGCGCAGCGCCGCCACGGCGCGCGCGTCGCGCTCGACGAACGCGGCGTGGGCGGCGCCGCGCGACAGCGCCTCCAGCCCCACGCCCCCCGCTCCCGCGAACAGGTCGAGCACGCGCGCTCCCGGCAGCCACGGCATCAGCGTGTCCATGAGCGCGATGCGGACCTGGTCGGCGGTCGGCCGGGTGGTGTCGCCCTTCGGCGTGGCGAGCCGGCGACCCTTGTAGAGGCCGGCGAGGATGCGCACGCTAGCCGACGCTGGCCAGGTCGAGCTTGCCGCGCCAGCGCGTGAGCAGGGCTTGGCGCAGGCCACGGTGGGCCGGCTGCCGCAGCTCGGTGTCCTCGGCGACGATCGCCTGCGCCTCGCGCCGCGCCTCCTCGAGAACGGCGGCGTCGCGGAGCAGATCGGCCACGCGGAACTCCGGCAGCCCCGACTGCCGCGTGCCGAAGAACTCGCCCGGCCCGCGCAGCTCGAGGTCGACCTCCGCGATCTTGAAGCCGTCGTTGGTCTCCGTCATGGCCGCCACGCGCCGCTCGGCGTCCTCGCCGAGCCGCCCGCTCGTGAGCAGGATGCAGTAGGACTTCCACGGCCCGCGGCCGACGCGGCCGCGCAGCTGGTGGAGCTGCGAGAGACCGAAGCGCTCGGCGTGCTCGATCAGCATCACGGAGGCGTTGGGCACGTCGATGCCGACCTCGATGACCGTGGTGGCGACGAGGACGTGGATGGCGCCGCGCTTGAACGCCTGCATGATGGCGTCCTTGTCTGGGCTGGCGAGCCGCCCGTGGAGGAGGCCCACGGTGAGATCGGGGAAGACCTCGCGCTGCAGCCGGTGCGCCATGTCGGTGGCCGCCTTGAGATCGACGGCCTCCGACTCCTCGACGAGCGGGTACACGACGTAGACCTGGCGGCCGTCGGCCACCTGCGCCTTCAGGAAGTCGTAGATCTGGCGGCGGCGCGACTCCGTGCGCGCCTCCGTGCGCACCGGGCGGCGACCCGGCGGCAATTCGTCCAGCACGCTCACGTCGAGGTCGCCGTAGAGCGTGAGGGCAAGCGTGCGGGGAATGGGCGTGGCCGTCATCACGAGCACGTCGGGCTTCTCGCCCTTGCCCTTGAGCCGCGCGCGCTGGTGCACGCCGAAGCGGTGCTGCTCGTCCACCACCGCGAGCCCGAGGCGCTTGAAACCCACCGGCTCCTGCACGAGGGCGTGGGTACCGATCACGCAGCCGATCTTTCCGGCGGCGATCGCCTCGCGCCGCGCCGCGCGCTCCTTCGGCTTGAGGCCCGACGTCAGGAGCGTCACGGCGATGCCGAGGGGCTCGAGGAGCGCGCGGAACGTCGCGAGGTGCTGCTCGGCGAGGATCTCCGTGGGCGCCATCACCGCGGCCTGGTAGCCGGCCTCCACCGCCGCGCACACGGCGAGCGCGGCCACCACCGTCTTGCCGGAGCCGACGTCGCCCTGGAGCAGCCGGTGCATCGGGTACGGCGCGGCCATGTCGCGCCGGATGTCGTCCCACACGCGCTCCTGCGCCGCCGTCAGCGCGAACGGCAGGCTCGACCGCATCCGCGCCACGAGCTCACCGCGCGGCCGCATCGAGATCCCGTGCTGCCGGGTGGTTCGCGAGCGGAGGATGGCCAGCCCGAGCTGGAGGAGCAGGAAGTCGTCGAACACGAGCCGGTGCATGGCGGCGGCGCGCTCGGCCTCGCTGGCGGGAAAGTGGGCGCCGCGCACGGCGTCGGCGAGCGGGACCATCCGGCGCCGGCCGCGCACGGCGTCGGGCAGCGTCTCCTCCACCTCGTGGGCGTGGGCCTCCACGAGGCGCCAGATGAGCGAGCGCAGCGCCTGCTGCGGCAGCCCCTCGGTGGTGGAATACACGGGCACGAGCGCGCCGGCGTGGATCGGCTCGTCGTCGGCCGCATCCACCGTCTCCCACTCGGCGACTTGCAGGGTGATCTTGTCCTTGTAGCGCGCGCCCCGGCCGTGCACGATCATGCGCTGCCCGCGCTGCACGGCGCGTGCGACCCAGGGCCGGCCGAAGAGCGTCGCGGTGCCGTAGCCGCTCTCGTCGCGCAGCAGGATCACCAGCGGCTGGCGGTACCGCCCGGGCGGCGGCGGGCTGATGCCCGTCACCACGCCCGAGCACGTCACCGTCTCGCCCGGCCGGATGGCCCGGAGCGGCGTGAAGCGCGTGCGGTCCTCGTGGCGCAGGGGCAGGTGGAAGAGCGCGTCGCCGACGGTGACGAGACCTTTCTTTGCGAGTAGCTTCGCGCGCTGCGGGCCCACGCCCTTCACGTACTGCAGCGGCGTCGCGAGCGAGGCGGGCACGTGCGTTTGCCGGCCGCCGGTCACCGTGGTATAAATCTCCGTTGTTTCCGGTGTTTCGCGAGCCCGCTCAGGCGGTCCGCAATCCGATTCGGGGAGTGATCATGGCTCAGCGGTGTGAACTGTGCGGGAAGCATCCCTCCGTCGGCAACTCGGTCAGTCACGCTCACAAGCTGACGCGGCGTCGATGGCTGCCCAACCTCGTATCGATGCGGGCGCTGATCGATGGCCGGAAGAAGCGCGTGCGCATCTGCACCCGCTGTCTCAAGGCGGGGAAAGTCACGAAGGTCATTTAAGCACAGACGGGAGGGGGCGTTGCCCCCTCCCGCATGGTGACTGGTGGAGGGCCGCCACCCCCCACCGGTGACTGCAAAAATCCTTACTTCTTCTTCTTCTTGGTCGCCTTCTTCTTCTTCGCCATCGAGATTTCACCCCCCCTCCTGCAGCGAGGTCGCGTGTCGGCTCAGTAGCCCATCGCTTCGCGGCGCAGGTGCTCGGCCTGCTCGGCGCCGCGCGGCTGGTAGTGCACGAGATCGGCGTAGAGCTGCGGGAGGCTGACCACCTTCAGGCCGGCCTTCTCGAGCACGCCGTAGAACACGCCCGGGTCGTAGGGCGTCAGCAGGTGCAGCGCGCCATCCGTCTCCGCGGCCGGGCGCAGCCCGAGGGCCGCCGCCACCGGGGCGGGATCGCCCTCGAGGTAACAGTGCAGCGCGGGGAGCCGCGGCTGCGGCGCCACCAGCGACACGCCCGCCGACAGCGTGAACGCGTACCGGCGTCCCTCGGCCGTCGCCGCGCGCGCGACGTCGGCCATCAGCCGGCGGTTCACGCGCTCGGGCACGAAGTACGAGGTGATCTCGTTCGCGCGATACGTGTAGGACTCGCACCACGCCTGGAGGAGGTCCGCGGGCTTGCCGAGGTGGATCCGCTGCGCCTCGTCGCGCTCGACCCAGCGCAGGTCCTCCAGCCGGCTCATCACGTTGTGGCTGTGGCCGAGGCTGACCAGCGCCGCCTTCGCCAGTTCCTCCAGCCGCCAGGCGCGCGCGGGCTCCGCGAGGAGCACGCGCACCACGCGCGTGGCGCGCGGCGCGAAGAGCGAGCGCAGCGGACGCGTCGAGGGGCGCAGGTTGCGCTTGCCTTCCTTCTCGATCAGGACCTGGTCGAAGGCGAGGTAGCAGTTGCCCGAGACGTCCAGGTAGCCGAGGTTGTTGTCCTTCAGGATGCGGGCGCTCTGGGGTCCGATGTAGAGGGCGGCGGCCACCGGGTAGGCCGCCGGGATCTCCCGGCGCACCTCGGCGAGACGCGTCACGGCCGCCCGGATCTGCCGAGGCTGACCGAGAGAGCTGACCTCAACGACCACCAGCCGCTCCACGTCGCCCAGGCGAAATTTCATTGCGATGTCCACCGGTTTGCCGGCAGCCCGGAGGTCGGCGACGTCCTCCCACCCCTTCGCCTTCGGGAAGAGCTCCCGCAGGCGCTGGGCTACTTGTCGCCGAATCTCTCCGGTTTTCTGCATGTTTCTCTTGCTCCAGGACTTTCAGCATCTGCTGAAACAATAGGGACAATTGAAACCGCCTGTCAAGTCAAAACTTGCATGTCAGGGGTAGAAGAGCGGGCGGGTAGGACCTGGAGGGCTAGATGTCGCCGTCTTCGATGCGGTGCATCGTCTCGTCGTCGAGGCCGAAGTAGTGGCCGAGCTCGTGGACGACAGTCTCGCGCACGATCTCCGTCATCTCCTCCTCGTCCGCGGCGTCCTCCTCGATCGGCCCCTGGTAGATCGTGACGACGTCGGGCAGCACGTTGCCGTAGGAGCCGTCGCGACGCGTGAGGTCGATGCCGCGATACAGGCCATAGAGCGTGTCGGGCGGCTCGATCCCCATCTCCGCCAGCGTGGCGTCGTCGGCCCAGCCCTCGACCACCACCGCGATGTTCGCGATCTTGTCCCTGAACTTCCTCGGCAGGCTGCGCATCGCCCGCGCCACGAGCGCTTCGAACTGCGGCCGGGTCATGTACCGAGACGATTCAAACGGGCGCAGCGGAGCGCGGCGCTCCGCACTAGAGACCCCTCACGCGTTCCACGTTGATGACGTCGGGGACGTCGCGAATGGCGGTCATGATGTCCTGGAGCTGGGTGAGGTCAGCCACCTCCACCACGAAGTTGTTGATGCCGCGGCGGTCGTCGGTGACCATCACCTCGGCCTTCGTGATGTTGCCGTTCTTGCTCCCGATGGCGCCGGTGATCTCGGAGAGCAGGCCCGGGCGGTCGTTGCCGATGTAGACGGCGATGCGCACGGGCCGCTTGGCGGGCTCCGGCGCGCCGGTCTCCTCGACGTCCCACTCCACGTTGATCAGCCGCTCGCGGTCCAGCACGCTCTTGGCCACGGTCAGGCAGTCGCGCCCGTGCACGGTGAGGCCGCGGCCGCGCGTGATGAAGCCCACGATCTGGTCGCCGGGGAGCGGATTGCAGCACTTGGCGAAGCGCACGAGCAGGTCGTCCACGCCGCGGATCCGCACGCCCTGGTCGGCCTTGGGGCGGGTCCCGGGCGTGGCGCGCGGGCGCTCGACCGTCTCCAGCGTGGCGCCGGGGGCCAGCTTGTTCAGGAGCTGGTGGACGGAGGCCTTACCGTAGCCCACGGCGGCCAGCACGTCGTCGGGGCCCGGATACCCGAGGTCGGTGGCCGCGCGCTGCATCTCGTCCCCCGCGAGCAGCGCGGTGGGATTCAGGCGGTACTTCTTCGCCTCGCGCTCGAAGAGCTCACGGCCGAGCTCGATCGAGCGCGTGCGCTCCTCGATCTTCAGCCACTGGTTGATCTTGGCGCGCGCGCGGTTGGACTTGACGAACTTGAGCCAGTCGCGGCTCGGGTGCTGGTTGGGCGAGGTGACGATCTCGACGATGTCGCCCTGGCGGAGCGTGGTGCGCAGCGGGACGAGCTTGCCGTTGACCTTGGCGCCGACACAGTGCTCGCCGACCTTGGTGTGCACGCCGAAGGCGAAGTCGATCGGCGTCGCCCCGTCGGGCAGCGCCTTCACGTCGCCCTTGGGGGTGAAGACGTAGACCTCGTCGGGGAAGAGGTCGACGCGGACGCTGTCGAGGAATTCGCGCGGGTCCTTGGTGTCCTGCTGGGTCTCGATGAGCTGGCGCAGCCACGCCAGCGACTCGTCGAGCTTGTCCTTGCCCGCCTTCTTCTCCTTGTAGAGCCAGTGCGCGGCGATGCCTTCCTCGGCGATGCGGTGCATCTCCCAGGTCCGGATCTGGATCTCCACGGGGTCGCCCTTGGGCCCGATGACCGTCGTGTGGAGCGACTGGTACATGTTGACCTTGGGCATCGCGATGAAGTCCTTGAAGCGGCCGGGCACGGGCTTCCAGAGCGAGTGGATGACGCCGAGGGCGCCGTAGCAGTCCCGCACGGAGCCGGTGATGGCGCGCACGGCGGTGAGATCGTAGATCTCGTCGAACTCGCGGCCCTGATCGTGCATCTTCTTCCAGATCGAGAAGAAGTGCTTGGGCCGCCCGCGGATCTGCGACTCGATGCCGACCTCGCGCAGCTTCTTCTCGATGATGGTGATGACCTGGTTGATGTCCGCCTCGCGCTCGAGGCGGCGCTTGGCCACGCGCTTCTGAAGATCGACGTAGGCGTCGGGCGAGAGCGTACGCAGGGCCAGGTCCTCGAGCTCGGCCTTGACCTTGGCCATGCCCAGGCGATGGGCGAGCGGCGCGTAGATGTCGAGCGTCTCCTGGGCGACCTTGCGGCCGCGGTCCGCGGCCAGGTAGTCGAGGGTCCGCATGTTGTGCAGGCGATCGGCCATCTTGATCATCAGGACGCGCAGGTCGCGCGCCATGGCCACCAGCATCTTGCGGAAGTTCTCGGCCTGGCGCTCCTCGCGCGAGGAGAAGGCGAGCTTGCCGAGCTTGGTCACGCCGTCCACCAGCTCGGCGATCTCCTTGCCGAACTCGTGCTCGAGATCGGCCTTGGTGGCCTCGGTGTCCTCGAGGACGTCGTGCAGGAGCCCGGCCGTCACCGTGGTCACGTCCATCTTGAACGCCACGAGGAGGCTGGCGACCTCGAGGGGATGCGAGAGGTACGGCTCGCCGGAGGCGCGCTGCTGGCCCCGGTGCGATCGCTCAGAGAACCGGTAGGCGCGCTCCAGTACCGCCAGGTCCGCGCCCGGCTGGTACTTCGGAATCTCCTCGATCAGCGTCTGTAGCTGGGTCAAACGGCCGGCACCTCTGTGTAATCATGTAATTTTACGCGCTTCTCCGGCCTTTGCCACCCTTTTCTTGCCCGCGCGGAGCCGTCCCTCCACGTAGAGCGTCCAGTCCACGACGAGGGAGCCGGCCACGTAGATCGTCGAGTACGTGCCCGTGATCACGCCGACGAAGAGGACGAAGGCGAAGTCCTCCAGCGTCTTGCCGCCGAAGAACAGGAGGATGGCCGTCGAGAAGAAGACCGTCAGCGCGGTGAGGATCGTCCGCGACAGGGTCTGGTTGACGGCGTCGTTCATCTGGTCGGCGAAGGGCCGCCCCCGGGCGATGGTCTTGCCGCGGTTCTCGCGCAGCCGGTCGTAGGCCACGATGGTGTCGTTGACGGAGTAGCCGATGATCGTCAGGAGCGCGGCCAGGACGGGCAGCGAGAACTCGCGATGCATCAGCGAGAGCGCCCCCAGGCACACGATGACGTCGTGGAACACGGCGGCGACGGCCGCCACCCCGCCC
Source organism: Candidatus Methylomirabilota bacterium (assembly GCA_036002345.1). Classification (GTDB taxonomy): domain Bacteria; phylum Methylomirabilota; class Methylomirabilia; order Rokubacteriales; family CSP1-6; genus AR12. Next base: position 15,089 of record DASYTM010000171.1, on the reverse strand, counting down.
TTGAGGTCGAAGCGCAGCGCGATGTAGAGGAGGATACCGACCAGGCCGAAGAGCACGGCGTAGATGGCCTGCCACTGCAGCTCCCTGCCGACCTGCGGTCCCACGAACTCCACCCGGCGGATCTCGGCCCGGCCCAGGACCGACTCCTCCCCGAGCGCTTTCTCGACCCTCTTCTGCAGCTCCGCCGACGACGTCCCCGTGAGCGGTGCGCGGATGATGAACTCGTTCTTGCTGCCGTACTCCTGGATGATCGAGTCGGCCAGGCCGATGCGCCCGAGGGCCTTGCGGACGTCGGCCACCGCCGGCGTCTTCTCGAAGCGGACCTGGACCAGCGTTCCGCCCGTGAAGTCGATGTCGTAGCGCAACCCCTGCACGGCCAGCGAGCCGAGGCCGATCAGCATGGTGAGCACCGAGAGGAGATAGGCCCACCGGCGGTTGCCGATGAAGTTGTACCGGGGGGAGCGGAAGATCTCGATCATATGGAGATCGTCTCGACCTTCCGGCGCCCCATGTACACGATGTCGAAGAGCAGCCGCGTGAAGAAGTACGCCGTGAAGAGGCTGGCGGCCAGGCCGACGAAGAGCGACACCGCGAAGCCCTTCACGGGCCCGGTGCCGAAGTTGTAGAGGATGGCCGCCGTCACCATGACCGTGAGGTGCGTGTCGATGATGGTGCGGAGCGCGCGGTGGAAGCCCGCGTCGATGGACGCGCGCGGCGTCTTGCCCACGCGCATCTCCTCCCGGATCCGCTCGAAGATCAGGATGTTGGTGTCCACGGCCATGCCGATGGTCAGCGCGATGCCCGCGATGCCGGGCAGCGTGAGGGTCGCGCCGAAGGCGGCCATGCACGCGAGGAGGATCAGGAGGTTGAGCACGAGCGCGATGTCGGCGATGAGGCCCGAGAGCCGGTAGTAGAGCAGCATGAAGACGAACACCACCGCGGCGGAGGCCGCGATGGCGATGATGCCCTGCCGGATGGAGTCGTCGCCGAGCGAGGCCCCCACCGTGCGCTCCTCCAGGATCGTCACCGGCGCGGGCAAGGCGCCCGCGCGCAGCACGATGGCGAGGTCGCGCGCGTCCTCGACGTCGAACTGGCCGGTGATGACGGCGCTGCCGCTCGGGATGCGCTCGCGGATGGAGGGCGCCGAGCACACCGTGCCGTCCAGCACGATGGCGAGCCGGCGGCCCACGTTCTGCTCGGTGATGTCGCCGAAGACCTTGGTGCCGTTGGGCGTGAACTCGATGGCCACCTGCCAGTTGGCCGCCGAGCCCGGGTCGGTGCGCACCTCGGCGCGCGTGAGCTCGGCGCCCGTGAGGAGCGTGCGCTTCTGCACGACGATCGGATGCTTGTCCTGGGGCTTCTTGTCCTTGCGCTCCGTCCCGCAGTGGCGCTGCCAGGCGAGCTCGTCGCCCTCGGGCACGCGGCCGGCCACGGCGGCCTGCGGATCGGCCTGCTCGTCCACCAGCTTGAACTCCAGCAGCGCCGTCTTGCCGATGAGCGACTTGGCGCGCTCGGGATCGCGCACGCCCGGCAGCTGGATCAGGATGCGGTCCTCGCCCTGGCGCGTGATGGTCGGCTCCGCCACGCCGAACTGGTCCACGCGGTTGCGGATCGTCTCCACGCCCTGCCGGACCGCGTCGTCGCGCAGCCGGGCCACGGCGCGCGGCTGCATGACCAGCGTGAAGCGGCCCGCCGCCGGGTCCTCGTTCGCGCGGTCGAACGACTGGAACTCCCCCGCCACCGAGAGCGCGTCGTTCCACGACTGGGGCGAGGCCAGCTCCACGACGACCGCCGACAGGCCTTCGCGGACCACGCGCCGGGCCGCGATGCCGCGGCGCTCGAGGGCGGCCTTGAAATCCTCCGCGGCGCGGTCGGTCTGCGCGGCGACGTGCTTGTCCGTCTCCACGCCGAGGAGCAGGTGGATGCCGCCCTGGAGGTCGAGGCCGAGGTTGATCGCCTGCTTGGGCGGATACAGGTACCACAGCGACCCGAGGACGACGACGAGGACGATGGCGAGGCGCGGCTTGAGATTCCTAGGCATCCTTCTCGCCCTGCACCTCCTCGACGCGCCGCGCGATGGCGCCTCGCTCGAACTCGAGCTTCACCTGGTCGGCCACGCGGAGGGTAATGGTCTTGTCGGTCAGGTTGGTGACCGTGCCGAAGAGCCCGCCCGTCGTCACGATCTTGTCGCCCCGCTTGATCGCCCCCAGCATGCGCTCGCGCTCCTGGCGCTGCTTCTGCTGCGGCCGGATCATCAGGAAATAGAAGATCGCGAACATCGCGGCGAACATCACGAGCGTCGGCATCAGTTGCGAGGTGCCGCTCCCACCGCCGGGGGCTGACGGGGCCATGGCCCACGCGGCGTCGGGTAGGAAGAAGTCCAGGAAGGGGCCCATAGGTCCGTCAGGATACCCGATACGTCGAGAAAAACCGAGCCCGGAAGGCGTCGAACGCGCGCGCCGCGACGGCCTCGCGCATCGCCGCCATCAGCCCGAGGTAGAAGCCTACGTTGTGGAGGGTGAGCAGGCGATACGCGAGCAATTCCTCCGCGACGAACAGGTGTCGCAGGTAGGCGCGCGAGAACGTCCGGCACGTGTAGCAGTCGCACGCGGCGTCGAGGGGCGCCGGGTCGCGGATCCACTGGGCCTGCTTGATCGTGACCGTGCCCGTCGAGGTGAAGGCCTGGCCGTTGCGCGCGTTGCGCGTGGGCAGCACGCAGTCGAACATGTCCACCCCGCGCGCCACGGACTCCACGAGGTCCTCGGGCTTGCCGATGCCCATGAGGTAACGTGGGCGGTCGGCGGGCAGCGCCTGCGCCACCCGCGCCGTGAGCTCGAGCATGATCGGCCTGGACTCCCCGACGGCCATACCGCCGATCGCGTAGCCGTCGAAGTCGAGGGCGACCGTGCGCTCGACGGCCTCGCGGCGCAGGTCGTCATAGACCCCGCCCTGGACGATGCCGAACAGAGCCTGGCCGCTGCCGGCCGCCGCGTGGGCGGCGCGCGCGCGCTCGGCCCAGCGGAGCGTCAGCGCCAGCGAGCGGGCCGTGGCGTCCTTGGCGGCCGGCTGCGCCAGGCACTCGTCGAGCGGCATCGTGATGTCGGCGCCGAGCGCCCGCTGGATCTCGACCACGGACTCCGGCGAGAGAAAGCGCGTGGCGCCGTCGAGCGGCGCGCGGAACTCCACGCCGTCCTCGGTGATCGTGCGGACCTTGGCCAGGCTGAACACCTGGAAGCCACCCGAGTCGGTGAGGATGGCGCCGCGCCAGCCCATGAAGCGGTGCAGCCCGCCCAGCTCGCGCACGACGTCGGGCCCGGGGCGCAGGAGCAGATGGTAGGTGTTGCCGAGCACCACCTGCGCGCCGGCCGCCTCGAGGTCGCCGGGCGTCAGCGCCTTGACCGTGGCCTGGGTGCCGACGGGCATGAACACCGGCGTCTCCACCACGCCGTGCGCGGTGGTGAGCCGGCCGCGGCGCGCGGCGCCGTCGGTGGCGAGCAGCTCGAACTTGAGGGGACTCACGCTCACGCGATCAGCATAGCGTCGCCGTAGGAATAGAAGCGGTAGCGGGCGGTGACGGCGTGGCGGTAGGCGGCGAGCACGCGCTCGCGGCCGGCGAAAGCCGCGACGAGCAGGAGCAGCGACGAGCGCGGCAGGTGGAAGTTCGTGAGCAGGGCGTCCACCACCGCGAAGCGGTGGCCCGGGCGGATCGTGACGTCGGCGACGCCGTCAAACGCCCGCACGCCGCCGCCCGCGACGGCCGCGCTCTCGAGCGTGCGCACGGTCGTCGTGCCGACCGCCACCACGCGGCGGCCCTCGGCGCGGGCCCGGATGATCGCGTCCGCCGTCGCGGGCGGAATGCTCGCGCGCTCGGCCGGCAGCCGGCGCGCCTCCACCGTCGGCGCCGTCACCGGGCGGAACGTCGCGGGACCGACGTGGAGCGTGACCGCGTGGATCTCGACGCCCGCCGCGCGGAGCGCCGCCAGCATCTCCGGGGTGAAGTGCAGGCCCGCCGTCGGCGCCGCCACCGAGCCCGGCGCCGTCGCGTACACCGTCTGGTAGCGCTCCCAGTCTTCCGGCGCGGGCTTGGCGTGACGGGCGATGTAGGGCGGCAGCGGCGGCAGCCCGTGCGCCTCGAGCAGCGCGGTGATGGTCCCCTGCTCGCGCGCGATCACGCGCGCCCCGTCGGGATCGACGCCCATCACGCGCAGGCGGACGCCGCCGGCGCGGAGGTGCGCGCCAGGCTTGCACCGCCGGCCGGGGCGCACGAGCGCGCGCCACGCGTGCTCGTTGATCGGCTCGAGGAAGAGCAGCTCCACCGGGCGCCCCGCGTCGTCCTCGCCGAGCACGCGCGCGGGCAGCACGCGCGAATCATTGACCACGAGGCAGTCCCCCGCGCGCAGGAGCGCCGGCAGGTCAGTGAACGCCCGGTCCTGGAGGTCGCCGCCGGCCCGGCCCAGTACCAGCAGCCGGGAGGCGTCGCGCGTCTCGGCGGGCGCCTGGGCGATCAGCTCGGGCGGCAGCGCGTAATCGAACGCGGCGATGTCCACGACGCGTCAGTGTACCGCGGCGCTCACCCGATCTTGCTGCCCGGTGCGACGGGGTGGTCCACGTTCAAGAGGATGACCTCCCCGCGCTCGTTGTAGGCGCCCATCACCAGCACCTCCGAGACGAAGGGACCGATCTGCTTGGGCGGGAAGTTGACGACGGCGATCACGCGCCGGCCGATGACGTCATGCGGCGCGTAGTGCTCGGTGATCTGGGCGCTCGATCGCTTGACGCCGAGCTCGGGGCCGAAGTCGATCCAGAGCCGGAGCGCGGGGCGGCGGGCCTCCGGAAACGGCTGCGCGTCGGCGACGACGCCGACGCGCATGTCGACCTTCTCGAAGTCCGTCCAGGAGATCACTGGCAGGGCCTCCCGCCGTCGAACTGGACAACAGCGGCCGGCGTCACCGGGCGGCGGTGCCGGTCGAGAGCGAGCCGAAGGTGGTGCCGGGGTAGAAGAACTCCAGGATCTTGCGCGCGGTGTAGCCCTGCTCCGCCATGCCCTTGGCGCCCCACTGGCAGAGGCCGACGCCGTGGCCGTAGCCGCGGCCGGAGAAGCGCGCCCACTCACCATCCAGCGCCACCGCGAAGAGCGTGGACTTCAGCGTGTCGTAGCCGACCATGCGGCGGAAGTCGTTGCCGCGCAGCCGCATGCTGGTGCGCGCGCCGTGGACGGTGATCGCGGAGGCGCGCAGCGACGGGGTCCGCTCGCTGATCTCGATGGCGGAGATCGCGCCCACGTTGACGTCGTTCTTACGCAGGATCTCCGACAGCTCCGCCAGTCGCAGATCGAGGCTCCAGTAAAAGTGCGGCGAGCCCGCGGAGAACTCGCAGCGGACAGGCTTGAGCCCCGGCATGTTGCGCGCGGCGAACACGGTGCGCGGGTCTTCGGTATAGCCGCCGCTCTCCGTGTGGTAGAAGGCCGGGAACACCTCGCCTTCCCACAACAGCACCTGGCCCGCCGTCTCGCGGACGGCGCCCCAGATCGGCGAGCTCACGGGCACGCGGCCCGCGTACTGCTGGTGCGCGGTCGACGCGAGAATGTGGAAAGGCTTGCCCGCGGAGATGTTGCGATGATGCGCGGCGTAGGTGCGGGCGACGATGGCCTGGGCCCGCAGCGTCTCGAGCGGCCACTTCTCGCTGGCCTCCGCGCGCAGCACGCCGACGAGGTAGTCCTCCAGCGGCAGCTCGTTCACCACCGCGAGCCCCTCGCCGCTGCGCACGATCTCGAGCGGCGAGGGATACTCGCGGCCGTTGAGGCGGATCGGCCGCTCGCTGCGCAGCCGGAAGGCGGGCGCGCGCCGGCCCTCGATCTCCACCGCGCCGAAGACGGAGATCGCGCGCAGCAAGCCGGTGCGCCACACGCCGAATCCCCCGCCGCCCTGCTCGTAGACCTCGATGTCGCTGCCGCTCAGCTGGACCGCGCGCGCGCCGTCGACCACGGCCACCCGGATCGTGTCCTGGGCTGCCGCCGGCGTGACGGCCGCCACGAGCACGGCGAGCCCCGCGAGGGCCGCGTTCAGCGCCGGCCTAAGAGCCAGAACGCGAGCGAAAGCACGATGGAAAGAAGGATGGACGTCGCGAGCGGGAAGTAGAAGGTCCAGTTGCCCCGCTGGATGTGGATGTCCCCCGGCAGCCGGCCCAGCCACGCGACCTTGCCGACGAGCGAGATCAGCACCCCCACCACGACGAGGAAGAGACCCAGGACGATCAGCGCGCGCCCGACGTCGCCCACCGCGGTTACCTCTCAAACAGCGTACCCTGCCCGGCGGGCGGAGTCGCGGGCGGCTGCCGGTCGAGATGCGCGTAGGCCTCGCGGGTCACGCGGCGGCCGCGCGGCTCGCGGGCGATGAAGCCGATCTTCAGGAGATAGGGCTCGACGATCTCGGACAGCGTCTCGGCCTCGTCGTTGATGGTCGCCGCCACCGCCTCGATGCCCACGGGTCCGCCGTCGTACACGTCGATGATCGAGGTGAGGAAGCGGCGATCGAGCCGGTCGAGGCCGCGCGCGTCGACGCCCTCGCTATCGAGCGCGCGGTGCGCGACCGCCTCCGTGATCACGCCGTCGGCCTTCACCTGGGCCCAATCGCGCACGCGCCGCAGCAGCCGGTTGACGATGCGCGGCGTGCCGCGCGCGCGCAGCGCGATCTCCCGCGCGCCGCCGGCCTCGAGGTGCGCCTCGAGGATGGACGCGGAGCGCGTCACGATGCGCGCGAGCTCGTCGTGCGAATAGAAGTCGAGGTGGTGGAAGATCCCGAAGCGCTCGCGGAGCGGGGCGGAGAGCATGCCCGGTCGCGTGGTCGCCGCCACGAGGGTGAAGGGTTTCAGCGCGATCTTGATCGGCCTCGCGTTCAACCCCTTCTCGGTCATGAGGTTGACCACGAAGTCCTCCATGGCCGGGTACAGCAGCTCCTCCACCACGCGCGGCAGGCGATGGACCTCATCGATGAAGAGGACGTCGTTGGGCGCCAGGTTGGTGAGGATGCCCATGAGATCGCCGCCCCGCTCGATGGCCGGGCCCGACGTCGTCACCAGGGTCGTGCCCATCTCGTTGGCGATGATGCCGGCGAGAGTGGTCTTGCCGAGGCCGGGCGGACCATAGAGCAGGACGTGGTCGACGCACTCGCCTCGCTGCCGGGCGGCGGCCACGGAGACGCGGAGGCTGCCCACCGCCTCGTTCTGCCCGACGTACTCGTCGAAGGAGCGGGGACGGAGGGCGCGCTCGAACTGGACCTCCTCGGGCGCCGCCGCGCGGTTGAGCATGCGGCTGTCGTCCGGGGTCGCCACGCTCACACCCTGCCCTTCGCCGCCGACTGCCCGCGATAGATCTCGTCGAAGAGCTCCTCGGGGGTGGTGATGGATGGCCGTCGGCGGAGCGCGTCGGTGATGAGCTGGGAGGCCTCGGACGGCCGGTGGCCGAGCTGCCTGGTGAGGACCTCCCACACCATCTCGCGCAGGCCGTCGGCGTCGGGCGGCGCCGTGCCGGCGGGCGCCGGCTCGGCGGCCGCGCCCTCGCGGGCGAGCGCGAACTTGGCGACCTTGGCCTGCAGCTGGGCCACGATGTTCTTGGCCTTCTGCGGTCCGATGCCGGGCAGGCCTCGCAGATACTTCTCGTCCTGGCGCGCGATGGCGGCGGCCAGGTCGCCCACGGGCGCCGCCAGCGAGCGCGCGGCCACCATGGGGCCGATGTCCTTCACCGTGATCAGCTTCTCGAAGAACTCCTTGTCGAGATCGTTCGTGAACCCGATCAGCACCGGGCGCGGCTGGTCCCGCGTGGCGTGGTAGTAGACGACCAGCTTGAGCTCCGCGGCCTTGTCGCCGTCCTCGGCGTGCGCGCCCTCGAGGGCGCGCATGGCGATGGGGGGCAGGAAGACCTCGTAGCCGACGCCGCCCACCTCGAGCACGATGCGGTCCTCGTCCTTGCGGCGGAGCCGGCCGGTCAGGGTGGCGATCACGGCAGGCGGCCGCCGAGGCGCCAGAAGCCCGTGAGCGCCAGCGCGAGCGCGTCGGCGACGTGCGACGGGCGCGGCAGCGCCTCGAGCCGGAGGTGGCGGCGGACGCACTCCTGCATCTGCGTCTTGGAGGCGGCGCCGTTGGCGCTGATGGCGCGCTTCACGGCGGCGGGGGCGAGGGCCATGACCGTCACGCCGCGCTGCTCGGCGGCGAGACAGATGACCCCGCGCGCGTGGGCCATCTGGAGCGCCGAGCGCGGGAACTTGTACTCCGTGTACACGTCCTCGATCACGATGGTGGAGGGCCCGTGCTCGGCGAGGACGCCGTCGATCCCGTCGTAGATCTGCTTGAGGCGGCTCTCGAGGGACTGGGCAGCGTTGGTGGCGACCACGCCGGCGGCGATGACGCCGACTTCCCCGGGTCGGGCCTCGATGAGCCCGTACCCCGTGCCGACGAGGCCGGGATCGACGCCGAGGATCCTGAGGCTAGGCAGCCGAGATGGCCTCGAGGACCTCGTCGGGAATGTCGTAGTTGGCGTAGACGGACTGTACGTCGTCGAGCTCCTCCAGCGCTTCGATCAGCTTGACTACGGCGGTCGCGTCCTTGCCCTCGACCCGCACCGTCGACTGCGGGACGTACGTCACCTGCCCCTCGGTGATCGGCACGCCGGCCTTGGCCAGCGCGTCGCGCACCTCGTCCATTTGAGCAGGCGCGGTCGTGATCTCGAAAGCTTTTTCGACGCGGCGAGCGTCGGTGGCGCCCGCCTCCAGCGCCTTCTCGAGCAGGTCGTCCTCCGAGATCTTGTCGGCGTCCACGGAGATGATGCCCTTGCGCTCGAACATCCACGCCACGGCGCCGGACGACCCCATGTTGCCGCCGAATTTCTCGAAGGCATGCCGGAGCTCGGGCCCGGTGCGGTTGCGGTTGTCGGTGAGGACGTTGATCATGACGGCCACGCCGCCCGGGGCGTAGCCCTCGTAGGTGATCTCCTCGTACGACTCACCCGGCAGCTCGCCGGTGCCCTTCTGGATCGCCCGCTTGACGTTGTCCGCCGGCATGTTCACTTCCTTGGCGGACTCCATGGCGGCCTTCAGCCGCATGTTGCCCTTGGGGTCGCCGCCGCCGTTCTTGGCGGCGACCGTGATCTCGCGGAGGATCTTGGAGAAGAGCTTGCCGCGCTGGACGTCCGCCTTGCCCTTCTTGCGCTTGATCTGCGACCACCGGGAATGCCCTGACATCGGTCTATCCTCTTTCGTTCGAGAGTGCGGCCTTGAGCCGCTTGACCCGTTCCAGGCGGCGCTCGCGCCGGACCGCCGCCTCCTGCCAGCGGCGCCGCTCCCCGGCGGTCCCGGGCGTGAACGGGCGGCAGGGCTGCGGGCGGAGGTCGCCGCCGAGGTGCACGTAGGTCAGGTACGCGGTGCAGGCGTGGCGCACTTCACCGCTCCACGGTTGCTCGGCCAGGACCTTGACGCCGACCTCCAGCGACGAGGAGCCCACGTGGTTCAACCCCGCCTTGAACGTCACGACCTCGTGCGTGAGGATCGGCGTGTAGAAGTCCATGGCGTCCAGGCACGCCGTCATCACGAGCCCCCGGCAGTAGCGCATCGAGAGGATCCCGCCCGCCTCGTCCAGCTCCATGAGCATCTTGCCTGGGAACATCATGTTGCCGAACAGCGCGTCCTCCGGCAACACCGAGCGCGAGGACTCGAACCGCCACTGGAACTCCTCGTCGGCGGCGGTGTCCACGTCCTTCACCCGCGCGGCCTTCTGGGCGAACCGGGCCAGCCGCTGCTCGCGGCGCGCGCGGGCGGCCTCGAGGAGGGCGGCCTCCGCGGCGTCGCGGGGCTCGATCTTGACGCCGACGGGCCGCGGGCGCTCGTGCTCGTCCACGCTCACGAAGACCAGGTGCGAGTTGAGGGTGGCCGCGCGCGCGCCGGTGGCGACGTTCTCCGCCCACACGCGCACGCCGACCTCCAGCGAGGAGGTCCCGATGTACTCGATGCGCGCGCGCAGGATCGCGATCTCGCCGACCTTCACGGGATGGAGAAAGTCGATGTCGTCCATGGCGCCGAGAAGGACCGTGCCGCGCGCGATGCGGGCGGCGGCCATGGTGCCGGCCTGCGTGATCCACTGCATCATCCGACCACCGTGGATCTGCCCCGGCGCGCCCGCGTGCTCCGGGAACACCCACTGGATCGTCTCGGTGACGGTGTCGGCGATCGACGGCATAAACACGAGCGCCCCCGGGAGCGGGCTCGGCGGGGGCGTCGGGTAGTTTCTAGCACGGCAGCGTGCCGGCGCGCAACGCGCCGGCACGCCGCCGAGGCAGGACGATCAGGAGCCGGGCTGGGTCCGGTGGGTCAGGTCGGCGGCCGGGCGCATCATGCGCTCGCTGGCGAGGCGAACGCGCGCGCGCTCCTCACCGTCGCCGTACTTCACCGCGGTGCTCTCGGCGATGCGCAGCGCCAGGACGGCCGCGTCGGTGTCGCCCAGCCGCGCGAAGCCTTCGGCGGAGCGAAGCACGCCGTCGACGGAGCGCTCCGCGCGCGCGCGGAACAGCGCCACGAGGAAGAGCTCGCGCGCGGTCGGCCGGGCCTCGCGCACGCGATCGGCGGCGGCGGCGAGGCGCAGCTCGGCGTCGGCCGCCTCGATGGGACCGCGCCAGTCACGCGAGCGCAGGGCCAGCTCGCGGGCCTGACGCCAGGCCTGCGTCGCGGCCTGGAGGTCCTGGCGCACGAGCGCCTCGTCCATCGCGGCCAGGGCCGCGCGGCGCTCGGGATCACGCGGGTCGGCCGAGCGGCCGCGGGCGCCGGCGATGCTCGACACGGCGGCGAGCCCGGCAACCACCACTCCGACGATGACCAGCGCTCTCGTCGACTTGCTCATCAGAGCCTCCCAGCGGATGAATCGCATGCAATCCGCAAAAGGCAACCCGGATGCCAAGCCCGCTGGAGCCGGAAATGACGCATCTTCGTAGAGTTACGGATGGGACGCACCCGGCGGATGCGGGCGGTTTGCCCGGACGCCGTTCAGCACGCGGGCATCGCGCCTATATACATGGGGCCCCGAAATGGCCCCCAAACCCCCAGACGCTCGGGACGTCCCGGCGGAGCCGTGACGCCCCTCGACAACTCGCAGCGTGTCCTACGCTCGTAGGCGCGGGTCGAGGAGGTCGCGCAGACCGTCGCCGAGCAGGTTCACGCCGAGCACGGCGAGGAGGAGCGCGGCGCCCGGGAAGACGGCCGCCCACGGCGCGATGTCGAGGAAGGTCTGCCCGTCGGCGAGCATGGCGCCCCACGAGATGGTCGGCGACTGCGCGCCGAGACCCAGGAACGAGAGCCCGGCCTCGGCCACCATGTTGCCGCCGACGCCGATGGTGGCCGCCACGAGCAGCGGGGCCACCGCGTTGGGCAGGAGATGGCGCAGCATGATCGCGCGGTGGCCGCCGCCGAGGGCCCGCGCCGCCTGCACGAAGTCGCGCGCCTTGAGGGCCAGGACCTCGCCGCGGACGACGCGCGCGATCGTCGTCCAGCCGAGCGCGACCAGCACGATGAACACCTTGTCGAGCCCGGGGCGCTCGAACACGGCGATGAGCCCGATGGCGAGGACCAGCGACGGGAAGGCCATCACGATGTCGGTCACGCGCATGAGCGTCGCGTCCACTTTCCCGCCGAAGTAGCCGGCGAGCAGCCCGACGGCGCAGCCGAGGGCCACCACGAGCGCCTCCACGCCGACACCGACCGCGAGCGACACGCGCCCGCCCCACAGCACGCGCGAGAGCACGTCGCGGCCGAGCGCGTCGGTGCCGAGCGGGTGCGCCCGGCTCGGCGGCTGGAGCGTGGGGCCGCCGGCGGCGACGGCCTGCGGATCCTCGGGGGCCAGGACGGGCGCCAGCAGCGACGCCGTCGCGAACAGCGCCACGAGCGCGGCGCCGGCCACGAAGCCGTGATGGCGGAGCGGCTTACGCGCGAGCGGCATCGCGCATCCGCGGGTCGATCACGAGATAGGCGAGATCGACGAGGAGGTTGCCGACGACGTAGACGAGCGCGAAGACCAGCACCGCGCCCATGACCACGGGGAGATCGCGCTGCAGGACGGCCGCGACGAGCAAACGACCAACGCCCGGCCACGCGAAGACGGTCTCGGTGAGCGGCGCGCCCACGAGGAGATCCGCGAGCCCGATGCCGATCACCGTCACGACGGGGATCAGCGCGTTCCGCAGCGCGTGCTTGGCGAGGACCACCGATTCCGGCAGGCCCTTGGCGCGCGCGGTGGCCATGAAATCCTGGCGGACGACCTCGAGCAGGCTCGAGCGTGTCATCCGCGCCACCGTGCCGGTGTGCAGCGCGCCGAGCGTGACGGCCGGCAGGATCAGGTGGCCGAGCGCGCCGTCGCCGTAGCCGGAGACCGGGAGCCACGCGAGCTTGACGGCGAAGACGAGCATCAGCATCAGGCCCAGCCAGAAGACGGGGGTGGAGATGCCGAGGACCGAGATGCCCATCAGCACGTGGTCGAGCGCGCTCCCCGCCCGCACCGCGGCCACGGCGCCGATGCCGACGCCCAGGACGACGGAGATCAGCGTCGCGGCCAGGGCCAGGCGCGCCGTGGCGGGCAGGCGCTCGACGATGACGTCACGCACGGGCCGCTGCTCGCGGAAGGACTCGCCGAGGTCGCCGCGCGCCAGCCGTCCGAGCCAGAGGCCGTATTGCACCGGCAACGGCCGGTCGAGCGCGTAGTCGCGGCGCAGGCGCTCGAGGGTCTCGGGATCGGCGCGCTGGCCCATGGCCGCGCGCGCGGGATCGCCGAGGGCAACGGCGTTGAGCGCGAAGACGAGGACGGTGACGCCGAGGACGACGGGAACGAGCGCGACGACCCGCGACGCGACCGAGCGCAGGAGGCCCATTGACCGCCCGAGTGTAGCAAGCGACTCCGCCGGCGGCGGTGCGTGGAGCGGCTGGACCGGGTCCGACGCGCTCCGGCGCCGGCCCTAGCGCTCCAGCCAGACCTTTCGCAGCGGCGCCAGGAACTCCGGCGCCGTGGACTGCGCGCTCCGCTCCAGCCCCTTCACGTGCGCCTTGACGAGGCCGCGGCTCGCGTAGTGGTAGAGCGAGACCCACACGGCGTCGTCGAGGATCATCTGCTCGGCCTGCTGGTAGCGCTTCACGCGCTCGGGGCCCGGCGCCATCGTGTCCGCCTCGTCGAGCAGGCGGTCGAGGGCGGGGTTCTTGTAGCGCGACGTGTTGCCGGGGGCGCCGACGTTCCGGCTGTGGAAGAGCACGGTGAGGAAGTTCTCGGGATCCGGATAGTCGGCGATCCAGCCCTGGCGGAAGAAGCCCGCGCTCCCGTCGTCCACCAGCTTGATGTGCGCCGCCCAGTCGAGGCGCCGCAGCTCGAGCGTGACGCCGATCTCCTTGAGCTGGGCCTGGAGCGCCTCGGCGATCCGCTGGTTGATGTCGCTCGTGTTGTAGTGGTACGCGAGCGGGCCGAGCCCGCGGCCGCCGGGGAAGCCGGCCTCGGCGAGGAGCTTCTTCGCGCGCTCGCGGTCGAGCGGCAGGCGCTTCGCGGCCGGCGTCCACCCCGCGAGCACGGGCGGCACGATGCCCTGGGCGGGCGTGACGCAGCCCTCGAGCAGGCGCTCCACGATGATGGACGGATCGATCGCGTGCGCGAGCGCCTTGCGTACGCGGGCGTCGCCGAACGGCGCGCGCTCGACGTTGAAGCGCAGCGCGCTGGTGCCGAGGGTGGCCCAGATGGCGGCCTCGCTCTTGAGCCGGGCGTCGGCCTGGACGGCGCGGCAGCGGCCGGTCGGGATGTCGCTCACGTCGAGCTGACCCGACACGTACTCGTTGTAGCGCGTGGCCTCGGCGGGGATCACGCGGAACACCACGCGGTCGAGGTGCGCGGGGCCGCGGAAGTGCTCGGGGAACCGCTCGAGCACCACCTGGTCGTCGCGGCGCCAGGAGACGAAGCGGAAGGCGCCCGTGCCCACCGGATGGCTCGCGAAGCCGGCGCCGCGCTTGTCCGCCTCCTCGCGCGGGACGATGGAGGCCGCGTCGTAGGCGATGAGGTGCAGGAACGGCGCGAACGGCCGGTCGAGGCGGAGCTCGACGGTGGCGTCGTCCACCACGCGGACGCCGGCGATCTCCGGCGCTCCGCCCTTGATGAAGTCGCGCGCGCCCACGAGCTTCTCGAACACCCAGGGCCGCTTGCCCTTGGCGGCGCGCTCGAACGAGGCCTTCACGTCGGCGGCGCGCACCTCGCGGCCCGTGTGGAACTTCACCCCGCGGCGGAGGTGGAAGGTGTACGTCCGGGCGTCGGCCGAGACCGTCCAGCGCTCGGCGAGGGCCGGCGCAGGCACGAGCTTCTCGTCGAGCTCGAGCAGGGCGTCGAACACCTGGCGGATGACCGCGGACGACGTGAGGTCGGTGGCGTGCGCGGGATCGAGCGTGGGCGGATCGGAGACGAACACCATGCGGAGCGTGCCGCCCGGCTTCGCGCCGGCGGCCGGTCCCGTGACGACGGCCGCGGCCAGGACCGCGCCGAGGGCGGCGGCGAGCGCCGCGCGCCTCACGAGCCGGGCTCGAGCGAGATCGTCGAGAGGCGGTGGAGGCCGGTGGGATGCAGCCGGAGGTTCTTCACCTCGGGCCGCGTCACGCCCCACACGAGGCGCACGTAGACGGGAATCCACGGCATCTCGTCGGCGAGGAGCGCCTGCGCGCGCTGGTAGAGCCGCCCGCGCTCGACGCGCGAGGACAGCTGGCTGGCGCGGATGAGCACGTCGTCCAGCCGGGGGTTGCGATAGAAGGAAAAGTTCCGCGCGAGGACCCCGGGCCGCGCGCCCTCGCTCGTGGACAGCGGGTACAGCAGGAGGTGCGGATCGCCGCCGCTGACGGGCACCTCGGCCAGGGCGATCTCGTGCGCCCCCGTCTGGTGGGCCGTGCGGACCGCATCGGCCGGCTCCAGCGACACGCGCACCGGGATGTCGGCGGCGCCGAGCATGAGCCCGATGGCCTCCGCGAGCTTCGGCACGTTGACGGCCGAGGCGTCGGAGGAGGCGAGCATGGCGGGGGTGGCGCCCTTGGGCCAGCCGCCCT
>DASYTM010000170.1:0-12728 GCA_036002345.1 Candidatus Methylomirabilota bacterium | reverse complement strand
GTGGTTTACTTCGTCGCGCGCGACCTGCTGGGCGCGTACACCGAGTCCTGGCTGCTCTGGTTCGGTCTCATGTTCATGCTCGTCGTGATGTTCAAGCCCGAGGGCGTGGCCGGCATCTGGCAGGACCTCGCGAGGGGCAAGTGAGCGTGACCCTGCTCGAGGCGCACGGCCTGCACAAGCGCTTCGGCGACCACGTGGTCCTCGAAAACATCAGCCTCGCGTTCCCGGAGGGCCAGCTGAGCGGCATCATGGGCCCCAACGGCGCCGGCAAGACCACGTGCTTCAACGTCCTCACCGGCGGCATCCGTCCCGACCGGGGCCGCGTCGTCTTCGACGGCGAGGACATCACGGGACTGCCGCCGTACGCCATCGCCCGCCGGGGCGTCGCCCGGTCCTTCCAGCTCATGAACGTCTTCGACGAGTACTCGGCGCTCGAGAACGTGTTGCTCGCGGCGCCCGCCGTGCGCGCGCGCTCGTTCAACATGGTCCACGACCTGCGGCGCAACGCGGGCGCGCAGGACCGTGCGGCCGCCGTGCTCGCGCGCGTCGGCCTGCGCGGCAAGGAGCGCGTGCCGGCAGGACGGCTGTCCTACGGCGACCGCCGCGCGCTCGAGATCGGCCTGGCCGTCGCCGCCGAGCCCCGCATACTCTTCCTCGACGAGCCGACCTCCGGCCTCGGCGCCGAGGGCACGGCGCGCCTCGCGGAGCTGGTCCAGGAGCTGCGGCGCCTGCTCACCATCGTGATCATCGAGCACGACATGGCGTTCCTGTTCCGCCTCGCGGACCGAATCTCGGTCATCCACTGGGGCCAGGTCATCGCCGAGGGCCCGCCCGACACGCTGCGCGCCGATCCGTGGCTGGCGCGCTCGGGGCTCGGAGCCGCGGTGTGATGCTCGACGTCGCCGGGATCGACGTGTCCTACGGAGAGACGCAGGTCCTGTTCGGCGTCTCGCTCACCGTCGCTCCGGGCGAGATCGTCTGCCTGCTTGGCCCCAACGGCGCGGGCAAGACCACCACGCTGCGCGCGATCCTCGGGCTCACGCCCGCGCGCGCCGGCGCGATCCGCTTCGGCGGCCGCGACATCACGCGCGCCGCCACCCACGACATCGCGCGCGCCGGCATCGCCTGGGTGCCCGACGACCGGCGCATCTTCCCCACCCTCACCGTCGAGCGCAATCTCACCATCGCCATGAAGCGCACGCCGTTCCGCGCGTGGAGCGTCAAGGACGTGCTCGGCTGCTTCACGGCGCTCGAGTACCTGCGCCACCGCGACTGCGAGAACCTCTCCGGCGGCGAAATGCAGATGATCGCCATCGCGCGCGCGCTGCTGGGCTCGCCCGGGCTCGTGCTGTTCGACGAGCCCTCGCAGGGCCTGGCGCCCAAGGTCGTCCGTGACGTGATCGGCTTGATCGCGCGGCTCAAGGCCGAGGGCGTGGCCGCGCTGGTGGTCGAGCAGAACGCGCCGACGGCGCTGGCGATCTCGGATCGCGTCTACGTCATGGACCGCGGAACGATCGTGCACGAGGGCCCGGCGCGCGAGCTGCGTGACGACGCCGCGCGCCGCCGCCGGCTGCTGGGCGTGTGAACGTGGCCGCCGCGCCGCTCCTCGTCCTCGACAACGTCCGCAAGCAGTACACGCGCGGCTGGCCACGACGGCAGGTGACGTTCTCCATCGCGGCGAATCTCGTCTTCGCCGAGCCCGCCATCGTCGGCATGATGGGCGCCAACGGCGCCGGCAAGACGACGCTGTTCGAGCTGATGACGGGGAGCCGCGCGCCGACGTCGGGGCGCGTGCTGTGCCTCGGCCAGGACGTCGCCCGCGTCAAGCGCCGCGAGCGCGACCGCCTGGCCGTGCATTATCACCAGTCCTACCAGGTGCGGCGCGTGGCGCGCACCAGGCCCGACGCGCTCCTGGCGCGCGCGGTGTCCCGTGCGCCGGTGGTCCATCTCTTCGACGAGCCGCAGTTCAGCACCCAGGACGGCTACATCGGCTTCATGCTCGCGTTCTTCCGCCGGTTGCGCGCCGACGGGCGCCTGGTCTTCGTCTGCCTGCACCCCACGGAGGCGTACCACCTCGACATCCTCCGCGAGCTGTGCGACCGCTTCGTGTTCGTGGCCGACGGGCGCGCGGTGGCGATGCCGGACTTCGCGGGCTTCATGGCCGACGCCCGCGTGCGCGCCTACCTGGCCGGCGCCGTCGCACCGGCGCCGGCCGGCTGACCCCGCTGACCCGCGTCAGCGGGCCTTGGGCACCTTCTTCACCGCCACCTCGCCGATCTTCCGGCCCATCGCGGTGCCGACCTCCGTGGAGTTGCGATAGTGGACGCCGTCGTAGATCCGCGCCAGCGACACTTCCTGGACGAACTCGTTGACGCTGTTCCACGAGCGCATCGCGCCGCCCGCGGTGTAGCTGGCCGAGTGGAGCTTCGGGCCCTGCCCCGTCCCGATCTCGGCCTCGAGCACCGCGCCCATGGCGCCCGACACGATGCAGTGGGCGCACGGATACTCGGGATGCATCGGCGTGTCGATGAACGGCATCCAGCCGCCGTCGCGCGTGTCGCCCTCGGCGTTGCGGATGGCCGTGACCGGCCGCCAGAAGTTGTAGGTGTACTTCGCGTCCATGACGGCGATCAGGGCATCGTCCATCGCCATGGCGGCCACGGCGAGAAGCCGCGCGTTGTCGCTCACGTTGCGGCCCGGCGCGTTGGCCACCGAGCGCGCCACCGGCCAGTAGACGGCCGGCGCCGTCGCCTCCCAGAACTTCGCGACGGCGGTCTGCTCGGGGGTGCGCTTCGCGCTGTCCTTGCCGCCGACCGCCTTGATCTCCTCGAAGTCCCGCTTCCACGTGTCGCTGGTGAGGCTCGGCGGCGGGCCCGGGCGGAACTGGTCGCCGCTCGTCATCACCCATGGCTTGCGCTTGCCCCAGTGCGGCACCGCCGGCCACATCGTCGGGACGTAGACGCCCGGCGTCGTGTACGGCCGGTACATGTTCGGCGCCGCCGCGCCGTCCTCGGCGCATGCCGCGAGCACGGCGGTCGCCACCTGCTCACCGAGCGCGATGCCGTCGGTCTTGGCCTTGCCGTCGGTGATGGGCTTCAGCGCCGCCTGGTAGTCGGCGTCGATCGCCGCCTGCTGCGCGGGCACCAGCTTGGCGAGCACGGTGCGCGTGGCCGACACGACGGCCGCGTCCACCGACGCGCCGGGCGGCGCCGTGACCTTCGCCTTCAGCGGCGCGTAGCGGCCGGTGACCGCGTTGACGGCGTCGAACACGGAGACCTGGACGATGGCCATCGTCCGCACCGCGGGCGGTGTGCCCGGAAGCTTCGAGGCGATCTCGGCGGCCTTGCCGTTGGCGTCGGTGACGACGTCGGCGGCGGCGTATGGAACCGCGACCAGCACGAGCACGATGACGAGCGCGAAGAGCGTCTTCATGACTCGTTCTCCTTTTCTAACCGTTCAGGTCCTGGCCAAGCGCCAGGCGTCCGGCATACAGGCGCTGCGCGTCCGCGCGGAGCGGGTGGTAGCGCGCGCCCTGCACGTCGCGAAAGAGCCGCTCGAGGCCGAGGTCGCGGAAGAAGCCGGCGCCGCCCGCGGCCTCCATCGCGACTTCGACGGTGCGGATCGCGGCCTGGCCGGCCACCGTGCGGCCGATCATCACCTCGTTGGTCGTCTCGGGCGAGACGTGGCCGGACGCGGCGCCGGCGACCATGTGCCGCAGCCCCATGCGCGCCGTCGCGAGCTCGGTGTCCATGAGCCCCACGAGCTGCTGCACGCTCGCGTCCTGCCGGCGGGCAGCCGCCTGGCGCACGGCGATCCCGCGCGCGGCTTCCGCGACGCCGACGTAGACGGCGTAGATGAGCGGCAGCGCCAGCGTGGCGACCACGTGCCACACCGGGCTCCAGCGTCCCGCGGGCCGCCGCACGCCGATCGCCGTGTCCGGCACGAAGACGCCGTCCAGCACGACGTCGTTCGAGCCCGTCCCCCGCATGCCGAGCGTGCGCCAGTTGTCCTGTCGCTTCAGCCCCGGCGCGTCGAACGGGATGCCGAAGTGCAGGACCGTCGGGCCCGCCTGGGGATCGTCGTAGACCGCCATGGTCATGAACAGGTCCGCGACCGGCGAGCCGCTGGAAAACACCTTGCGCGCGCTCACGCGGTAGCCGCCGTCCACCTTCCCGGCGCGCCCCGATCCCGCGAGCCAGTCGGAGCCGCCGCTGGTGGCGAGGATCAATTCCTCGGCGGCCACCCGGCGGAGGAACGGCTCGACGGGCGCGCCCTCGTGCCGCCAGCGCCACGCCGGGATCGCCACCTGGTGCGTGTGCATCGCGAGCGCCAGGGCCGTCGAGCCGCAGTGCTGCGCCAGCACGCGCAGCATGTCGCAGAGCTCGGCGTGCGCGGCGCCGCCGCCGCCGAGCTCGGCCGGGACGCCGGCCGAGAAGACGCGGCTGGCGCGCAGCTCCTTGTAGTTGTCGGCCACGAAGGCGTCGGCCGCGTCGTGCGCCGCGGCCCGGGCCGCGAAGCGCGGCCCCAGCTCGCGCGCCACGGCGGCCCAGTCACTGGTCGGGTCAGTAGTCCGCATCGTCGTCGAGGTCGTCATGTCCACCTCCTGCCGCCGTCGGGGGTCGGCGCGTGAGACCCACCATGACAGGGCCGCCGGGTGCCGCCAAGACCAAAAAATGGACTTGTCCCGGCTCGAGCCGCCGCCTACAGTGCGGGCCATGAAAAGCTATG
The DNA here is from genome assembly GCA_036002345.1 of Candidatus Methylomirabilota bacterium. Classification (GTDB taxonomy): domain Bacteria; phylum Methylomirabilota; class Methylomirabilia; order Rokubacteriales; family CSP1-6; genus AR12. The sequence goes on along the minus strand of DASYTM010000170.1, from coordinate 8,000 downwards.
GACAGTTCTGCCCGATCGCCGTCGCGTGCGAGACCTTCGCCGAGCGCTGGACGCCGCTGATCCTCCGCGAGCTGCTCGCCGGCGCGCGGCGGTTCAACGAAATCCGCCACGGCCTCCCGCTGATCTCCCGCACCCTGCTCGCCCAGCGGCTTCGCGAGCTGGAGGACACCGGCATCATTGAGAGCACGGCGCTGCCGGAGGGCCGCGGACGGGAGTACCGCCCGACCCGCGCGGCGGAGGAGCTCGGCCACGTCCTCGAGGGGCTGGGCGCGTGGGGCCAGCGCTGGGGCAGCACGCAGTTCGATCCCGACAATCTCGACCTGACGCTCTTGATGTGGAACGTGCGCCGGCGCATCGACCTGCCGCGCCTGCCCGACCGCCGCGTGGTGGTGCGCTTCGACTTCCGTTCCTTCCCCGCGCGGTGCCGCGGCTTCAAGACGTGCTGGCTCATTCTCGAGCGCAGCGGCACCGACGTCTGCCAGAAGGATCCGGGCTTCGAGGTCGACCTCGTGGTCAGCGCCGACGCCGCGGCGATCGCGCGTGTGTGGGTGGGCGCGCTCACCTTCGCGCAGGCGGTGCGGGCTGGCGGCATCCGGCTGGAGGGGCCGCGTGATCTCGTCCGCGCGTTCCCGACGTGGCTCCTGCTCAGCCACTTCGCGAGCGTGGAGCGCCCGGCCCGCGCCGGCTGATCAGGCGCGCGGGCGGAGGGCCGCCTCCCACGCCTGCTGCGTGGCGATCTCCTGCGTCCACGGGCGCATGAGCGCGCCGGCGCGGGCGTCCCGCGCGTAGCGCTCGAGCGGATAGCGCTTGAGGAAGGCGCGGCCGCCGCAGACGCGGATCGCCTCCTGCGTCTCGGTCACGGCGGCGCGCTGCACTGTCACGAACGCGGCGCGCGCCCGCTGGACGACGTCCGCGGGCGCGTCCACCCGGGCCTCGGAGACCGCGCGGTAGTAAAGGGCGCGCGCCGCCTCCAGCGCGAAGAGCATGTCGGCCAGCACGTGGCCCTTCGCCGCCGCGTCGGTGTGGAGCCCCGGAGAGCCGGCCATCTCGCCCGTCAGGTAGGCGAGCGCGCCGTCGTAGGCCACCTGCGCCAGGCCCAGGAACGTCGCGCAGAACGTGAGCGGCGAGAGCTGCGGAAACGTGTTGTACATGGCGCCGAACAGCCCGGGGGGCAGCACCTCGCCGTCGTCCGGCACGAAGACGTCCTGCAGCACCATGTCGCGGCTCACCGTGCCGCGCATGCCCATCGGGTCCCACTCGCCGGGGAACGTGACGCCGGGCGCGTCCTTCGGCACCTGCAGATAGAGCGTGCGCTCGATCCACGGCTCGTCGCCGAGGCGGATGGCCGGCGTGGCGAAGTACGGCGCGGCGCCCGCGAGCGAGACGAAGAACTTCTTGCCGTTGACGACGTAGCCGCCGTCCACCTTGCGCGCGGTCGTGCCGAAGCGCCGGCCGCCCATCGAGAGCTTCGTGTCCGTCTCGCCGTGCTCGACGGGCTCGCTGTGCGGCTGGCCGTAGAAGACGCCCTGCTCGATCACCTCGCGGAACTTGGCGGCGCGGAGCTTCTCGTGCCGCTCCCGCGCCGCCGCGGCCATGGGCATGGCATCCGCGATCTCGCCCATCATCAGCATGGTGAGGCAGTGCATGTTGAAGGTGAGTGACGTCGAGGCGTCGCCCTGCGCGAGCTGCTCGGCGACCAGGCAGTAGGTCTCGTAGTCCGCGCCGAGCCCGCCGTATTTCTCCGGGATGCAGAGGCCGAGGAAGCCTTCGGTTTTCAGATCTGCGTAGTCGTCGAACGGAAACGTGGCGTCGCGGTCGTGGGCGGCCGCGCGCGGCGCGAAGCGCTCGAGGGCCAGGCGGCGGGCGTGGGCGATCAGCTCGTGCTGGCGGCTCGAGGGACAGAGGTCCATCAGACCAGCACCATGAACGCGTCGGCGGGCAGGTGCAAGTGGACGGCAAGGCCGACGGCCAGCGGAACGGGCGCGGGCTCGCCGACGAACACGAGCGCGCGCTGGCCGTCGCCGAGGCGCGCCGTGACCTCGGTCTGCGCCCCCTGGTAGACGAGGCCCTCGACGCGCGCCTCCAGCACGTTGTCGCCGGGTCCCGGCGCCAGCCGCACGCGCTCGGGGCGGATCGCGAGCTCCACGTCCGCGCCCGGCTTCAGCGCGGCGCCGGCCACGCGGAGCGTGCCGCCCGCGACCGTCACGCGGTCGGCGGCCGCGGCCCGGCCGCGGAGCACCGTGGAGGCGCCGATGAAGTCGGCCACGAAGCGCGTGGCCGGGTGCTCGTAGATCTCGCGCGGCGCGCCGAGCTGCTCGATGCGCCCCTGGCTCATGACCGCGATGCGGTCGGAGAGGCCGAGCGCCTCGGCCTGATCGTGGGTCACGAAGATCGTCGTGATGCCCACCGCGCGCTGGATGGCGCGGAGCTCGTCGCGCATGCCCTCGCGCAGCTTGCGGTCCAGCGCCGCCAGCGGCTCGTCGAGCAGCAGCACCCGCGGCCGATAGACGAGCGCGCGGGCCAGGGCCACACGCTGCTGCATCCCGCCCGACAGCTCCGACGGGCGCTGTCGTCCCGCGCGCTCCAGCCGGACCAGCTCCAGCGCCTCGCCGACGCGGCGGGCGACCTCCGAGGCGGGCAGGCGCCGCTCGCGCAGGCCGAAGGCGACGTTCTCGAAGATCGACAGATGCGGAAAGAGCGCGTAGGACTGGAACACCACGCCGAGGCCACGCAGGTGCGCCGGCCGGTCGGTCACGTCCTCGCCGTCGATCAGGATCCGGCCCGCCGTCGGCGGCACGAAGCCCGCGATGAGGTTCAGCGTGGTGGTCTTGCCGCAGCCGGACGGCCCCAGCAGCGCCAGGAACTCGCCCTCGTCCACGCCGAGATCGAGGCCGTCCACGGCGCGCACCGGGCCGTAGTCGCGCGTGCAGCCCCGCAGCTCCACGACCGTTTTCAATGCTGGAGGAACACGCGACCCAGGTCCAGGTAGCGGTCGGCGAGCCAGACCACGACGAAGGTCGCGACGATGAACAGCGAGGACAGCGCCGCGATGGTGGGGTCGGTGTAGTTGACGACGTAGGTGAACATCGCCACCGGCAGGATCTCGGTGACGCGGTTACTGATGAACAGCGACACGACGAACTCGTTGAGCGACACGACCACGGCGAAGAGGAGCCCCGCGAAGAGCCCGGGCCGCAACAGCGGCAGGGTGACGCGGCGGAACGTCCGCCAGGGCGTGGCGCCCAGGCTGGCCGCGGCGCGCTCGAGAGCGGGATCGAGATTGCGCACGCTCACCCACACCGAGCGGACCACGAACGGCAGCACCAGCGCCACGTGGGCGGCGATCAGCACGGTGCGGCTGCGCAGAAGCCCGAGGCCGGCGGCGAGGATCAGAAAGCCGAGCCCCGCCGCCACGCCGGGGACGACGAGCGGCGAGAGCAGCACCGCCGCCCAGACGCTGCGGCCGCGGAGCCGCGCGCGCTCGAGGGCCAGCGCGGCCAGCGTGCCGATGGGCAGCGCCAGCGCCACCGCGCCGCCCGTGACGAGGAGGCTGTTCACCGCCGCCTTCTGGAACTGCGGATAGGTGACGACGTTCTCGTACCAGCGCAGCGAGAGCCCGGCGGGCGGGAACGACAGGATCGCCGTCGGGTTGAACGACACCGCGATGACGACCACCGTCGGCACGGTCATGAAGGCGAGGAGGAGGACGACGGCGAGGCGGAGCATCACGTGGCGCGGCCCGCCGTCACCCGGCCCACGACGGTCAGCAGGGCGAGCGTCAGGGCCAGGGCGAGCATCGCGAAGGCCGCGGCCCCGGGCCAGTTGAACGAGTCGAGCCCGAGGTCCTTCACGACGTTGGCGATCATCTTGACCTTGCCGCCGCCCAGGAGCTCGGGCGTTGGAAATGCGGACAGCGTCCACGCGAACACGATCAGCCCGCCGGAGACGATGCCCGGCATCGAGAGCGGCAGCGTCACCCGCCGGAAGACGCGCCACGGCGAGGCGCCCAGGCTCGCGGCCGCGCGCTCGTAGACAGGATCGATGTGACTGAGCGCCGCGGCCAGGATCAGGATCATGGTCGGCATCGAGAAGTGGACGAGGCCGACCAGCACGCCGCGCTCGGTGAAGAGCATCGGCACCGGCCACGTCACCACGGTGTTGCCGAGCACGAGCACCCAGGCGTAGGTGCGCACGATGGCGCCGGTGAAGAACGGCGCCAGGGTGAGGACGAGGATGAGCGAGCGCACCGGGCGCGACGGCGTGCGCGCGAGCGCGTACGCCACCGGGTAGGCGCACACGAGCGTCAGCGCCGTGGTGAGCGCGCTGAGCACGATGGTGTCGCGGATCGCGTCGAGATACTGCGGGGCGAGCACGCCGCGGAAGTTCGCGAGCGTGAGCCCGCCCGTCTGGAGCGACCCGGGGATGAACTCCAGCAGGCTCCACCGGAACAGCGAGGCGAGCGCCGCCGCGAAGACGGCGAGCACCACCACCGCCGGCAGCAGCAGGAGCCTCACCGCGCGAGCCGCCTCACTTCTTGACGATGTTCGCCGTGAACCACTCCCGCCAGGCGGGGAGGTTCTTCGCGCGCGCCTCGTCGTTCATGATGTAGCCGCGGTCGCGCCACTCCGCCGCCGTGGAGAAGATGCCGGGCTGGCCCTTGAGGTTGGCCGGCACCGCCGCGCCCAGGCTCACCGGCCCCACGCGCAGCGTCTTCACCAGCTCCGCCTGGATCTCCTTCGAGAGCGCGACGTTGATGAACTGGTGGGCGGCGTCCGCCTTCTTGCTGCCGGCCATCACCGCCATAGTGTCGATGCCGACGATGCCGGGGTAGTCGGCGGGCTGGACGATCTTCACCTGGATACCCTGCTCGAGGAGGTGGTAGGCGTTCGCGGAGAGCATGACCTGCACGGGCCCCTGGCCCGTCTTCATGAGGTCCTGGCTCTGCGCGTCGGTCGAGAAGAACGCCGCCACCGAGTCCTTGAGCTGCCGGAGCTTGGCCTCGCCCTTCTGCCAGTTGATCTCGTTGCCGCCCTCCATCAGCGCCGCGATGGTGATGATGTGCGAGGGATCGAAGTCCGGCATGGCGATCTTGCCCTTGAGCGAGGGCTTCCAGAGATCGGACCACTTCGTGATCGGTTCCTTCACGAGATCGGGCCGGTAGGCGATGGTGTAGACGTACGCCCACGAGCCGATGTGAAAGTCGCTGCGAAAGGCTTCCTTGGCGATCTCCTTGCTGTTCGGGACCTTCGCCAGGTCGAGCTTCTCGTAGAGCCCGTCCGAGATGTAGAGCCGGGCCACGTGGGTGGTCGTGAAGTTCAGGTCCACGAGCGGGTTGCCCTTGGCCACGCGCGCCTTGGCGAGGCGGTCGATCGTCCCGCCCACTTCGTATTCGACGGGGATGCCGGTCTTCGCCGTGAAGGCTTTCCCGATCACCTTGTCCACGGTGTCCTTCCAGTTGCCGCCCCAGATGCTGACGACGAGCGCGTTCTGGGCCCGGGCCGGCGACACGAGCGGCAGCGTGAGCAGCACGGCGAGGAGCGTGACGACGACGCGTGAGCGCATGGGAGTCCTCCTGAGGTGAGCGCGAGTCTGCGCGACCGCGACGCGCGCTGTCAAGGCGTCAGGGCCCGGGCGCGGATCCAGCCGACGAGCGCCCAGGCGAGGACGTCTTCGTGCCGGGCGAACCCGTGGCTCGCGCGGGGAATCACGATGCCCGTGAACGAGCGCGCCCGCGTTGCGTTCGCTTCGAACGCGGCGAGCAGCGCGGACGCCGGCCGATCGAGGTACTCGTCGCGGGCGCCGAAGACGACGGCCAGCGGGACGCGGACGCGGCCGACCGCGGTCCAGCGGGCGCGCGGCCGGCCGTAGGGAAATACGTCCTCGGCGCCGCCCGCCCGGTAAAGGCTCAGGTAGCGCCGCGCGCTCCAGAAGCCGAAGGCCCGCGGGACCAGCGTGTCCGGATCGCGGCGCGCCAGGCGCTCGGCCACGGCCACGCGCCGGGACAGCTCACGGCGGCCGATGCGCACGATCTCCCCCACGACGTCGGAGACCGGCCCGAGGAGGATGGCGCCGGCCACCCGCCGGTCGCGAGCGCGCGCCAGATAGTGGACGACCTTGTTGGCGCCCGTGGAGTGGCCCGCCAGGATGACTCTCGTGTACCCGGCCCGCCGCGCGAAGGCGACCATGGCGCGGATGTCCTCGACGCTCTCGCCGAAGCGCTCGAAGGCCGCGCCGGCCAGCCGCCTGCCGCCGCGCGCGACCACGTCGTGGCCGCGGGTGTCGAGCTTCACGTAGGCGAGCCCCGCCGCGTTGAGGCGCCGCGACAGCGCGGCGACGAGCGGCTGCCCGCGGCCGAACGTCGAGGCGAGCCCGTGCACCCAGATGAAGGCCACGCGGCGCCGGCGCCGCGGCTCGGCCAGCACCCCGGCGAGCGGCACGCCGTCGCGGGTGCGCGCGCTCACGAGCGAGACGGGAACGCCGTGCCTCGTCTACGTCGCCTCGAACCCGTACAACCGGGCGACGTTGTCGCGCGTGATGCGGCGCCGCTCCTCGTCGGAAACGCCCGCGAAGACCCGGTCGAGCAGCTTCTGCGACTGCGGGAACGTGCTCTCCGTGTGCGGGTAATCGGAGCCCCACATCAGCGCGTCGACGCCGATCACGTCGCGGTCGCGCATGCCCAGCGCGTCCTCCTGGAAGGAGAGGAAGACGTTGCGACGGAAGAAGTCGCTGGGGAGGCCGTCCTTGAACCGGTGCCACCACGGCCGGCGCGCGCGCTGCGTGTACGTGTAGTCGAGGCGGTCCAGGAAGAACGGCGCCCAGCCGAGCTCGTGCTCCACCGAGCCGACGCGGAGGCGCGGGTACCGCTCGAACACGCCCGAGAGGATGATGTGAGCGAGCGAGACCTTCACGTACCGATCCCAGGTGGCGATCAGCCCCGGGCGCGCGGTGCGGTTGTCCTCGTACGCGACGCCGGGTGACGGCCGGAAGGTCGCGATGTGGAGGCTCAGCGGCATGTCGAGATCCTGGGCCGCGGCCCAGAACGGCTCGTACTCCGGGCGATCGTAGGACGACGCCTCCCCGGGACCGACGGTGATCATGGCGCCGACGAGGCCGAGCTTGCGGGCGCGCGTCAGCTCGGCGATGGCGCCGGGCACGTCCTCCACGTGGATCGTGGCGATGCCCTTCAGCCGGTTCGGCGCGTACCGGCAGAACTCGGCGAGCCAGTCGTTGTAGCCGGCGAAGATCGCCGCGAGCAGCTCGCCGTCGGGGACCTGGTAGAGCGAGAGGCCTTCCGTCGGATAGAGCACGGAGCCCCACACGCCGTCGAGCTCGTTGTCGGCGAGGAACTCCTTGGGATCGTAGGCGCCGCGCCGGACGTCGGCGAAGCGGCCCGCCGGGCGCAGCTCCTCGGGGCGATCGAAGCGCTTGCCGGTCTGCGCGCCGCCCTGAAAGGAATTGGTGCGGACGCCGTCCACGAGCCACCAGTCGCCGTCCGCCTCTTCCACGACGCGCGGGGCGCGCTCCCGGTACTTCGCGGGGAGCCGCCCCTTCCAGGTGTCGGGCGGCTCCACCACGTGTGAGTCCGACGAGATGACGCTGACGCCGGGCATGGGAGCGCTCAGGCGTCGGGCACGCGTGTCGATTGCCACGCGAGCATGCGCCACTCGGCGCCAGCCTTCGCGTAGACGGCCAGGTACCGGATGGTGAAGCGCTGCTCCTTCCCCGCGTTCTCCACGTGCATCTCGGACACGCCGTTGACGATGCCGATGTTGCCGTGCACGCGCGCGTGCCGATCGCGGGGGGCGATGCCGCGATAGTGCGGCTTGCCCGCGCGGAGATTGTCGATGTGCTCCTTCTTCGACTCGAGCCGCGCCGTCGAGTGCACGTAGGTGAGGTCGTCGGCGAGCGCCGCGTCCAGCGCCGCCCAGTCGCCCTTGCGCATCGCCTCGAAACGCCGGTCGTCGGCCCGGATCACGTCCGCTTCTTCCGCGCTCATCCTC
>DASYTM010000169.1:0-16984 GCA_036002345.1 Candidatus Methylomirabilota bacterium | reverse complement strand
TCCGATCCGTTCGCCGAGGGCTTCTACCGGCGCATGGGCGCGCGGCCGGCCGGCACGGTGCCGTCCACGCCGCGCGGGCGCACGCTGCCGCTGCTGCTCCTGAAACTCTAGAGCCGATCGGTGACGAGCACGCGGCCCTTGGCGCCGACGGCGGTCTCGCCGGCGGCGTTGCGCAACCGCCCGCGCAGCTCGACGACGTCCCCGCCCAGCTTCGGCGCCGGGCGCACGGCGACGACGAGCCACTCGAGCCGCACGGTCTCGTCGGCGAAGACCGGGCGGCGGAAGCGGAACCAGAAGTCCAGCCCCAGCATCGCCGTCTCGCGCGAGAAGTGCGTGGCGGTGAGGCCCATCAGCAACCCGGTGGTCTGCGCTGCGCTCGCGATCAGCCGGCCGAAGCGCGTGCCGGCGGCGTACGCGGGATCCGAATGCACGGGATTGCCGTCACCCGCGCGGCGCGCGTAGTCGACGACAGCCTCCGGGGTCAGCGTCACCTCGGCGGCGAAGCGATCGTGAGGACGGACGGCCGTCACGCCGGCCCGCTGAAACCGTAGGTCTCGATCGCCCACGCCTTCTGCTTGAACTTCTGCACCTTGCCCGAGCCCGTCAGCGGGAACTCGGTGACGATCTCCACGTGCCTGGGCACCTTGAAGTTCGCGATCTGGTCCTTCGCGAAGTCGCGGATCTCCTGCGGGGTGAGCGTGGCCCCGGCCTTGGGAATGACGAAGGCCATGACGACCTCGCCCAGCACGGGATCGGGCACGCCGACGATGGACACGTCGAGGATCTTCGGGTGGCGCAGGTAGAAGTTCTCGATCTCGGCGGGGTACGTATTGAAGCCGCCGACGATGATCATGTCGGTGAGCCGGCCGGTGATGCGGAGATAGCCCTCCGCGTCCTTCACGCCCATGTCGCCGGTGTGCAGCCAGCCGTCGCGCACCTTCTGGGCGGTGGCCTCGGGATCGTTGTAGTAGCCGAGCATCAGGCTCGGCCCCTTCACGCACACCTCGCCCTCCTCGCCGGCCGCGCAGTCACGGCCGGTAGCCGGGTCCACGATGCGATCCGTCAGCTCGGGCGTCACGCGGCCGACCGTCGCCACGCGCTTGGCGAGCGGGTCGCCGAGCCGCGTGAAGTGCGTGCCCCCGGTGGCCTCGGTGAGCCCGTAGACGACGGTGGCGTCCATGCCGAGGCCGTCCTCGGCGAGGATCTTGCGCATCATCTCCACGGGCACGGGCGCGGCGCCGATCGTTCCCGTGCGCAGCGACGAGAGATCGAACTCCTCGAGCTTCGGGTGGCCGAGGATCGTGATGAACATCGTCGGCACGCCCGAGAAGACGGTGACGCGCTCGTCCTGGATCAGGCGCATCGCCGCCTCGGGATCGAAGACCTCCATCACGATCTGCGTCGAGCCGGCGAGCGCGTTGGCGCAGACGCAGCCGAGGGCGCCGAAGATGTGAAAGTACGGCACGGCGACGAGGCAGCGGTCGTCCGCGGTCCACGCGTGGAGCTTGAGATATTCGCGCGCCTTGTACCAGAAGTTGCCGTGCGAGAGCAGGCAGCCCTTGGGCGCGCCGGTCGTGCCCGACGTGTAGAGCATCGCCGCGGGCGCCTCGGGGCCCACGCGGATCGTCGCCAGCTCCTCCGGCGCCACGCGCGTGCCGCGGCGCACGACGTCCTCCGCGCCGAGGCAGCCCGGATCGTGCTCGGCGCCGACCACGATCACGTGACGGAGCTCCGGGACCTTGGGATTGAAGAGCCGGCGGTCCGGCTGCCACAGCACGTCGGGGACGATGGCGCGGAGGATCTCGCGGTAGTCGATGCCGGCCGTCTCGAAGCGGTCCACCATGACGAGGGCCTTGGCGTCGGACTGGCGCAGGAGGTACTCGAGCTCGAATCCCTTGTAGCGGCTGTTGGCGGTGACGGTCACCGCGCCGATCTTCGCGATGGCGAAGTTGACGACGTTCCACTCGATCGAGTTCGGCATCCACACGACGACGTGGTCGCCGGGGCCGAGCCCCAGGGCCAGCAGGCCGCGCGCGAAGGCGTCGGCGCGCGCGGCGAGGTCGGCGTAGGTGACGCGCTCGCCCTTGAAGACGACGGCCGTCGCCTCGGGCGTTCGCGCGGCGGCGGCGTCGAGCATCGCGCCGAGCGCCAGCGGCGCGTCGCTCACCGTTTCTCCCGGCCGATCTCCTCGAAGAGCCGGCGCGCCCGCGCGAAGGCGCCGCCGAGATCCCGCTCCGACAGGCCCTCCGCGAGGGCGGCGCGCAGCCGCGTCCACAGCTTGTCGCTCTGGACGACCGCCGCCTCGCGATCGCCGCCGTCGGCGACCTCGCGGATCGCCAGCGCGCGCGCGTCGGTCCAGCCCTCGAAGGCCTGCACGAGCGCCGCGCGCGTCTCCGACTGGCGGTCGGGCGCGGTGCCGGCCAGCCGCAGCGCGCGGAACAGCGGCTCCACGGCCTCCTCGAACGCCCCGGCCTCGAGGCGGCGCAGGCCGAGCTTGTTGTAGCCCCACCAGAGCCGCCGGTCGACTTCCTCGCGGCGCTTGGGGGGCAGCGCCTCGTCGTGGATCGTCTCGAGCAGGCCCTCGGCGCGCTCCAGCGCGCCGAGCGCCTCCGTCTCGCGCGCCTCCTGCATGGAGCGGATGGCCTGCGCGGTGAGCTGGCCGATCTCGCCGCTGAACGTGCCCGAGAACATCTCGCGGAAGGTCTCGGCGCGCGCGGGCGGCACGCGCGGATGGTCGAGCGCGTCGCGCAGGAGCCGCCGCGCCGTGCGGAACTCCTGGCGCTGCACGAGCGCCATCACCACCTGCTCGTACGCCGGCCAGATCAGCGCCTCCACCGCCGCCGTGAGGTCACGGAGCGCGGCGTCGCCGGGCACGGCCGCGCGCCCCCGCTCCAGCCAGGCCAGCGCGTCGCGCAGGTCGCTGACGCGGTTCTCGGAGTCGGGCGCGGTTCGCTTGCCCGCGGAGGCGACGAGGTCCTGGGCCACGGCGTGGGCGAGTGTGGCGAGCTGGCGCTGGTACGTCGCCTGCTCGGCCTCGGGCGCGGTGTCGATCGCGGCCTCCAGCGCCGTGCGCGCGGCGGGATGGTCGCCCAGCGCCTGCTGGGCGAGAGCCAGGATCGACCAGAGCGCGGCTGCTTCCTGGCCGTCGACCGGCCGGCGGCCGGGCGGGGCGTCCGTGCCGAGGGCGGCGGCGGCGATCGTGACGACGTCGGCGTAGCGCTGCGCCTGGTAGAGCTCGAAGCAGCGATCCACCGTTCCGACGTGCGCGACCTCGGCGGGCGCGGCTTCGGCCGGCGCGGGCGGCGGCTCCGCGGGCGGCACGGCGGCGAGCGGCGCCGCGGCGGCCGGCGCCGCGGGCTCGAACCCTTCGGGGACCGGCGGCGGCTCGAGCGGCTCCGCGGGACGGATCAGCGAGGCGAGCGTGAACGGCAGCACGGGGCGCGGGCCCTGGGCCACGACGGGCGGCGGCGGCCGGAGGTACGGATGGCGCTCGCCGCGCGCGGCGTGACGCGGCCGGGCCGAGCGCCACTTCCGCGCCGAGGCGGACTCGACGGGCGCCGCCGCCACCGCCTTCGTCGCCGGCGCCGGCGTGGCCGAACGCCGCAGCGGATGCTTGGGCTTGGCGGGCCAGAGCAACTCGAGAGTGCCGAGCACGACGAGCCCGAGCGCGCCGAGAGCGGCGAGGAAGATCAGCGCTTCTTCGGTCAGCACGCGGGCGTCACCGGCCGGGCCTCCGTGATCGAGCGATACGCGGCCAGCACCACGGCGAGGTCACGCCGCCCCTCGGCGCCGTCCATCTCGGCGGCGCGGCCCGTCGTCATCGCGTCGTCGAACGCTTTCAGCATCGCCTCGTGGCCACGAACGTCGCGCCGAAAGAGGCGCAGGCGCGGGCGGCCGGCGCCCCGGACGAGCGCCAACCGGCCCCGGTTGTCGACGAAACACGTCGCGCGCGTCCCCGTCACCGATGACCATTGAAACCGGGGAACCCCGCGAGAACCAAGAGAATTGGCGAGAAAGCCTATCACACCGCCGTCGCACTCGGCGAGGAGGTCCACGGCGTCCTCCCCCACCATGCCGGCGATGGTCTGGGGCGGGCGGAGGGCGAACAGGCGCCGGACCTCCCCGCCCCACCAGCGCAGGGCGTGCACGTAGTGGATCCCGCCGTCGATGAGGGCCCCGCCGCCCGCGCCGTCGGTGATCCGCCAGCCCGCGTGATGCCGCCAGCCGCGCGCGATGAGGTGGATCTCGCGCAGGGCGCCGAGCGTGCCCGCGTCCAGCGTGCGCCGGACCCAGCGGAAGCCCGGCATGAAGTGGAAATTCTCGGCGGTCATGAGCACGCGCCCCGCCCGGGCGGCGGCCTCGAGCATCCGGTCGGCCTCTTCGAGCGTCCGCGCGAGCGGCTTTTCCACGAGCACGTGGCGCCCGGCCGCCAGCGCGGCGAGCACGTCATCGAGGTGGCGGTCGTGAGGGGTGCAGACGACCGCGCCGCGGGCCCGCGGGTCGCGGAGCGCTTCCGCGTAGTCGCCGTAGGCGGCCACGCCGCCGAACTCGCGCGCATAGGCCCGCGCGCGGCCGGCATCGCGGCTCGCGAAGATCAGGGGCAGGCGCAGCCGCCGCGCCGCCGCCGCGTGGCGGCGCGCGATCCAGCCGCAGCCGAGCACTACGAGGGCCATCGGCCGCCATTCTATTTGTTATGATGACAACGTCGGCAATTTCCTCACGGAGGGCGCATGCGTCGAGTCGCGGTGATCGGGGTCGGCGTCACGAAGTTCGGCAAGCACGAGCGGACCTCCGCCGAGCTCTTCGCGGAGGCGGCCGCCGACGCGCTCGCGGATGCGGAGATGCCGGCGGGGCGCGTGCAGGCGCTCTACTACGGCAACGTGGTCGGCGGCGAGACGGAGAAGCAGCTCCATACCGGCCCGCAGGCGGCCTCCGTGCTCGGCATCCCCACCGTGCCCACCACGCGCTTCGAGACGGCATGCGCGTCGTCCCACGCGGCCTTCCGCCACGCCGTGATGGAGATCGCCTCCGGCGTCTCCGAGGTCGTGCTCGTGGGCGGCGCCGAGCGCGTGCTCAACGTGCCGACCGCGGACTCCACGGAGTACTTCGCCTACGCCTCCGACGCCTCGTGGGAGCAGACGCTCGGCCTCACCTTCCCCGGCGTGTTCGCCCTGGTGGCGCGCGCGCACATGCACAAGCACGGCACCACCCAGGAGCAGATGGCCGCGGTGGCCGTCAAGAACCACAAGCACGGCGTGCACAATCCCAAGGCGCAGTTCCGCAAGGAGATCACGCTCGAGACCGTGCTGAAGTCGCCCATGGTGGCCGACCCGCTCAAGCTCTACGACTGCTGTCCCTTCACCGACGGCGGCGCTGCCCTCGTGCTCGTCTCCGAGGAGGTCGCGCGCGCGTCGCGCCGGCCGATCTGGGTGCTCGGCTCGGCGGCGGCGTCGGACTGGATGCTCATCGGCGACAAGCGCGATCTCTCGCGCGTGCCGGCGACGGAGCGCGCCGCGGCGGCCGCCTACAAGCAGGCCGGCATCGGGCCCACGGACGTGGACGTCGTCGAGCTGCACGACTGCTTCACGATCGCCGAGATCGTGGCCACGGAGGGCCTCGGCCTCGTCGAGCCGGGCATGGGCGGCCCCGCCGCCGAGAAGGGCTGGACGAGCCTCGGCGGCAAGATTCCCGTCAACCCCTCGGGCGGTCTGAAGGCCAAGGGCCATCCGATCGGCGCGACGGGCGCGGCGCAGATCTGCGAGATCGTCACGCAGCTGCGCGGCGAGGCGGGCGCGCGCCAGGTCGAGGGCGCGCAGCGCGGCCTCACCCACACGCTCGGCGGCAACACCGCGACCGTCCTCGTGAGCCTCTTCGGCCGTGACTGAGCCCACCGTCACGCAGTTCTTCGAGCAGGCGCGCGCGGGCGAGCTGACGGGCATCCGCTGCGGCGCCTGCGGCGCGCTGGCCATTCCCCCGAAGGCGCTGTGCCCCGAGTGCGGCGCGCGCCGCTGGGACACGGTGCCGCTCTCGGGCGAGGGCACCATCGCCAGCTTCACGATCATCCGCGTGGCCCCTCGCGGCCACGCCGACGACGCGCCCTACGCGATCGCCGCCGTGCGGCTTCGCGAGGGCGTGTCACTGCTGGGCCGCGTGGTGGACGTCCCGCTGGACGCCCTCGCCATCGGTCTTCCCGTACGGTTTCGTCCCCTCGTGGTGAGGGATCGTTCGGCGGTCGGCTTCGGCCCGGCCTAGGCTATAGTCGGGGCGCGAGATGGCCCCCGACATCCTCGATCTCGACCTCGTCGCGCACCGTCTCGCGGCCGACACGAAGTCGCGGCTGCCAGCGGACGCCGTGGCGCTCTGGCTGCTCAGCGGTGACGGCAGCGAGCTCGCGCTCCACACCGCGCTCGGCGTGTCCCGTCCGGGCACGGCCCGAACGCTGGGACACCGGCCCGCGGGCCGCCTCGCGGACTGGCTGACGGCCCGCCGGCCGCCCTCGCTCTCGCACGTCACGGCCTCGACGGCCGAGGGGCGCGCGTGGCTCGCCGAGGAATCGATCCGCTCCGTGATCGCGATCCCGCTCGTGGCGGGCGGCATCCGGGTCGGCTTGCTCGCCGCGTTCCGCCGGCGCCGCCCGTTCACGGCGCGCCACCTCGCCCGCGCACGCGATCTCGCGGCGACAGGCGGGCCGGCCATCCACGCCGCCGCGCGCTTCGCCGAGGAGCGCGAGCACGCCGAGCGCGCGGACATGCTGCTGGCCGTCACGCAGACGCTCGCGTCCACCACCGACCTCACCGCCGCGCTCGACGAGGTCGCGCACCGCGCCGCCGCCGCGCTCGGGGCCGAGCGCTGCGACATCGAGCTCGGCGAGACGTCGGGGCCGGGGCGCCTGCCCACCAGCACCACCGCCGTGGAGCTGGTGGTGCCGATCGGCCGCGAGTACGACGCCATCGGCCGGCTGCGGCTCGTGCGCAGCGAGCACGGCGAGTGGGCGCCCAAGGCCGTCGAGATGGCCACGGCCATCGCCGGACAGATCGCGCTGGCCGCCGAGAACGCGCGCCTCGTCCGCGAGGCCGAGGCCCACGCGAGCGAGCTGACCGCGCTCCACGACGTGACGACCACCCTCACCTCCACGCTCGACCTGCCCACCGTGCTGGAGGTCGTCGCCGACGCCGCGCGCACGCTCATCGGCGCCGACCGCTGCGGCGTGTTCGAGCTCGACGCCGCGCAGCAGCTCGTACCCTGCGTGACCCGGAGCGTCGGCGTGGAGACGCTGCTGACCCTCCGGCCCGGCCAGGGCGCGGTGGGCGCCGCCGCGCTGCGCCGTGCGCCGTTCTTCACGCCGGACTGGCGCGAGCACGAGCCGCCCGGCTACGCCAGCGACCGGCTCTCCGACGGCGAGCTCCTGCGCGACGCCGTGCGCAAGCAGGGCGTGCGCGCGATCCTGGCCGTGCCGCTCGTGGCCAAGGACGCGCTGGTCGGCGTGATCTCGGTGGCGTGGGACGAGCCGCACGCCTACGCGGAGCGCGAGGTGCGGATGCTCACCGGGCTCGCGCAGCCCGCGGCTCTCGCGCTGGATCGGGCGCGCGTCCATTCCGCGGCCGTGCGCCGCGCCGAGGAGCTGGGCGCGCTGCTGCGCGCGGCGCGCACGGTCATGGGCGGCCTCGACACGCGGGCCACCCTCGAGCAGATCGTCCGCGAGGCCTCCGGCATCGCCGGCACCCCGCACGTGAAGGTGCTGATCCTCGATCCCGCGCGGCGCGCGCTGCGGTTGGGGGCGCGCAGCGGCGCGGCCCTGCCGCCGGGATTCACGATGCCGGTCGGCACCGGCTACTCCGGGCGCGTGGCGGCCACCGGCGAGGTCGTGTACGCGACCGAGACCGCGAGCGATCCGCAGAATCCGCTCGCCGAGCACGACCGGCACGAGGGCATCGTCACGTTCCTGGGCCTGCCCATCCGCTTCCGCGAGCGCGTCGTCGGCGTGCTGACCTTCAACACCACGACGCCGCGGCGCTACGCGCCGTCCGAGATCGACTACCTCGCCTCGTTCGCCGATCTCGCGGGCATCGCGCTCGGCAACGCGGGCCTCTACGACGAGGCGCAGCAGGCGCTCGACGATCTCAAGGCCGTGCAGCAGAAGCTCGTGCAGGGCGAGACTCTGCGCGCGCTCGGCGAGCTGGCGGGGGGCGCCGCCCACCATCTCAACAACCTCCTGACCATCGTGGTGGGACGCGTGCAGCTCTTGCAGCGCGGCGTGGAAGACGAGCGCCTGCGGCGCCCGCTCGCCATCATCGAGAAGGCGGCCAAGGACGGGGCGGAGGTCGTGCGGCGGCTGCAGCAGTTCTCGCGCACGCGCCAGGTGGCGCGGGCGCGCGCGGTGAGCCTCGACGACGTCGTGCGCGACGCGCTCGGCCTCACCCAGGGCCACTGGCAGGACGGCGCGCGCGCGCGCGGCGTGAGCATCGACGTGGACAGCCGGCTCGGCGGCGTGCCGGCCGTGAAGGGCGACGCGGCGGCGCTGCGCGAAGCGGTGACCGGCCTCGTCCTGAACGCCGTGGACGCCATGCCGAAGGGCGGGCGGCTGACGATGGAGACGCGCGCGGACGACGCCAACGTCTCGCTGTTCGTCACCGACACCGGCATCGGCATGTCCGAGGCCGTGCGCCTCAAGGCTCACGAGCCGTTCTTCACGACCAAGGGCGTGAAGGCCACCGGGCTCGGGCTCAGCGTCGCCTATGGCATCGTGCGCAGCCACGGTGGCGAGCTCACGCTCGACAGCGCGGAGGGCCGCGGCACGCGCGTGACCGTCACGCTGCCGCGCACCGTCGAGCGCGCGCCGACCGTGCCCCCGCCTCCGCCGCCGCGGCCGGGCGCGCTGCGCCTGCTCCTCGTGGACGACGAGGACGACGTGCGCGACGCGCTCGCCGAGATGCTCGAGAGCCACGGCCACACCGTCGTCACCGCCGCCAGCGCCGACGAGGCGCTCGCGCGGCTCGACGCCGAGCCGGATCTCGACCTGGTGCTCACCGATCTCGTCAGGCCCGGCCGCACGGGCTGGGACGTCGCGGCCGGCGTGAAGGCGCGACGCCCACAGCTCGCGGTGGGCCTCATCACCGGCTGGGGCGACACCACCGACGTGGACGAGACGCGGCGCGCGCTGGTGGACTTCCTGGTCGAGAAGCCGGTCAGCGTGGAGACGCTGCAGGACGCCGTCACGCGCGTGCGCGGCCGCTGACGCGCGGCCGGCCGCCCGATGCGTGAGCCGCTGCGCGTCCAGCACGGGGGCGCCGGCGAGCCGGTCTTGATGTTGCTGCACGGCCTCGGCGCCACCGGTGACGTCTGGAGCGGCTTTCGCGACGTCTTGAAGGCGCGGTGGCGCGGACGCTGGATCGCTCCAGACTTGCCGGGGCACGGCGGCTCGGCGCCGCTTCCGCGGTACTCCTTCGATGCGCTCGCCACGGCCGTCGCCGGCATCGTGCCACCGGCCGGCCGCGTCGTCGTGCTCGGTCACTCGCTCGGCGGCGCCGTGGCGCTCACGCTCACGAGCGGAGCGTTCGGCGTGCGCGTCTCCGCGGTCTGCGGACTCGGCATCAAGGTGGTCTGGACCGCCGACGAGCTGGCGCGCGCGCAGACGCTCGCGACGCGCCCGAACCCCGTGTACGCGACTCGGGCCGAGGCGGCCGAGCGGCATCTCAGGCTCGCGGGGCTGACGGGGTTGGTGGCCACGGAGGCCGTGGGCGATGCCGCGCTCGTGCACCGTGACGACGGCTGGACCGTGGCCTTCGATCCCGCGGCGTTCGCGGTGGGCGCGCCCGACATGGCCAGCCTCCTTGCGGAGTCGCGTGCCCGCGTGCTGCTCGCCGCCGGCGAGCGCGACCCGATGTGCGGCGCGGATCAGCTGCGCACGCTCGTGCCGGATCCCGTCATTCTTCCGGGGCTCGGCCACAACGCCCACGTGGAGTCGCCGGACGCGCTGTGGCCGGTGCTCGAGCGCCTGGCGGCCTTGGCGTAGCGCTCAGCGCGGCGGGGCGAGCGTCGCGGCGGCGGCGCGGACGGCCTTCACGATCCCGTGATAGCCGGTGCAGCGGCAGAGGACGGCCGAGAGCCCCTCGCGCACCTCGTCCTCGCTCGGCGCGGGGTTCGTGCGCAGGAGGTCGAGCGCGGTCAGCAGCATGCCCGGCGTGCAGAACCCGCACTGGAGCCCGTGGTGCTCGCGGAACGCCTCCTGGAGCGGATGCAGCTTGCCGTCCTTCATGAGGCCCTCGACCGTGGTGATCTCGGCGCCGTCGGCCTGAACGGCGAGCATCAGGCAGGCGCGGGCCGCCTCCCCGTTGACCAGCACGGTGCACGCGCCGCAGATCCCGTGCTCGCAGCCGACGTGGGTGCCGGTGAGCTCGAGGTCCTCGCGCAGGAAGTCCACGAGGAGCTTGCGCGGCTCGCAGCGGCCCTCGCGGGGCACGCCGTTCACGGTGAGGCGTACGTCAGCCACGCGCCGTCTCCCGCGCGCGCGTGAGGGCGCGTGCCGTGAGCACGCCCGCGAGGTGGCGGCGGTAATCCGCCGAGGCGTGGATGTCGGCGTCGGGCTCGACCAGCTCGCTCGCCCGGCGGGCGGCGGCGTCGATCGCGGCGTCCGTCAGCCCGTCGCGCTCGACGATCTCCTCGCACGCACGCAAGCGCGTGGGCACGGGCCCCACTCCCGCCGTGGCCAGCCGGGCGGTCACGCGGCTGCCGTCGCGCCAGACGGCGGCGGCCACGCCGACGATGGCAAAGTCGCCGCGGCGCCGCGCGAACTCCTCGAAGGCCCAGCCCGCGCCCTCGGGCATCGCGGGCAGGCGCACCTCGGTCAACACCTCGTCGGCCGCGAGCGTGGTGGTCAGGTAGGTCTCGAAGAGATCGGCCGGCGGCAGCGTCCGCTCGCCCTTCGGGCCGCGCGCGACCACCTCGCCACCGAGCGCCGTGAGCACCGCTGGATATTCGGCGGAGGGATCCGCGTGAGCGATCGAGCCGCCGATGGTGCCGCGCGAGCGGATCGGCAGGTGCCCGACCCAGCGCGTGGCCTCGCGCAGGAGCGGCAGGCGCCGCGCCACCACGGGCGAGAACTCGATCGTGCGCTGGCGCGTCATGGCGCCGAACCGTACGTGGCCGTCGTGCTCCTGGATGTAGGCAAGCGACTTGATGCGGTTGAGATCCACGAGGGCGGCCGGGCGCGCGAGCCGAAAGTTGAGCAGCGGGACGAGGCTCTGGCCGCCCGCCAGCACCTTCGCGTCGCCGTCGTAGCGCACGAGGAGCGCGATGACTTCGTCGAGGGTGGACGGCGCATGGTACTCGAACTTCGGCGGTTTCACGGGCGACGCTGTGCCGAGCGAATCAATTCCCAGAGGCCGCTCGGCGTCATCGGCAGCTCGGTGATGCGGAGGCCGAGCGGGACGAGCGCGTCGCTCACGGCGTTGGCGATGACGGCGGGCACCGTCATGGACGACGACTCCCCCAGGCCTTTCGAGCCGAGCGGCGTCAGCGGCGACGGCGAGACCACGTGGTCGATCTCGATCTCGGCGGGCGCCTCGCTCGCCGTCGGGACCAGGTAATCCATGAAGGTGCCGGTGAGGAGCTGGCCGTCGTCGTCGTACTTCAGCTCCTCGTAGAGCGCGCCGCCGAGGCCGTGCAGCGCGCCGCCGTAGATCTGCCCCTCGGCGATCATCGGGTTGATGATCGTGCCCGCATCGTGGACGGTGACGTACTTGAGGATCTTGATGGCCGCCGTCTGGCGGTCGACCTCCACGGCCATCACCTCGGCGATGAAGCCGTAGGTGTTCGACGAGTTCACGCGATCCTCGGCGTCCACGGCCTTCGCCACCGTGAACCCGAAGACGGCCGTGGCCTGCAGGCCGGGCTCCATCCCGTCGGGGAGCGACTCCGTGTTCCAGTGCGCGCGCCCCGCGAGGTCCTTCACGGAGTACGACGGGCCTTTCCCGGTGCGCGGGCGTACCGCGCCGTCGCGAAACTCCACGTCCGACGCCGGCCGCTCCATCAGGTGCGCGGCGTACTCGACGAGCTTGGCGCGCAGCTTGCGCGCGGCGAGCGCGACGGCGCTGGTGCCCACGGAGCCGAAGCGGCTCGAGTACGTGCCGGAGGAGATCGACCACACGCGCGTGAACGTGTCCATCTCGTCCACCACGGTGACGTCGTCCGGCGTGAGCCCGAGCTCGTCGGCGACGATCTGGGCCACGATCGTCTGGTGCCCCTGCCCCTGCGGCGTCGTGCCGAGGATCGCGGTCACGCGGCCGAGCGGGTCCACCTTCACCGTCGCCGAGTCCACGGCGCCGGATTTCGGCAGGTACTCGGGCTTGGCGCGGAACTGCGGGTCGAGCGCGGTAGCGACGTAGCCCATGTTGGAGACGGACGGATCCACCGCGAGGGCCACGCCGATGCCCACCCAGCGCCCCTCGGCACGCGCCTTCGCCTGCTCGCGCCGCAGGTCGTCGTACTTCGCGATGCGCACGGCCTTGTCGAGAGCCGCCGGGTAATCGCCGCTGTCGTAGTAGCCGCCCGTCGGCGTGCGATACGGGAACTGGTCGGGCTGGAGGAGGTTGCGGCGGCGAATCTCGACGGGATCGAGGCCGAGCTTCGCGGCGAGACGGTCCATCATGCCTTCCGTCTCGAAGTAGAGGTGGCCGCACGCGTAGCCGCGGTTCGGCCCCGTGAGGCTCTTGTTGGTCATCACCACCGAGGCGTCGACCTCGAGGTGCTGGAAGTTGTAGGGGCCGACGAAGTTGCCGGTCGGGCGGAACGAGCAGCCCGGCTCGGGGCTCCGGATGTAGCCGCCGACGTTGTCGAGCCACTTGTAGCGCATGCCCAGCACGGTGCCGTCCTTCATCGCCGCGACCTCGCGGTACGCGACGCGGTCGGTGCCGCTGGACGAGGCCAGCAGATGCTCGCGCCGGTCCTCGATCCACTTCACGGGCACGCCGGCGTGCTTCGCGGCCAGCGCGATGAGCGCGATGTACGGGTAGATGCTCGACTTGATGCCGAACGAGCCGCCGATGTCGGGCGGCACGATGAAGCGCAGCTTGTTCTCGGGCAGGCCCAGCACCCGCGCCGTCAGCGGGTGCATGATGAAGGGCCCCATGAAGTTCGACCACACCGTGCACACGCCGTCGAGCTCCCAGCGCGCGATGATCCCGTACGTCTCGATGGGCGTGGAGCCGTACTTCGGGAAGCGGAAGCGCTCGCGCAGCACGACCTCGGCCTCGCGGAAGGCGCGATCGGGATCGCCGTAGACGAGCCGGCGGTGGCCGGCGAGGTTGGTGCCCACCTTCTCGTGCAGCACCGGCGCCCCGGGCTCCAGCGCCTTCTCGACGTCGATCACGACGGGCAGCGGCTCGATCTCGACGTCGACCAGCTCCGCGGCGTCCTCGGCCAGGTAGCGGTCGCGCGCCACCACGACGGCCACCGGCTCGCCGACGAAACGCACCTTGTCGGTGGCCGCGCAGTAGTAGTGCACGGGCGCGGTCACGCCGACGCCGAACGGCTTCGTCTCCTTCGCCACATCCTCGCCGGTGATCACGGCCACGACGCCCTCGGCGGCGAGCGCCTTCGAAACGTCGTAGCGAAGGATGCGGCCGTGGGCGTAGCGCGAGCGCACGATCGCCGCCTGGTGGACGTTGGCGACGGGGGGATGGTCGTCGATGTACGTCCCGCGTCCGGTGAGGAGGCGGAAGTCTTCGACGCGCTTGACGGACTTGCCGATCCAACGATCGCTCATCAGCGGCCTCGCACTCTAGTCAGGGCGTCGCGGTCGTGTCAAGAAGTGTCACGTCTCGAGCAGCTCGACCTGAGCCCGATGTCCCGTCGTTCGTGCGAGGTGTCCGTCGAACGTCACCAGAGGCGCGCGCAAGGCCTCCGCCAGGGCGATGTAAGCGGCGTCGTAGGCGGTGAGGGTTCGCGCGAGCTCCCAGATGCGTGGCAAGAGCACCTGATGAGGGTACCGAACGGCCCGCAATTGCAAGAAGTCATCGAGTGCCTCGCGCGCCCGCTCGTGCCCGAGTGTTCCGGTGATGCGATGGCGCCGCAACGCACTGACGACCTCGACGTCGAAGAGATGTGGTACGTGGAGCGTTTCGTCGATCCTGGAGACCCGTTCCCTCACTGCAGCGCTTCCGGCGGTCACCAGCAGGAGCTCGACCGCCGCGGACGCGTCGAGCACGATCACCGTCGATCACGCTCCCGGCGTATGAGGGCGGCCGCTGTCTCCCTGACCTTGACGGGCCGCCGACGTGCCAGGCGCTCCATCATCTCCGTCAGGGTAGGCTTCTCGAGGGTGTGCCGCACTTCAGCCAGCAGATAGTCCGACAGGGACATGCCGGCCAGCGCCGCGCGGGCCTTCAACTTCCGGTGAATGTCATCCGGGACGTGACGGATCTGAATCATCCGGGGCATGCCATCATGCTACTCGCATGTGCTCCACATGTCGAACCCTTCAATGTCCGCCGGCCCCCACCGCGACGCCGGTGATCGTGCCGAGTCGCTTGGCGAGGGGCGTGTTGCGGCTCCGGGCCACGCGCACCTCCCCGTCGATCGCCACGGCCGAGATGCCGGGTATGTCGCCCCGCGCGATCGCACTGAGCGCGTCGGACGCCAGCGAGGCGGCCGGGGCGTCGCACACGACGAGGTCGGCGGGCTGGCCCACGGCGAGCGTCCCGGTCGCGGCCAGCCGGAAGGCGCGCGCGTTGTTGCCCGTGGCCAGGGCGAGCACGATCTCCGGCGCCACGTCTCCCAGCGAGGCCAGCTCGCACACGCTCTTGAGCACGCCCATCGGCATCACGCCCGTGCCCGTCGGCGTGTCGCTCGCCACGCACACGCGCGCCAGCGCATTGGCCTCGCGCGCGAGCTTCAAAATGAAGAGCGCGGACTTGAGGTTGCCGGCCTGCACGATCTGGAGCGCCATGTCGGTCTCGCGGATGATCGTGCGCAGGCCGTCCTCGTCGAGCGAGGTCGTCCCGCCGTTGACGTGGCCGCAGACGTCCGGGCGCAGGTGCAGCAGCACGTCGTGGGTGATCGGGCTCGAGCCGGGGATGGAGTTGCCGCCGCTATGGGACATGACGCAGAGCCCGTGCTTTTGCGCGCGCCGCACGTCGGGCTCGCCGTCGCGGGGGTGGGCGTAGCCGCCGAAGCCGTACTTCGCGTGGCGGACCCCGTGCTTCGCCATCTCGGCGAAGTCCTCGTCGGTGAGCCCAGGCTCCAGGACGACCGAGCCCGCGTTGACCTTCATGCCGTTGGGATGGAAGTGCTCGAAGCACTTGGCGGCGGCGATGGCGATGGCCTTGGACGCGGCCGGATCGTGGGGACGGCCGGGCGCGTGCACGCCCTCCCCCGCCGAGACGACCGCCGTGATCCCGCCGTGGACGTAGGAGTCGAGGAAGTCCACCGTCTTCTGCCGCGGCGTGTAGTCGCCGAGCACGACGTGGCAGTGCGAGTCGATCAGCCCCGGGATCACCGTCGTGCCCCGGCAGTCGATCACCACGTCGGCCCGCGCGGCGTTGGTGCGGCTCGCCGCGCCCAGCGCGGTGATCCGCCCGTTCTCGGCCAGCAGCGACTCGGCGTCGCCGCGCGGCGCCCCGAGCACGCCCGTCGCCAACGCCCCGATGTTGATCACGCCCAGCGTCGCCAGGGCTAGTACTCCCCGAGACAGCGGTCGACGGCGGCCTTGGCTTTTTCCCAGTCGTACGACCGGAACATGCGGGTGTTCACGATCGGCTGCGCGGCGGAGTAGAACATCTCGTACTGGAGCTGGCGCCCGCCGAACTCCGTGCCCACGAAGTCCCACACGAGCTTCAAGAGCTTCACGCGCTCGCGCGCGCTCGCCGTGGCCCCGCGCATGAAGCGCTCGACGTCGGCGCGCGTCTCGGGGCTCGTGAACGACGCCTCCGACGAGGGCAGCTGCTGGAAGGCGCCGCCGGCCAGCTCGCGGATGGCGCGGAGCATGTCCACGATGAGCCGCCGCTGGAGGCTCATGCCCGCGTAGACGTACTGGGGATGCGGCCGGGCCACGCCCTCGCGGATCAGCGGGTTCTTCTCGGCGGCCTGCACCAGCGCCTCGAAGGTCGCGCACAACGCGGCGATGTCGCCGCCGAGGGCGGCCTGGGCCTCCGGCCTCTTGTCCGCGGCGTGGACCTCGAGGAGCTTCAAAGCCAGCCCCGCCATGAACTCGAGCTTCACGGTGAAGCGCACGAGCGACTGGAAGTTGGCGAGCGTGTGCGAGGGCGACTCGTGGAACTGCGCGTTCACGAGATCCACGCGCCGGTAGACGAACACCTGCTCCCAGGGCACGAAGACGTCGTCGAAGACGACGGTAGCGTCCACCTCGTCGAAGCGGGAGGACAGCGGGTAGTCGTACACACTGGTCGTCCCCTGCGCGTACGGCCGCCGCGGGTAGACGCGGAGCCCGGGCGCGTTGACGGGCACCACGAACGACAGCGCGTAGTCGTCGTCACCCTCCTGGAGCGGCGTGATGTACGAGATGAAGAGCCAGTCGGCGAGCACGGCGGAGGTGGTGATGCCCTGCGCGCCGCGCACGACGATGCCGCCGTCGCGCTCGGCGGCCACGCCCGGGTAGAGGAACGGCTCCGGCTGCCGGTGGGCGGGCTGCGAGCGGTCGATCTGCAGCGGCACGATGCCGTACGCGACGTAGAGGTCCTCGGCGCGCGCGCGCTCGTAGAAGCGGACGACGTTGTCGCCGAAGCGCGTGCCGCCGCGGTCGAAGAGCTGGCGCCAGCCCGCGAACGCGCTCAGCACGCACGCCACGTGATCGGGCGTGCGCCCCATGAGGCCGAACGACGGCTCGGCCCACAGCCGGTGCGCGCGCCGGCGCGCGCCGAGGTCCTCCGCCGAGCGCGGGATCAGCCACATCGTGCTGTGGCGGCGGCCCGTGGCGGGATCGACCCAGGTGGTGAGCGGCTGCGCCTCGGCGGCGCGCGCCAGGTCGAAC